>NZ_JAMTDV010000062.1:0-89197 GCF_023806565.1 Accumulibacter sp. | reverse complement strand
GCGCTCAGCCGTCGGTAAGGATGTTCAGGGTTCTCGCCCGGACGACCGCCTCGCGGCGACTCGAGGCACGCAGCTTACGGTAGATGTTCTGGGTGTGCCGCTTGACCGTCGCACGCGAGATGCACAATTCCTCTGAAATCTCGACGTTGCTCAGACGCACTGCGAGCAATTTGAGGATCTTCAGTTCGCGGCGGGTGAGGTCGGCGCCGACTTGCTGGCGACCGGCGCTCACCAGCCATTCGTCATCGAACGCCGAGAGAATGTGGGCGACATGACGAGCGCTGCTGCCCCGGGCAAGATGCAGGCGTTTCAGCGGTGGCACGAGTTCCTGCCCGAGATCGACGAAGAGGCGGATGAAACCACCCGGCTGCGCCAGCGCGACGGCGCGAGCGAGCACCTCACAGGCGGCGGTGGTCTCTCCCTGCACCTGCTGCAGCATCGCCTGCAAGGCCAGCACCTCGATCAGGAAACGGACGTTGCAACGGGCGGCGAGTTCGCCTTCGAGCAGTTGCAGCAGGCGGCCTGCCTGCTCGCGATCTTCGCCACTGCCCTCGGCGATCCACACCCGGGCCAGGGTCAACTGCGGCACATTGCTGAAACGGTAGCCAAAGTGGATCGGATCCGGGTCGAAGTTGCGCGCCCACTCGCGCGCCTCGTCGAGCCGCCCCTGCCGCAAGGCGAGGTCGGCCTGACGCGCCTGCGCGCGAAACAGTGCCGGCCCGTCGCCCGTGCGCAGCAAGTGCGCACAAACCGAGTCGATGATCTGGCGAGCGCGATCCGCCTGTCCGAGTGCCTGATAAACCGCCGCCAGGACGAACGACACTTCGGTGCGGTAGCCGAGGCGAGGCGCCTTCGGCGCGGCCAAGGCCGGCAACAGGGTCGCCTCGGCCAGCGCCAGTTCGTTGCGCTGGTAATACACCAGACCGTGGAAATAGCGACCCAGCGCCAGTCCGCCCGCATCGCCGCTCGCGATCTCGCCGATCCGACAGTACTGGTTGGCCGTCCACTGCAGGGCCGACAGGTCAGCCGCCATCCAGTCGATGAAACACAGCGCCGCCACCAGCGGCGCCTGACACTCGTCGATCGGCCCCGGAGCGCGTGCCAGCGCGTCACGAATCGACTGCCGGGCGCCTGGCAGATCGCCACACATTTGCCGTGCCCCCGCAATCACCGCCTGCGCGATGACACGGGCCGGCGGGCAGTCGTCCGGCAAGTGCTGCAGGGCAAGCTCGGCGGTCGTCAGTGCAAGTTCCGCACTGCCTTCCAGATATCGCTGCAGGCTGCGCAAGGCCAGCACGCCGCCACGCAGGAAGGCCGACGCCGCGGCATCGGCGTCAACAGAACACTCGTGCAGCGCCTCGATGCGTTCGAGCAGGGTCGGAATCTCGACGTGCCGTCCCTGATGGTGCAGCAGCCAGGCTTTCAGCAACAGGAGCAGCGGACTGTTCTCGACGGTGTCCGCGGGCAGGATGCGAAGACAGTGTTCGAGCCGTTGCCGCTGCTGCCTCTCCATCAATGGCGTTCGATGCCGCGCCAACAGTTGCCCGGCGATCGTCGCACCGTCGGCGGCGAGCGCATGCGCAATCGCCTCTTCGAGGAGGCCTTGCGTTTCCAGCCACAGCGCTGCTCGCCGATGCATTTCGGCGATCTCCGCCGGCGAACTGTGCACAGCGAGTTGCCTCTGCAGGAACTCGCGGAATAGGGGATGATGGCGGTACCACTTGCCACTCTCACCGACCGGGAAACAGAGCAGGCCGCCGTTCGCCACGAAGTCGAAGAACGAATGCCCGCCAGGACATTGCGCCGGCGCCGCGACTTCGCCCAGCAAGGCTGCGCACAGCGGCACGCAGAAGCGTTCGAGGATCGACGTCCGATACAGGCCTTCGCGCGCCACGGCACTCTGCCCGGCCATTACCTCCTCGACAAAATACTGCCAGACCTGTGGCGAACTTCCGCCGAAGCCCGCATCCCCTGCGTCGTCGCCATGGCGCGCGGCGAGTGCCGCCAGGCGAACACCGACCGGCCAGCCCTCGGCGCAAGTCTGTACCCGGTCAAGCAGGGGGCTGTCGACGGTGTGCCCGGCGCAGCGCTCGAGCAGCAATGCCGTTTCGCGTGGGCCCAGTTGCAGGTCGCGCCAGCGAATTTCGTCGATCGCCTGACGCACCCGCAGCGCCCCGAGCGACAGCGGCGGATCGCGGCGGGCGATCACCACCAGGTGCAAGGCGTTCGCAGGGCGGGCCAGGATGGCATCGAGCAGGGCGTGCGTCTGCGGCGAATCGATCCGCTGGTAGTCGTCGAGCACCACGACCAGCGGCGCCGGCAACACGCCGAAATCGTTGCTGAGACTGCCCGCGAGCTGCGCGGGCGACTCCTGTCGCCCGGCCTCCAGGCACTCCCACGTCTCGGCGCAGGCCTCGGGGATCGCCGTGCGCACGGCGGCAACCAGATAAGTCGCGAAAACGACCGGATCACTATCGGTTTGGTCCAGCGAGAGCCAGGCAGCCAGACCAGCACGACCCTCCAGCCAGTGGGCCACGAGCGCGGTCTTGCCATAGCCCGCCGGCGCCACC
This sequence comes from Accumulibacter sp., assembly GCF_023806565.1. GTDB lineage: Bacteria > Pseudomonadota > Gammaproteobacteria > Burkholderiales > Rhodocyclaceae > Accumulibacter. The sequence goes on along the minus strand of NZ_JAMTDV010000062.1, from coordinate 86,627 downwards.
AGCAGCGTCAGCGGCCGAGAGCCAGCCGTTTCCAGCCGCGCGAGCAGGTCGCCGGGAACGATCAGATCGCGGGAAACCCGGGGACGCTGCAGTTTGCTTCGGACGATCTGGATGGATGACATTGCTAGGCGCCGCCGACCCTGCACGCGGGAACGAGAACGAGGAACCGGCGATGATACGTCAGGCGGACGAAACTGCGCATTGCTGTCGGAGGTGATTCGCTGCGGCATCCCCTGTCCGGCACCGGCGTCCCTCACGATCCGGCTGCGGGAAGATCGAGCAGGTGGTCGATCTGCTCATCCTTGGCCTGCCAGATCTGACGCAGCCATTGCTGGAAGGCCTCGCGAATCTCGGGATCGCTGGCGTAGTCGCCGGTCGCCAGATGCCTGGGCACCGGCAAGGTCCGCACGCGAACCCGTACACATCTCATGCGGCCGCAAAGAAAGTCCCAGAAGTCGGGAGCTCCACCCGGATAGACGATGGTGACGTCGAGAATGGCGCGGAACTTGTCGCCCATCACGTTTAGCGCCAGTGCGATGCCGCCAGCCTTGGGTTTCAGCAGGTGACGATACGGCGACCTCTGCCGCTGGTGCTTGGCGCTCGTGAAGCGCGTACCTTCACAGAAATTCACGACGCTGGTCGGAATCAGCGAAAACTTCTCGCACGCCCGCCGCGTCGCTTCCTGGTCCTTGCCGCGCAGTTCCGGGTGCGCCTTGATTGCCTCTTCGCTGTGCCGTCGCATGAAGGGGAAATCGAGAGCCCACCACGCCAATCCCATGATCGGCACCCAGACCAGTTGCTGCTTCAGAAAGAACTTGAGGAGGGGAACGCGGCGGGTCAACAGGTGCTGGAGGACGAGAATGTCGGCCCACGATTGATGGTTGCAGTTGACCAGGTACCAGCCACGCCGGTCGAGTCCAGCGATCCCCTCGACATCCCACTCGGCTGTCTGGGTAAGCGCCATCCAGCAACTGTTGAACGCAATCCAGCGCTCGGCGATCCCCACCAGCAGGGGGTCCAGACGCAGACGAGCGGCGGTGAACGGCAACAGCAGTTTGACGACCGCAAGCGCGAGCAGGATCGGCACCCAGAACAGGCAGTTGAGCAGCAACAGCACGAACGCGATCAGGCCGAGCAGGGATGCCGGCAGGAAATTCAGCATTTACGCGCTTTCCTCGCTCACCCGTTCCGTCGCCAGCAGGGTGCTGCGCGTGGCCGGCGTCTCCAGGCTGATGCGGCCGAGCATGCCGTCACGGTAATCCTGCAGCAGGACCTTGGCCGCCTTTTCGCGATCGAGCTCGCCGCCGCGCCGACGCAGGCTGCGCCGGCGGGCAATTTCCTCGATCATTCCCGCCGCGTCGGCGACGCCCATGGCGTCGGCCGACAGCCCATATCGTTTCGCCAGCAGCGCAGGGTAGCGCACCAGCAACAATCCGGCGAGGAAGATCGCCACTTCGTCCTCGATCATCGCGTTGCGGCCGATCGCATTGCTCGCGGCAAGCATCAACCCATCGCTCGGATACTCGATCCTTGGCCAGAGCAGCCCCGGCGTGTCGGTGATCGAATGCCGGATGTCGAGCTGCGAAGTCTGCTGCGAGCGGGTCACCGCCGGTTCGTCGCCCACCTTGGCCAGCCTGCGCTTGAGCATGGCATTCATCAGCGTCGACTTGCCGACGTTCGGAATTCCCATGATCATCATGCGCAGAGGTTTCGTGCTCTCGCTGCGATGCGGTGCGAGAGTCTGGCAAAGTGCGGGAAGGCGCGCCACGTCGCCGGCTCGGCGACACGACAGCGCCACCGCGTGCACGCCGTCCTGCCGGTTGTAGTAGTTGAGCCAGGCCTGCGTCACCTGCGGGTCGGCGAGATCGGCCTTGTTGAGCACCTTGAGACATGGTCGCTGACGGTGCAGGCGAAGTTCGCGCACCAGTGGATTCGTACTCGCCTCGGGCAGGCGCGCATCGACTACCTCGATGACCACGTCGATCGAGGTCATCGTTTCCGCCGCCTTCTTGCGCGCCGAGGCCATGTGGCCGGGATACCACTGAATCGCCATGCAAAGTCCGGAGGTTATCGAACGAAGCATTATCCCACTGCTTCGACCGTTGCGCCGCTTGCGCGCGCACCGCGACGACGGGCAAGACGCTAGAATGCGGGTTTAGCGAGAACCACGGCAGCAAGAACTTGCCCACGAATCCCGAAATCCGGCCAGGACAGTCGATCGAACTGCTCAAGGAACTGCATATCCTGACTCGTGACGGCAAGCTCAATCAGGACAGCCGGCGCAAACTCAAGCAGGTGTACCACCTTTTCCAATTCATCGAACCGCTGCTTGCCGAACTCGTCGTCGATGGCAATGGCCCGATCCTGGCCGACCATGGGGCCGGCAAGTCGTACCTTGGATTTCTGCTGTACGACCTGTTCTTCAAGCACCGGAAAGACGGACACATCTACGGCATCGAGGCGCGCGACGAACTCGTCGAGCGCTCGCGCCAACTGGCCGGACGCCTTGGCTTTGTGCGCATGTCGTTCCTGCGCCTGCGCGTCGAGGATAGCATCGACTCGACGGAACTGCCCGGCGGAGTCGATATCGTCACCGCTCTGCACGCCTGCGACACCGCCACAGACGACGCCATCCGCTTTGCCCTGCACCGTCGGGCCAGACACATCGTTCTCGTCCCCTGCTGCCAGGCCGAGGTCGCTGCCGTCCTGCGCCGGCGAAAGAACGAGTCCTTTGCGACCACGCCGTTGTCCGAACTCTGGCGACACCCGATCCACACCCGCGAGTTCGGCAGCCAACTGACCAATGTCCTGCGCTGCCTGCAACTGGAAGCACATGGGTACCAGGTGGCGGTTACCGAACTCGTCGGCTGGGAACACTCGCTGAAGAACGAGCTGATCATCGCCCGCCGCACCGACGCGGTGCGGCGCAACGCGGCGACGCGGCTCGCAAGAATCCTGCACCATCTGAACCTCGACGAGTTGCACGATCGGTTCCTCTATTGACGAAAAGGACGCGGACGGAAGATCAATGGAAAAATGGATTACCCGCAGCGTCGCCTTGCTTTGCGCCGTCGGCAGCACGGCGCTGTTGTGGACGTTTGGCATTTTCGTCGCGGTACCCTGGCGGGAAGGCCGAATCCTGGCGCTGAACTCCATCGAGCTGCAGGTAATCGGGATTCCCCTGATCGCCGGCATCGCCGTCGCCTGGGGCGCCCTGCACTTGCTCGTCGTGGCCGAAGGCGGCAGCAGGGTTTACCGCGCAGCGCGCATCGTGCTCCTGCTAGCGTGTTTGCTGGCAATTTGGGGAGGCAGTGCGTGGAGTTCGGCACACATCGGCTGAAGCGTGGGCTGCGCGCGCATGCGACGTGTTTGCCGACGATGCCAGGCAAGGTTTGGTGATGACAAGGAAGAAAGGTGATCGGATGATTCAGAAGGCGGTTTTCCCCGTGGCCGGGCTGGGCACGCGTTTCCTGCCCGCGACCAAGGCCAGCCCCAAGGAAATGCTGGCCGTGGTCGACAAGCCGCTGATCCAGTACGCGGTGGAAGAGGCCTATGCCGCGGGGATCCGGGAAATGATCTTCGTCACGGGCCGCAACAAGCGATCGATCGAGGACCATTTCGACACCGCCTACGAACTCGAGGCCGAACTCGCCGCTACCGGCAAGGACGAGCTGATGGCGCTGGTACACTCGATCAAGCCGGACGACATGGACTGTGTGTATGTCCGTCAGCCACGAGCCCTCGGCCTCGGCCATGCGATCCTTTGTGCCGAACGACTGGTACACGGCGAGCCCTTTGCCGTCCTGCTCGCCGACGATCTGATGATCGGCGCCCCCCCGATCCTGCGGCAGATGACCGACCTGTTCGCCGAGCACCATTGCAGCATCCTCGCCATACAGGAAGTCCCCGAGGACCAGACCAGCCGCTATGGCATTGTCCACGGCGGCTTCCTGGCGGCCGATCTGCTCGATGTCGACGGGCTGATCGAAAAGCCGCAACCCAGCATGGCCCCTTCCAACCTGGCAGTGGCCGGCCGCTACCTGCTGACCCCGGCAGTTTTCGACCTGATCCGCGCGCAGCCCCGCGGTGCGGGCGGAGAAATCCAGCTCACCGACGGCATCGCTGCCTTGCTCGCGAGCGAACGCGTACTCGCCTATCGCTACCACGGGCAGCGTTACGACTGCGGCAGCAAGCTGGGACTGATGCAGGCCAGCGTGGTCCTCGCCGAAGCGCACCCCGAAATCGGCCCGGAGTTCGCCGCCTGGCTGGAAACTCGCGGACGACCGGCGCCGGCAGCCGATACCGGTTCTTCCGGCAACTGCACTCGTCGCCACCTGCCGCCATCGACATCCGCTGACCCGGCATCGGGAGCGTAAGAGGAAGGACGATGCGCGTTCTGCTCGTCGAGGACGACCCGATGATCGGCAAGAGCGTGCAGCAGGGGCTGCGCCAGGACGGCTATGCGGTCGACTGGCTGCGCGATGGAGAGGCCGCCGAGCTGGCGCTGGCGACCACGCCCTACGAAATGTTGCTGCTCGACCTCGGACTGCCTCGCAGGTCCGGTCTGGAACTGCTCGCTAGGCTGCGCGGCAGCGACAATCGCATTCCGGTGCTGGTGATTACTGCCCGCGATTCCGTTGCCGACCGTATCGCCGGACTCGATACCGGTGCCGACGACTACCTCGTCAAGCCCTTCGACCTCGACGAACTTGCCGCCCGTATGCGCGCCGTCGTGCGTCGCCATGCCGGCCGCGCCGACCCGGTGATCGTGCTTGGCGACCTGCGCATGAATCCGGCGACGCACGAGTTGACCCGGAGCGGCCAGCCGGTACCGCTCTCGGCGCGAGAGTTTGCGCTGTTGCAGGCACTGCTCGAACAGCCCGGAGTACCGCTGTCGCGCGCGAGGCTCGAGGAGCGGATCTACGGCTGGGGCGAGGAAATCGAAAGCAACGCCGTCGAGGTCCATATCCATTCGCTGCGCCGCAAGCTCGGCGCCGAGCGGATCAGGAACATCCGCGGCGTCGGTTATCTGGTACCGCCATGAAGTCGATCCGGCACCAACTGTTGCTCACCTTGTTGTCGGCCATCACCCTGACCATGCTGCTCGGTGCGCTTGCCACGTACCGCACGGCGCGCGACGAGGCACACGAGATGTTCGACTATCAACTGCGCCAGTTGGCCCTGTCGCTGCGTGACCACGCCTTCCAGAATGCACAGCCGCGCGAATTTGGGCCCGACCACGACGCACAGCATTTTTCGGTCCAGATCTGGGGTGCGGACGGAACCCGTATCTACCTTTCGCATCCGCGCCAGGAACTTCCCCGTCAGACCCCTCTCGGCTTCGCCACGATCGACACCGGTCATGGCAAGTGGCGGGTTTTCGGCCTGCAGTTCGGCGCCCAGATGATCCAGGTGGCGCAGCCGATGCAGGTGCGCGAACAACTGGCTCTCGCCGCCGCCCTGCGAACGATTCTGCCCTTTCTGCTGACCCTGCCGCTGCTCGGCGTCTTGATCTGGATCGTCGTCGGCCGTGGTCTGCGCCCGCTCGATGTCGTTGCCCAGGCAGTGACCGTGCGCACGGCGACGGCGCTCGACCCCTTGCCGATTCGCGGGGTGCCCGGCGAGGTGGTACCCCTGATCTCGGCTCTCAACGACCTGCTGGCCCGCCTCTCGCGCGCGCTCGCGGCGCAACGCGAATTCATCGCCGACGCGGCGCACGAGCTGCGCACGCCACTCGCCGCGCTGGCCCTGCAGGCGCAACTTGCCGAACGTGCCGGCGACGCCGCAGCGCGCGCCGAGGCCTTCGGCGAACTCAAGGGCGGCTTGCAGCGCGCCACCCATACCGTGCAGCAATTGCTGACCCTGGCCCGCCAGGAACCCGGTGGCGGCGAGCGCCAATCGACCTCGGTGAACCTGGTGGAACTCGCAGTGCGCGTCATCGCCGAGCATCTGCCGCTGGCCGAGGCCCGGCGAATCGACCTCGGCGCAACGCCGACGAGCGAAGCGGTGCGGGTCGACGGTGACGAAGACGCGCTGCGCATCCTGCTCGGCAATCTGGTGAGCAACGCGCTTCGTTACACGCCAATCGGCGGCAGGGTAGACGTCAGCAGCGGTGAAGATGCGCGCTGCGCCTTCCTCGAAGTGTGCGACTCGGGTCCCGGCATACCCGTAGACGAGCGCCAACGCGTATTCGACCGCTTCTATCGCCGCGCACAGACCGACGAAGCGGGCAGCGGCCTCGGCCTGGCGATCGTCAGGACGATCGCCGATCGTCATCGCGCATGCGTCGTACTCGACGACGCGCCCCTGGGCGGCCTGCGCGCCCGCGTCGAATTCTCCCGATCGCTCGCACCTTAAGTCAGATTTAAGTCGCAGTGATCTAAGTTGCGTGCTTCGGAAGCCGTGCGCTTCCCGTTCAGGCACAACAGGAGATCAGCATGGAAAAACAAACCCTCAAACGCAGTCTGCTTGCAGTGGCTCTGCTGAGCGCCATCGGCGCTGGCTACGCCAGGTTCGGCGCGGAAGCGATGCGTCCCGGCGAGGCGATCGCCGCAGTCGCTGCCGCCCCGGCAACGCCACCGCGATCGGCAATGACGCTGCCCGATTTCACCAGCATCGTCGAGCAGAGTGGCCCGGCAGTGGTCAATATCAGTGTCAGCGGCGTGTCGAAAACGGTCAGTGCGATCGACCCCGACGATCCGATGTTCGAATTTTTCCGCCGCTTCGGGATGCCCGCGCCGCGCGACCCGGCTCCCGCACGTGGCCAGGGCTCCGGTTTCATCGTCGGTGCCGACGGACTGATCCTGACCAACGCGCACGTCGTCGCCGACGCCGACGAGGTCACCGTCAAACTGACCGACAAGAGAGAATTCAGGGCCAAGGTGGTCGGCCTCGACAAATTGACAGACGTTGCGGTACTGCGCATCGAGACCAGGGATCTGCCGGTTCTGCGGCTCGGCGACCCGGCGCGGACACGGGTTGGCGAGTGGGTAGTGGCGATCGGCTCCCCCTTCGGCTTCGAGAACAGCGTCACCGCCGGTATCGTTTCGGCAAAATCGCGCACGCTGGCGGGTGACAGCTACGTGCCCTTCCTGCAGACCGACGTGCCCGTCAATCCCGGCAACTCCGGCGGTCCGCTGCTCAATCTCGACGGCGAGGTGATCGGCATCAACTCGCAAATCTACAGCCGCAGCGGCGGCTATCAGGGCATTTCCTTCGCCATCCCGATCGACGTGGCGATGAATGTCAAGGAACAACTGGTGCAGCACGGCAAGGTCAGCCACGGCCGCCTCGGAGTCACCATCCAGGAAGTTTCGCAATCGCTGGCCGAATCGTTCGGCCTGAAAAGTTCGGCCGGTGCACTGGTCAGCTCGGTCGAAAAGGGCAGTCCGGCGGCTGCCGCCGGTCTCGAAGCGGGGGACATCATCCTCAGGCTGAACGACACCGTCATCGGCCGGTCATCGGAGCTGCCGCCACTGATTGCCGCCCTCAAGCCGGGCACGCAGATCCGCGTGAAGGTCTGGCGCAAGGGCGCGAGCCGCGATTTCACGCTGGCGGTCGGCGAGATTCCCGGCCCCCGCATCGCTTCGGCAGCGCATGGGGATGCCGACAAGTCGCGCCTTGGTCTGGCGCTGCGGGCATTGACGGCGAGCGAACGCCATCAGGTCGAAAATCCCGACGGGCTGGTCGTCGAGAGCGTCAGCGGGCCCGCCGCACGGGCAGGCATCCGGCCCGGCGACATCATCGTTTCGCTCAACGGCCAGACGGTACGCGATGTCGACCAACTGCGCAGCCTGCTCGACAAGGCGGGCAAGAGCGTGGCACTGTTGATCGAGCGCGACAACGCGAAGATCTTCGTCCCGGTGGAACTCGGTTGATGCGCGCGCAAACTGCCGGCAGCCGGACGCGGCCTGCCAATGATTGACGCCCTGTTCGACCTGCTCGGCACCTTCTACCAGAGCGGCGACCTGTTACAGGCCGAATGGATCGCGCGCAGCATCCTGCAGGCGATCCCGGACGACATCGTGTCGCTGCAGTTCCTCGGTCTCGTGTACTACCGGACGCGCCGTCGCGAACAGGCCATGCAGGCCTTCCGCGCGGCAGACGCGGCCACCGGCGACACGCCTGCTCGCGTGGACCACCGCCTGCAGGCCTCGGCCCAATGCCTGCAGGCGGCCAGCGGCCACGGCTCGACACTGGCCAGCGCCTGGTACGAGCTCGGGCTGATCCTCTTCCGCCTGCGGCGCTACCCGCAGGCAATCCGGGCGCTACGCGCGGCGCTCTCGGCACGACCCGGTTGCGGCAAGGCTGAACGCGCCATTGCGCGCATCGCGAGCTTCGCGCAAAGTGGAAGCGCGGCTCCCCGTCAAGCTGCAGGCGTGTCGAAGCGGCCAGGGGAGTGCTGATGCGCGCGCAGAGGCCCGCCGCTGTGGCACGCCGCCGGCCGGTTCACCGAGACGGGCTCCTCCTGCCTTGTCGCTGCCGTTGCTGCCGCAGCGCCACAAGCACGCGCGGCAGCTCTGCTTCCGTCTTCGTCAGCAGCGCTCCAGCGCCCTCGACGCTGCCGCTGCGAGCGAGCAGTTCCAGTTCCGAGCACAATGCCGCCAGCCGATCGGCACCGACCGTCGCACTGCTTGATTTCATGCGATGCGCGCCATCGCGCAGCCCGCCGGCATCGCCAGCATCCACGGCCGCCCGCATCGCAGCGAGGCGGCGCGGTGCATCGCCGAGGAAAGCACGGATCAGCTTGCGCAGGAGCAGCACACCGCTGCCATCTGGCAGTTCCCGGATGGCGTCCAATGCACGCCGATCGAGCGGCTGCTCGGCGATCGTGGAATCAGACCGCGGAGAGTGCAATGGCCAACTGGCCTCCGCAGTACCGGCGTGCGGTAGCCAACGCGGAAGAACCGCCGAAAGGCAATCGGTGACGAACGGTTTGCTCAGGTAATCGTCCATTTCGGTCGCCCGATCACCGCGTCAATGGCAAAGCCCCCTCCAGTGCGAGCGGCCGCCGCTGCGGCCGCTCCGCTAGGCAGTGCCGAATGGGCAGATCTCGCCGCAGCGGTCGATCCGCGGGCGATCTTCGCCCGGAAAACGGCACGGCCGAGCAACGGCCCACGGCTGGCACGCATCTCAGCCATTCCCGGCAAGCATGCCCGGATCGGCGTGCCCGGCCTGCGCCAGGCGATCGAGTTCTTCGAGCACCTTCCGACTTGCCCGCTCCATCTCGGCGAGTTCGGCCACGCTCTGCGCGAAGTCCCTCGCCTGATGGCGCTGGACCGCCGCGACGCCGTGCCGATGAACGTTGGCGTGCGGCGACTCGAGCTCTCGGTAGCCCGTCAGTTCGGAGAAACACTTCCGGCCGTCGCCCTCGTAGTACCACTTGCCGAGCCGACACGAGGTGTGGTCGGAAAACTCCGCCGGCTGCCTGGCCGAAATACCGAGAAGAACCTTGTAGACGTCGAGTTTGAACACCAGGTGATCGAACTTGGCAATCTCAACGAAGCTGCACAGCGCCGAGGTGGCAATGGTCTGGCTCATGGTTCCCGCCAGTTCCTTGATCGCCAGCATGCTGCGAGTGGCCTGCTCGCCATCGCGAACGAACTCCGTCGCCTGCTGCGGGGTCAGTTCGGCCATCCCCTTGAACTCCTGGGTTTCCTGCTGAATCGTGGCAACCAGCGCGGCGATCTCGTTCGTCGCAGTCGCCGTGCGTTCGGCGAGCTTGCGCACCTCATCGGCGACGACGGCGAAGCCGCGTCCCTGCTCGCCGGCACGCGCCGCCTCGATCGCGGCGTTGAGCGCGAGCAGATTGGTCTGATCGGCAATGCCCTTGATCAGCTGTACGATGCTGCCCACCTGGTTGGTTCGCTCGTCGAGCCTTCCCACCCGCGAGCAGATCGCGCCACTTCGCTCCGAAAGTTCGCGCAGATTGGCGGCCATGCGGCCGACCGTTATCAGATCGGCGTCGAGCGCCGAGGCCGCCTGAAACGCGTGTTCGCGCCCATCCTGCAACACCACCGCGAGTTGTGCCAACGACCCCTGCACCTGTTGCGCCGACTCGCCGTAGCAGGCGACCTGCTCGAACACTCCGCCGAGAACGACCTGACGGGCACGTAGTTCGTCCCTCTCGCGCGCGGCGAGATCCCGCTCACCACGCAGCGCTTCCAGCTCTCGCGAACGGCTTGCGAACGCCGCCTCGGTCTGGTCGAGTCTTGCGCGCAGTTGCCGGTTTTCTTGTACGTGCTTCGACCAGAACATGGTACCTCCCCTAGAGGATTCTTCCCGAATTTTCGCATCACTGTCAAGGATTGCTGGTTGCCCATCCCGGGCCACTGCGCCTATCCCGCCGCGTACGTGCGCCATCAACGCCCGCCAGGTAAACGGATATTTCCGCCGCAGGCTTTAGGCTTCCTCCGCCCCCGACAGCTGCGGACACCATCCCGCGCTAGCGCTTGACCACCTGCTGCGTGCGCCAGAGCAGGATGCCGAGCAGCAGCGCAGCAGACAGCAGACTGCACACCGACGCCAGCCAGAAGCCCGCAGCCCCCATCGGTGGTGCCGCGGCAAACGCCAGCCACCGGCCCCCGAGCAGACCGACGCCCCAGAAGCAGCCGACGTGCACCAACATCGGCAGGAAGGTGATCCGGTATCCACGCAAGGCGTGCGCGGATACCGTCTGCACCGCATCGAAAAACTGATAGGAGGCAACATAGCCGAGTAGCCCCACCGCCACCGCGCGCACTTCCACGTCGTCCGTGTAGGCGGCTGTCAGAGGCCCGGCGATCCACCACAGCAGAAGACCGAGCAAGGCTGACAGCCCCCCGGCCAAGAGCAATCCGGCAACGATCGAGCGCTCGGCGCGCGGCCAGTCGCGCGCACCGGCAGCCTGCCCGACCTGAGCCAGCGTGGCGATGGCCAGCGCCAACGGCAGCATGTAGCAAATTGCCGCGAGGTTGGCGACGATGCGGTGACCGGCGACGACCGTTGCTCCCAGTTGCGCGACGAACAGCGCGATCAGCGTAAAGGAGGAGATTTCGACAAGGTGTGACAGGCCCATCGGCAAGCCGAGACGAAACAACTCGCCGAGCGGCTTGCGGCGTGGCAACTGCCAGTCGGAAAAAAGGCGGTAGCGCGCCAGCGACCTGCTGTGACGCAGGTAGCCAACGGCGCAAAGGAGCGAGAACCACCCGACAGTGGCGTTCGCCACGCCACAACCGAACACTCCGAGCGGCTCCCCACCCCAACGACCGGTGACCAGCAACCAGGCGATCAAACCGTGCAGCAGCGTGCTGCCAAAGCTGATCAGCAGCAGTGGGCGAGGTCTGCCGAGGGCATTGCAAAAGGCATGGAAAGTCCGATAGAACAGAACCGCCGGCAGGCCCAGCGCGAGCAATGCTAGATAGCCGCGTGCCCGCTCTTCGACGCCCGTATCGATATCCGATAGCGCCAGCAGGGAAGCCGGATTGAGCAGCAGCACGGCGCCTGGTACGGCAAGCAGCATGCCCAGCCAGAATGCCTGCTGCAGCGCTCCGGCGACTTCGTGATCGTGCCCCGCGCCGTGCAGCTGCGCAACGGTCGGCGCCACCGCCTGCACGATGCCGGCCAGGGCAAACAGCACCGAGATATAGATGCCGCCGCCGACCGCCACCGCCGCCAGATCGGTGGTTGCATGGTGACCGAGCAGGACCGTGTCAATGACCATCACCCCCATCGACGCCAGTTGGGCGATGAGGACTGGCGTGGCGTGCGCGAGGATCAGGCGGGACGGCAGGGCGAGCATGGCGTGGCGGTGAGGAACGAGGCCGAACGGACTACCTGTCCCTGGCGGGGCGCAAGGGGGCATCCCGCCAGGAGTATCCTCCGACATGCCTGCCCGGTCATCCTTCCGCGCGGGACGACGCCGCACGCGCGTCGGCTGGCATGCGACTGGTCTTTCGGCACGGTTGCGCAACGGGATTGTCGTCGGGCACTCAATTCGACCCCGGAATGCGGTAAGCTCCGCCACGCACGGCGCGCGCTACGCGGCGATGCCAGACGACGAGAACGCGGCGTCACTGCCGCGCAGCGCAGCGAATCGCAGAATGGTCCACCGACTGCCTGGCCATTGGCGCCGCCACCGGTTTTGCACGGGGTCGGCCAGCGACACCATACCATGGAAAGTTGCCCGCTGATGAAAGAAAACGAATTGAACGAGATTCTCGCCAGGGACGGCATGATCCCGATGTCGGGGCTGTTGGCACTGATGATGCCAAGTGGCGAAGGCCTTGGCTTTGGCGTAAAAGGGCTGGACGGGCGCTACCAACTGGGTAACCGGGTGATGACTCGGCTCCTGCACCCCGGCGCCGAGAGCCTGACCGGCAAACTGGAAAGCGACCTGCTACCGACGCCGTTGCTGAGAGCGCTGGCACACAGCGACGAGACCATCATCAACGGCGCGGCCGCCGCATCGCTGGAAGTCGCACTGGCGGACAACGGTCAGACGAGCCAGTACCGCTGGCTGAAGCTGCCGATCCTTGGTGCCGACAGCAAGCAACTTTGCGCGATTGCCTCGATGATTCACCACCTTTCCGTCGCGCCGCGGAGTGCAACCATCCAGCAAGCGCTGGACCGCTTGCAGCAGGCGCATTTCGATCTGCAACAGACGGTCCTCGAACTGGAACAGATGGCGAGCACCGACCGTCTCACCGGCGCCTGGAACCGGCGACGCTTGGAAGAGTGTGTGCGCAACGAAATGGATCGCCTTGACCGCTACGAACAGCCGCTCAGCCTGCTTCTCATCGACGTCGATTTTTTCAAGAGGATCAACGATCAGCACGGGCATCCTGCGGGCGATCAGGTACTGCAGGCGCTGACCTCGCTGGTCCAGCTCAGACTGCGCGGCACCGACTCACTGGCACGCTGGGGTGGCGAAGAGTTCGTCGTGCTCTGTCCCAACTCGCGGCGCAGTGCGGCTGCGACGCTGGCCGAGCGCTTGCGCCGACAGATTGCCGCGGCGGCCTTTCCGGTCGTCGGACGACTGACCGTCAGCATTGGTGTCGCCGAATGCAAACGCGGCGAAAACTGGCAAGAGTGGTTCGAGCGCGCCGACCAGGCACTTTACCGGGCAAAAGAATCGGGCCGCAATCAGGTGCAGCTCGCGCCCGACCCAACGATGCCTGAGAGCACTGCGGAATACGTCGTCGCCAATTTCGTCCAGCTGGTCTGGCGCCCAGCTTTCGAGAGCGGCGACGAACGCATCGACCACGGTCACCGGCAGTTGTTTGCCGATGCCAACGAACTGCTCGGAGCGATCCTTTCCGAGCAATCCGTCGATCGCGTCGGTGTGATGGTCGATCGCCTGATTGGCGACGTCCTGGAGCATTTTCGCGACGAGGAAGCGATCGTCGCCGCCGCAGGTTTCCCGGGTATCGCCGAGCACAAGGTCCTGCATGCGGAACTCGCGAGCAAGGCGCAAAAACTGCTCGAGGACTACCGCGGCGGCAGGCAGGGCGTCGGTGAAGTGTTCCAGTTTCTCACCTACGACGTGGTCACCAAACACATGCTGGGTGCAGACCGCCAGTTCTTCGCGTACTTGCGGCCAGCGGCGGCGCAGGACAATGCTCCCGGCAACAAGCGGCAAAAGGGACAGCACCCGGTACGACCAGGCGAGACCAGTTGACAGCCACGACCGTTGCCAATGCAGGATTCGGGCCGTCCGCTGCCGACGGCCGAAGGCGACGACAGCGGACGGCAAAGGCCTTTCGCGCGAGTCGTGCGGCCCGCGCGTGACTACTTGCCGACTGCCGCTTTTGCCTTGTCGGCCGCTTCCTTGGTTGCGTCGGCTGCCTCCTTGGTGGCATCGGCTGCCTTGGCGACCATCTCCTTGCCAGCTTCCTTGGTGGCTTCGGCTGCGGCGCCGACGGCGGCTCCGGCCTTCTTGGCAGCGTCGTCGGCTTTCTGCGCCGCCTCGTTGGCAACCTTCGCGGCCTCGACCTTCGCTGCTTCGACCTTGGCCGCAGCGTTTTCCTTTTGGCCGCAGGCCGCAACGGCGACAGCAAGGAAGGCGAAAACTAGCGGCAGATAGATTTTTCTCATGATGCGCTCCGAAAATGGGACGAGACGAATGCCAGCGATGACCCGATTCGGGAGGTGGCCGAGCCGACACTGCTGGCGCGGATCCACCGAATTGGTGAAGGCGCCGGAATCGTCCTGCTATCACAACATAATCGCCGATGCGAGTAAACCTGGCGACGCGTGCAAGCTATTCGGCCAGGGTCTGGCGGCAGCCCGGGCGCTGCCTCCCGTCGGCCACGGCGAGCGCTTGCGTCGACTACCGAGGGCGACCGGAAGCCGATGAATCCCCTGCGACACGCTCTCGATCCCGCACTGCTTGCCGCCCTGAGTACAGCGATCGGCAACGACACCGGGTTGCCTGCGAGAGTGGACGCGGTCAGCGAGATTGGCGGTGGTTCGATATCGCGAGCGCTTCTCGTCGAGAGCGGCGGCAACCGCTATTTCGTGAAGGTGAACGACGTCACCCTCACGGCAATGTTTGCCGCCGAAGCCGACGGCTTGAGCGCGCTGGCGGCATGCCCGGCACTACGCGTGCCTCGCGTCGTGGGACACGGAGCGAGTGACCGGCACGCCTTCCTGGTGCTCGAGCATCTACCCCTGCAGACGCTGCGCGAACGTGCGCACGGGATCGCAGCCGGGCACGCGTTGGCCGCTCTGCACCGAATCCGGGGCTCCCACTTCGGCTGGCGGCGGGACAACTTCATCGGCAGCACACCGCAACATAACGCCGAGCATCGTGCCTGGCCCTTCTTTTTCGCCCGGAGGCGCCTGCTGCCACAGCTCGAACTCGCCAGACGCGACGCGCAGCACAAGAGGCTGGTTGCCGACGGCGAACGCCTGGCGGAAACGCTCGCGGCACTGTTCGTCGACCATCGGCCGGAGCCCAGCCTGCTGCACGGTGACCTGTGGCACGGCAACGCGGCGATCGACGATGCGGGACTGCTGGCTCTTTTCGATCCAGCGGTGTATTTCGGCGACCGCGAGACCGACCTGGCAATGAGCGAACTGTTCGGCGGCTTCCCCGACAGTTTTTACGCCGCCTATCGCGAGGCGTGGCCGCTGGCGGACGGCTTCGCGCAGCGCAAGATGCTGTACAACCTCTACCACGTACTGAATCACCTGAACCTGTTCGGCAGCGGCTACCTGCACCAGGCCGAGCGCATGGTCGCCCGTCTGCTCGCCGAAATCCGAGGGTGACTGCCAACAGCCGCTGACAGCGGGGTCGATTGACGCTACTCTTGCGAGCCAGCAGGAGTTGCCGAACAGATACCGTCAGCATGCGGTCCACCCCGGAGGACTTGCACATGGAACGAGGAACCAACGCCAGCGAGCAGCACGTCCGCCATTTCCGGCAGATCCTGCTATGGCCGCTTCAATTGATGCCTTTGGCCGAGAGGGCGCCGTTCGCGAGCCACTCGCAGATGCTCGAACAACAAACCGCCGACAACCCGTGGCGCGAACTCGCCGACGAGTTTTCCGGGGCTCCCGGCCACTTCCACGAGCGCCATTACAGCGAATTCGTCACCTTCCTCCCCTACGTGCAACGCTTTCTCTATGGGGAGATCGGAGGCCATGACACGGTTGCCAGGTACGGTGAGTCGCCTATCCGGGTCTTCCGCCGCCACGACGTGGCGAAAGCGAGGATGACCTTCAAGGAAAGCGGTGAACCGATCGACTTCGAAATCGTGCGCCTCGACCTGTACTTCTTCTACGACATCGACGTCGTCATCCTCGTCGTCGAGATCGCCGCCGATGACCTCGATCTCCGCCAGGTGCAGGAAACCCTGTACCGCTTCGGTCGTTCGTATCCGCCCTACTGGGATGATGACGGCAGCGGTGGCCATTGCCTCAAACGCGCCGAGTGGCTTGGGCCGGACGGACGAGTGCTGGCGGTGTCCGACTATGAGAAGCGCGACAAGTATCTGTCCTTCGTCGGCCGCTTCCGTTCGCCATGCCTCTCCGCACACTGGGAATTCCTGCTGCGGCCACTGGTACTCCACCATTCCGCCGAGGACGGTCCGGTCCGCTACCGGCAGATCGAGTATCACCGCATGCCACTGCTCTCCTATCTGGCGATGGACGATCCACACAGCTTGAGCCGTGGCGATTTCGCCCGCCTGGTGCTGGTCACCGGAGCCGGGAAAAGG
This sequence comes from Accumulibacter sp., assembly GCF_023806565.1. GTDB lineage: Bacteria > Pseudomonadota > Gammaproteobacteria > Burkholderiales > Rhodocyclaceae > Accumulibacter. The sequence continues at coordinate 70,428 of NZ_JAMTDV010000062.1, read as the reverse complement.
GGTTCGCTACCCTACTCCGACCAGCACCTCGATGGGTTCGAAGCACGCTATTGCTTCGACCGCTTCTGGCATCCGCAGGCGGAGGAACCGGGAACCCGCCTGCTCAGCTGTGGCCATGCCTTTGTGATGGTCGGCAGCGCACACGACCCCTATTTCAGCGGCCTGGAGAAAGGTCTACTCGGCCAGTTTCGGCACCAGTTCTTCCTGCTGGCACTGATCCCGCACTTCCACAAGGCGGCACTGTTGATGCTGTCCGATCGCCTGGTCACGGCGCTCAATCGGCTCGATATCGGCAACGCCGAATCAGTCAAGCAGTTCAAGCGCGCCATCCGGCAGATTCTCGAGGTCTTCCTGCGCTTCAGCCATCGCTACTGGTTTCACGAGATCTCCGACCAGGCGCAGGCGCGAGCATTGTTCGCCATGACCCGCGACCACTTGGGCACGGAAGCGCTTTATAGCGAGCTGCGCGAGGAAATTCAGGACATGAGCCAGTACCTCGACAGCGACAGCCTGCGCCGGCAGGCGAACACGGTCGTCCGACTGACCGTGGTGACGACCGCCGGCCTGATCGCGACGATCAGCACCGGTTTCCTCGGTATCAATCTGATCGCTGCCGCAGACGACCCCTTGCCCGACCGCATCCTGTTCTTCCTGCTGGTGCTCATCCCGTCTGCACTCGTCACGGGCTACGCCGTCGTCAAGTCCAAGAGACTGTCCGACTTCCTCGAAGCGTTGTCGGATGAGCGCCTCTCGCCGCGCGAGAAGCTGTCCACACTGGCATCCGTTTGGCGCAGGAAAAAAAGGCCGTCGGACGCCGGCTGATGGGCGTCAGACCCGCCGGGTATCGACCAGCGTTGTCGCGAATTCGCGCAGATACTGCTCCAGAGCGCCCGGCGTGCCGCAGACGAAGACGGTGTCGTCCGGGTCGACCATGAAGGCGTCGTCAAACTCGACGAAGACCTTGCCGCGGTGCTCGACCGCGACCACTGCCGCCCCGGTGCGCTCGTTTACCCGATCGCGCCACGGATGACCGCCGGCAAGCTGGCCGGCGGCGACGCGAATGAACTTGAGGCGATGTTCGACCGCAACCGCCTGCTCGCCGCGCAAGTGATACGCCAGAATCTGGCCGGCGACCTGACCCACGGAGAGGGCAAAATCGGCCCCCGCCTGGTACAGGCGGGGAATGTTCTGCGCGCGGTTGGCGCGCACGATCAACGGTGCGTCGGGGGCGCGATCGCGCAGGACGGCGGTGGCGAAAACGCCTTCGCTGTCGTTGCTCAGGGCGAGTACGACGGCGCTCGCCTCGCGCACCCGTGCCTGCTCCATCGTCGCCAGTTCGAGCACGTTGCCGACCACATCAACGCCTGCCACCGCCTCACGGTCGATCACGATTGCCGTTTCGCCGGCATCATGCAGCATCTCGACGAACTTTCTGCCGACGTCACCGTAACCAGCGAGCACGATCGGGCCGCGACGACGAATCGGCAGCGCCAGACGCTCGACTTTCGCCAGGTTGGCCTGCGCGCCGACGACGACGAGAATGGCTCCCGCCTCGATGCGCGTATCGGGCCCGCTCGCACTATGGAACGAGCCGCAGCTCCACTGCCCGATCACGGTTACTCCATGGCGCACTCGCAACTGCAGATCACCGAGCCGCTTGCCGGCGAGCGGGCTGCTGGCACGCACCCGGAACTCGGCCAGCCCTACCTGGCTGCCGAGCAGGTGCATTCCCTCGGCCGGCGGGCTGATGCGTCGGCTGGCACGCGCCGCCAGAGCCGCCGCGAGTACATGCGAAGGGGTGAACACCTCGCTGGCACCAACCTGCAGCATCGGAGGCCGGTACAGCGGATCGCCGGCCAGCGCGTAAATCGGCCCTTTGAAACCGCGTTCGCGGGCAATCAGAATGCAGATCGCGTTGCCGTGGTCATCGGCGTTGGCGACCACGGCGCGTGCCTGCTCGACCCCCGAAAGCACTTCAGGCTCTTCGTCTAGCTTGCCGAAGACCACATCGTAGCCTCGATTGCGCAGGTTGCGTGCGAGCTCCATGTCTTCCTCGAAAACGACGAAGGGTGTGGCCGTCCGCTGGAACTCGTCGAGCAGTGCCTCGATCGCCGGCCCGTAGCGATAGAACAGTACGCTACCAAGCATCTCCGGCAACACGTGCGGCAGGCGCACCTCGAAGCGCTCCTCGATGTAGGGCATGACATAGAACGGAAAAACGAGGACGAGAAAGAACATCCCGACGAACTGCGTCAGGATGACGAAGACGATCATCAGCGGATGTGTCCACGGCGCGTAGGCACCGTAGCCAGTAGTCGTCAGCGTCTCCGAGGCCCATTCCAGACTCTGCCAGAAATCGAGCTGCCGGCCCTCGAGGTATTCCGAAGCGACCATGAAGATGCTGCCGAACAGCACCACTGCCGCCGGCATGCTCACCAACAGACCTAGCAGACGCCAGGTCGATCGTTGCAAACCCTGATGCACCCTGCGTAGCACCGCCCCCCCACGCGAACCTTTCCGCGCCCAGGACCAAGTATCCGCGCTCGACCCGAACGCGTCAAATGCGGCCGCGAAAGCGCCGACTGATCACCGCCAGGCGCCGCAGGTGCCTTGTCCGCGTCAAGGGTGTAGATTGCTGACTCGCGCAGCCGATCGAGATGCGTAACGATTCCGCAGGCTCCGGCCGCAGCGTCAACCCCGGCTGGTCCGGAGACTTCGGCGACACGAGCCTGACGGCCAACAGCCGGCGCCCAGGCAAGCTCACCGAATGGCGAAGGTCCTTGTTGCCGGCAACCCGCAAGGTACGAAACGATGAACAAGTCCCTGCCACCGCTTATCGCTGCGCTGCTCGATCCGGAACGCTATCCCGACCCGGCAACGAGTGTGGAGCTGATCGAAACGCACGCGTCATGGCTGCTGCTGGCGGGCGATTTCGTCTACAAGATCAAAAAACCGGTCGTACTGCCCTTTCTCGATTACGGTACGCTTGCTCGACGGCAAATCTGCTGCGAAGCCGAGGTGCGTCTCAACCGCCGCTATTCGCCGCGGCTGTATCTGGCAGTCGTCGCGATCGTCGGCCCGGCGGAGAACCCGAGGATCGGCGGCACCGGCACGGTGATCGAATTCGCGGTAAAGATGCGTCGTTTCTCCGAAAGCGGCCGCCTGGACCGACTCTGCCGGCGCGGGCAATTGCGGGCGCAACACGTCTCCGAACTCGCTGGCACGATCGCCACCTTCCATGAACTTGCAGCCGTCGCCGCGCCGACGAGCCGCTTTGGTGACGCTGTACAGGTTCTGGGTCCGGTGCGCGAGAATTTCGACGAATTGCCAGGCCTGTTGGGCGAAGGCGCGGCACGGGAGCGTCTAGCGCGGCTGGCCGAATGGACGTCAGCGGAGTCGGCACGCCTGCAACCCCATCTTGCCGCGCGCAAGACAGCGGGCCGGATACGCGAATGTCACGGCGACCTGCATCTCGCCAACCTGGTACTGATCGATGACCAGATAACGCTGTTCGACTGCATCGAATTCAGCGAAGACCTGCGCTGGATCGACGTGGCCAGTGAGATCGCGTTCACCTACGTCGACCTGCTCGACCACGGTCAACCCGGTCTGGCCTGCTGGCTGACAAACGAGTGGCTGGCGCGCACCGGTGACTACGACGCGGTCCGGGTTCTGCGCTTCTATGCCGTGTATCGGGCTCTCGTGCGCGCGAAGGTGGCAGCGATTCGGGCGAGGCAGACCGGAGTCGATGCGGCTCAGGCAGTTCACTATCTGGCACTGGCCGAGCGCCTGATCGCGCCACCACCAGCGCGGTTGATCATCACTCACGGCGTCGCGGGATGCGGCAAGAGCCGTGCGTCTCGGCTGCTCCTGCTGCGCGATCAGGCGGCGGCAACGCTGCGCCTGCGTTCCGACGTCGAGCGCAAGCGCCTGTTCGGACTGGTAGCCAATGCCGCCAGTGGCTCAACCACCAACAGCGGCATCTACTCCGCCAAGGCCGGGGAACTCACCTACGAACGACTGCGCGAACTGACGTCCATGCTGCTCGCTGCCGGCTGGTCGGTAATCGTCGACGCCGCCTTCCTCGAGCGCTCGCGGCGCGACGTCTTTCGCGAGCTGGCACGGCAGGCCGGAGTCGCTTTCTTCATCATCGCGCCGCAGGCCAAACCAACGCAACTGCGTGCGCGAATTCGCGGCCGGCTGGCCAAGGGTAGCGATGCATCCGAGGCAACGCTTGCGGTACTGGAGCGGCAGTTGGCGCGCATCGAGGTGCTGGGCGCGGAAGAGATCGAGCATGTCCTGCAGCCATGGAACCTGCCACTGTGAGGAGGTGTATGTGAATCAGACTGCTGTGCACGCCGAACTGTGCTCCTTTGCCGCGCATGGCCTCGCCGCCTTCTTGCCGGAATCGGATGTCGAAAAACTTTACATCGCCGTCCGCCGTGGACTGCGGAAAAAGATTCTAAGAGTCTGCTTTAATGAGAAACAATAGGTTATCGAGCGATTGGCAAGATTCTTGCTTGCCGCCTAAGTGTCCGATCGGGAGCGCAAACGGCGATGTCACCGGATACGTGCGAACGACTCGCGGAGTTTTCCGGCAAGCACTCACAGAGTCGATTTATCGCGTAGAATGCGGTAGTCTTTCGGAACTTCGCGTCTCGCAGATGCTGGAGCAACGCAATGAACATTCTGAACAACTGGAAGATGCTCGAACTCATTACCCGCGACGGTGAGTCGCTGGTGTGTATTGAAGGTCGAGTCTATGGCAGCAATCCTCGCTTCCCGACGTCGTCACATATCAGGACGTCCCCCGTTACCGGTTACAGCGTGGATGTGAACTCGATGGTGGTGAAGACCAAGCGCGGCTCGGAATACCTGTTGGGCAAGCCCGATCCTTCGCAAGTCTTTGCCCAGCAGCGGCTGCTTCGGCGCTTGGCGCAACTGAGCCAGAAACCGGCCTGCACCTTCGACGAACTCGAATCGCAGGTGACCGGCTTTGGTGACTGCCACACTCAGCAAGTCGGCCACGCGGCCCAGGATACCTGACCCGACGGTCTGTCGGAACTCTCGGAGCTCGTGGATAGGCTTGGCGCGGCCGTTCTGCGCTTTTTCTCCTTCGCGCCCCTTCCTGCGCACACTCTGTGCACACTGTTTTGTCGTTCGCGCGCGCTTTGCATCGCGGCCTGCTCGCGACGATTTCTTGGCAAACTGCCTGCTCGTGCCGCCAGCGACGATTCGCGGGGCGGCTGCCCTCGCATCGCCGGGGAAAGAGCGGGGTAAACGACGGTGGGGGCCGGGGCCCCCACCGATAGCCATTCTGTTTATCGGACGGCTACGTCCTCAGCAGGCCTCAAGCGGCCAGTGCGAAACGCTCATCGTTGGCGTTTATGGATTTGCTCGGATTACGTCCGTCGCCTTTCGGGTCGCCTGCTCCCCATCTGTCACCCTGTCGAAACCAGTACACCCCCGCAGTGGTGGAGGTGGCGGGAATCGAACCCGCGTCCAGAACGCTTCCGGCTTGCCGGAATTACGACCATGTCGAGCATTATGCGAGCCGCTGGCCACAAATACAAGTCTGCGCCACATACGTTGTAGCGCGAGATAGATTCAGACCTGCATGTTCATCACGTCGTGATACGCTGAGACGAGTTTGTTGCGCACTTGAATCATTTCCTGAAAGGATATGTTCGCCTTCTGCAGCTCGATCATCACCTCGTGCAGATTCTCGTTACTGTTGCCGCCGGCAAAACTTGCCGCCATCGCCTCCGCCCTTTGCTGCGTCTGACTGACTTGGGCGATTGAAGTCTGCAGCACCTGCGCAAAGTCCACCCCGGCCGCCGACGTGGTCTGCGCCTCATCGGGGCGACCGCCGGCCGCTGCCAGCGAACTTGCTTGCAACATGCTCAACATCTGGTCAATACCCTTGGTATCCATACGATTTTTTCCTTTCCCGCCCGATTCATTCAAGCAACTATTGCGCCAGAACGAACACCACATGGGCGATCACCCTTTCAGATAGCCCTCCATACGATATTGTCGCAACTTGTAGCGCAAGGTCCGCTCGGGAATGCCAAGCCTCTGCCCGGCCAGCTTGCGTGATCCTCCCACCGCCTGCAGGGTGTGCAGGATGTGTGCGCGCTCCACCTCCCGCATGTCGTGGCTCGCTTCCGCCGAAACGGATTGTGTGCCGGCCGGCTCTGTGCTGCCCTCGATCGCCTGCGGATCGATTGCGCGATCGACCGCAAGGTGCAGCGCATCGACGTCGACAAGGTCGCCGGCTGCGAGAATCACCGCCCGCTGGATGATGTTCTCCAACTCGCGCACATTACCGGGCCACGAGTGGCGTTGCAAGGCGGCCTCAGCGGCTGGGGAGAGACGCAGACGCGGACGACCCGCTCTGCCGCCGTGTGCCGCCAGGAAATGTCGCGCCAGAGGAACGATGTCCCGATGACGTTGCCGCAACCCGGGGATGAGCAGCGGGAAAACGTTCAGCCGATAGAACAGATCCTCGCGAAACAGGCCTTTCGCCACGCTGTCCGCAATGTCGCGATTGGAGGTGGCGATGACGCGGATATCGAGCGCAATCGGTCGCTTGCCGCCCACCCGCTCCACCTCCCGCTCTTGTAGAACCCGCAGCAGCTTGGCCTGCAGGGCAAGGGGCATTTCGGTGATCTCGTCGAGCAGCAGCGTACCGTTCTGAGCCTGTTCGAACTTGCCTGCCTGCGCCTGTTGCGCGCCGCTGAAAGCACCCTTCTCGTGACCGAAGAGCGTCGCTTCCAGCAGGCTGTCCGGAATCGCAGCACAGTTGATGGCAACGAACGGACCGCCAGCGCGCGCTGAATTCCGGTGAATGTAGCGCGCCACCACTTCCTTGCCCACTCCGCTCTCGCCGGTGAGCAGGACCGTGGCGTCAGTCTGGGCGACGCGCCGGGCGAGAGCGAACAGACTGCTGCTCGCCGGATCGCTGGCAATCACTCGCTCATCGTCGAGCGACTCCGGCAAGCGGTAGCGCATCACGTGTTCGAGCAGAGCCTGCGGCTCGAAGGGCTTGAGCAGGAAGTCGCAGGCGCCGGCGCGCATGGCTTCCACCGCCCGGTCGACATCACCGAAAGCAGTCATCAGGACGACCGGCAACTCCGGAAAGCGGCTGCGAATCTCCCTGAGCAGCGTGATGCCGTCGATTGGTAGCATGCGCACGTCGCTGACCACCAGCGAGACGGACTGCCTTGCCAGGAGCTGCAGAGCCTCGTCGCCATCGGCGACCGAAAGCACGCTCTGACCCGCGAGCTCGAGGGTATCACTGACTGCCTCGCGCAGCGCCGCGTCGTCCTCGACGACCAGAATCGGTAAAACTCGTGCCATCGCCTTCGTTCAGTCCGCTCGGTCTGCCGCCGCATCGCCAGGCAGCAGAACGATGAATTCCGATCCCTCGCCGGCGATCGAATTGACCTTGATCGTGCCTCCGTGCGCCCGCGCCACGCCAAGCGCGATCGCCAGACCGAGTCCGGTTCCGTGCCCGCGCGTCGTGAAGAAAGGCTCGAAGACGCGCGGCCGCACCTCCGGTGCAATTCCGGCACCGGTATCGCGTACGCTGATGCACAGTTGCGCGTCAACGTGGGTGGCCTCGAGCATCACCTGCCCGCCGGCGACACAGGCCTGCAGGGCATTCTCGAGCAGATTCACCAATGCCCCCGCCAAGGCTTTGCGACTGCCGGTAACGGCCATCTCGCCAACTCGGCAGTCTACCCGAAAAGCGACGTTCTTCTCCAGAAACAAGGGCTGCACGGTTTGCGCTGCGTCGCCAAGCAACTGGCCGACGGGAATCACGTCACGACCAATGCTCTCGCCGCGTGCAAAGAGCAGCACCTCCTGGATCAAGCGTTCGAGGCGCTGCAACTGCGCCATGGTTTTTTCCGCAAAGCGGGCGCGAGCCGCTTCGGCGAGATCGGCTCGACCGAGGTTGGCACTGTACAGCAACGCCGTCGCCAGTGGAGTTCGCAACTGGTGCGCCAGCGCCGCCGCCATCTCGCCCATCGCTGCCAGGCGCTGCTTGCGTTCGAGCTCGACCTTCAGGCCGTGCGCCGCGGTGACATCGTGAATCAGCAGAATCCGTCCACCAGCCGAATCAAGCGGACTTTCGACGATCGACAGGCGCCGGTCTGCGAATTGCCATTCACCCGGCGCGTCGGTCGCCACCAATCTTGTCTGTACCAGCAGCGGCCAGACGGCACCGACCACCGCCGGACCGAACAGCTGCAGCGCGGCAGGATTGGCCTCGCTGACACAGGCCGAGCTGTCGAGCACCACCACCCCTGCCGGCAAGGCGTTGAGCAACAGCGACAGGCGCTCCGAAAGCGCCTCCTTTGCCTCGTATTGGCGACGCAGTTCGCCATTGGCCACTGCCAGCTCGGCCGTCAATGATTCGACGCGTCCCTGCAATTCCTGGTAGGCCAGGGTCAGTGCCCGTGAAACCTGGTTGAACAGGTCGAAAGCACGTTGCAGTTCCTGCGTTTCCCGACCCGGCGCGTCTACCGCCTCATTCATCCGATGGCAGGTCCCATGCAATTAACAGCTACAATAAGGGAGAATTATCAATCCTTTTTCGCTCTCTTTGCCTGCTCGATTGCAGGCTCATCACCAAATCACAGGATGGCGACAGCCGAAACCGAAAGCACCCCCACTGCTGGCACGGATAGTCCACTGGATCGCGCGCGCGAAGCTTTGGCACGTCTGAACAACCAGCAAAAGGTGGTGCTCATGGTGTCGGTCGCAGCCGTGATCGCCCTCCTCGTCACGGCGGCAATGCTGTTCCGGCAAAGCGAGTTCAGGATCCTGTTTTCGAACATCGGCGAGCGCGACGGCGGTGCAATCATCGCCGCACTCGAACAGATGAATGTCCCGTTCAAGTTCAGTGACTCCGGCAGCGCCATTCTGGTTCCCGCCAGCCGGGTACATGATGTCCGGTTGCGCCTCGCGGCACAGGGACTGCCGCGCGGCGGCGCCGTCGGTTTCGAATTGATGGAAAGCCAGAAGTTCGGCATCAGCCAGTTTGCTGAACAGGTCAATTACCAACGCGGTCTCGAAGGGGAATTGTCGCGCACTATCCAGTCGATCGCGGCGGTGCAGGCTGCGCGCGTTCACCTGGCAATTCCGAAGCCAAGCGTCTTCATGCGGGAGGAGCTCAGGCCGTCGGCGTCAGTGATGCTCAACGTCTATCCCGGACGATCGCTCGACGCCGCCCAGATCGCCGGAATCCAGAATCTGGTCGCCGCCAGCGTGCCACAACTGGCAGCGTCCAGCGTCACCGTGCTCGACCAGAGCGGCACCCTGCTGTCGCAGATGAAGAGCCGCCTGCTCGAAGCCGGCCTGGACCCGACGCAGGTCAAGTACGTCCAGGAAGTCGAGGCGAGCATCATCAAGCGGGTCGAGGACATCGTGACGCCGATCGTAGGCGTGGGCAACGCGCGCGTGCAGATCGCCGCCGACATCGACTTCTCCGAAGCCGAACAGACTGCCGAAACGCATCGACCCAACGCGGCACCACCGGACGTCAGCATTCGCAGTCAGCAGATCAGCGAGTCCGCGACCACCAACCCGAATGCGCAGGGCATTCCCGGCGCACTCAGCAACCAGCCTCCCGCGCCGGCCAGCGCGCCAGTGACCCAGCCTCCGGCGCCTGCCGCCGCGACCAGCGGCGCCCGCCCCGTGCCGGGACAGATCAACGCCGCAGGCGTGCAGGCACCGATCGCCAGTGTCGGGCAGCCGATCAGCACCAGCAAGAACTCGACGATCAACTACGAGGTGGACAAGACGATCCGCCATGTCAAGCAGTCTGTGGGTACCATCAAACGCCTCTCGGGTGCGGTCGTCGTCAATCAGCGCAAGGAAATCGGCAAGGACGGAAAGGCAGTCAGCAAACCGCTGCCGGACGCCGAACTGAAGCAGATCAGCGATCTCGTCAAGGAGGCGATGGGCTTCAGCAAGGAGCGAGGCGATACGCTGTCGGTGGCCACTGCGTCGTTCACTGCGAGTGAGAAGGAAGAAGTCCTGCCGGCCTGGCGCGACCCCGAAATACTCGCGCTGCTCAAGGACCTCGTCAAGTACGGTGCGATTGCCGGTATCATCGCCTACCTGCTGCTCGCTGTCGTGCGACCATTGCTCAAGACCATGCTTCAAGGCCCGCCGGGAAGCACTGCCAGCGTGGGCAGCAACATCGACGTGCTGGCGGATGAGGAAGAGGCGGGGGCTGCTCACGAGCACGTTCCGACCGCCGCCGAATTGCTCGAAAAGCGGCTCGCCGAAGCGCGCGAACTGGCGCAGCAGGACCCGCAGCTCGTAGCCAGCATCATCAAGGAATGGATCGGCGCCAATGCCAGCTGAAGTCGGTGTGGAGAAAAGTGCGATTCTGTTGATCGCTCTCGGCGAGGATCATGCCGCCGAAGTGCTCAAGCATCTCGGACCGAAGGATGTGCAGAGGCTTGGACATGCCATGGCCGGACTGACATCGGTGCCGCGCACGCGTGTCGATGAGGTGCTCGCGGAGTTCCAGCAATCGGCTGCAGAGTCGGCAGCGGTGCGCGTAGACACCAGCAGCTACGTACGCTCGGTCCTCACCAAGGCTCTCGGTGACGACAAGGCGTCCAACCTGATCTCCCGCATTCTGCAACCCGGCGAGACCAACGGCATCGAAGGCCTGAAATGGATGGATGCCGCGACGGTGGCCGATCTGATCAAGAATGAACATCCGCAGATTATTGCCACGATTCTTGTCCACCTGGCGCACGACCATGCCAGCGAGGTCCTCAACCAGTTCACCGAGCGGCTGCGCAATGACGTGATCCTTCGCATCGCGACGCTCGAAGGCATTTTGCCGGAGGCGTTGAAGGAACTGAACGAGGTGATGCTCCGTCTGCTTTCGGGTTCTACCAGCATGAAGAAGTCGGCCATGGGTGGCGTGCGTGCCGTCGCCGAAATGCTCAATTCGATGGGCAGCGCCAATGAAGCCGCGGTCCTCGACTCGATCCGCGAATACGATCCCGATCTGGCGCAGAGGATTCTCGACGAGATGTTCGTTTTCGAAAATCTGCTCGAGCTCGAAGACCGGGCAATTCAGCTGCTGCTGCGCGAAATCCAGTCGGAATCGCTGATCCTGGCCATGAAGGGAGCGAGCGAACCGCTGCGCGAGAAAATCTTCAAGAACATGTCGCAGCGTGCAGCAGAAATGCTGCGTGAAGATCTCGATTCGCGTGGACCGGTTCGCCTGTCGGAAGTCGAGGCCGAACAGAAGGAAATCCTCAAGATCGTTCGACGCCTGGCTGACGAAGGGCAGATCGTGCTCGGCGGTGCGGGTGGCGAACAAATGGTCTGAGCACGCCGATGAAGGATCGGCTTATCCCGAAGGAGAAATTGACCGCCTACCAGCGCTGGGAGGTGGCTGCCTTCGCGACGGAGCAGCGCGCCGCGCAGCTTCCTTCCGAACCGCCAGCGGTGGAAGCGCTCTCGCCGCTCGCGCCGACGATCGCGGCCGAGCCCGCGCCGCCGGAACCGGCAGTAGTCCTGCCCACCGCCGAGGACGTCCAACGTATCGAAGAAGAAGCACGTGCATCCGGATACGCGGACGGCTATGCAGCCGGATACGCCACCGGCAGCACAGCGGCCAAGGATGCAGCGACGACCCTTGCGGCACTGATGGACAACCTGCAGCAGGCGCTGGCAGAAATCGACCAGAATGTCGCCGACCAGTTGCTGGGCCTGGCAATCGAGATAGCGAATCAGGTCTTGCGCCAGAGTCTGCGCGTGCGTCCCGAACTGCTCCTGCCGGTAGTCAGAGAAGCAGTCAGCACGCTGCACGGCCACCACGGACAGCCCATGCTTTTCGTCAATCCGCAAGATGCGGCTCTGGTACGCAGCCATCTCGGCGAGCGGCTGGCGCACGCCAATTGGCGAATCATCGATGACAGCGCACTCAGCGCTGGTGGCTGTCGCGTCGAACTGGGCGCTGGCGAAGTGGACGCAACCGTGGAAACACGCTGGCGGCGAGTCATCGAGGCCATCGGTGTGAGCCAGGAATGGCTGGATGTGCGGGGATGAACGGGCACGAGATTCGGGACAATCGCCACCTGGTCGCTTGGCGCGACTTTCTGGACGGCTGTCGGCAAACCGCCAGTCAGGCCAATTCACTGCTGCCAAGCGGCCACCTGACGCGAATCAACGGTCTGGTGATGGAAGCATCGGGACTCAAGTTGCCACTCGGCAGTTCCTGCCGGATCACTCCCATCGGTGGCTCGTCGATCGAGGCCGAGGTGGTCGGCTTCCATGGCGAACGCATCTTCCTGATGCCGTCGGAGGATGTCTATGGCCTGTCGCCCGGGGCCCGCGTGGTCGCCCTCGATATCCCCGCGCAGCCGCCGCGGGTCGGCCTGCCTTCACCGGCACGCCGGCGCTCGATTGATCGCGCCAAACTCGTTCCCGTCGGCGAATCCTTGCTTGGTCGCATCATCGACGGCGCCGGCAGACCGCTCGATCGACTCGGCCCGTTGCGTGCGAAATTCCTGCGGCCGCTGCAGAGTCGACCGGTCAACCCGATGTCCCGAGCGCCTATCAAGGAGCCGCTCGACGTCGGAGTGCGAGCCATAAATGCCCTGCTGTCCGTCGGCCGCGGCCAGCGCATGGGATTGTTCGCCGGTTCCGGCGTGGGCAAGAGCGTTCTGCTCGGGATGATGGCGCGCTATACCGAAGCCGACGTCACCGTCGTCGGCCTGATCGGCGAGCGTGGTCGCGAAGTCAAGGAGTTCATCGAGCAGATTCTCGGTGAGGAAGGACTCGACCGTTCGGTAGTCGTTGCCGCCCCGGCCGATGTAAGCCCTCTGATGCGCCTGCAGGGGGCGGCCTACGCAACCTGTATCGCCGAGTATTTCCGCGACCAGGGCCGTCATGTGCTGCTGATCATGGACTCGCTGACCCGCTATGCGATGGCGCAGCGAGAGATCGCTCTCGCGATCGGCGAGCCACCGGTCACTCGCGGCTACCCGCCGTCGGTTTTCGCGCGACTACCGCAGCTTGTCGAGCGCGCCGGAAATGGCGCCGACGGCGGTGGTTCGATCACTGGCTTCTACACAGTACTGGCGGAGGGTGACGATCAGCAGGATCCCGTAGTCGATGCCGCGAGAGCCATCCTCGACGGTCACATCGTGCTCTCGCGAACCTTGGCCGACGCCGGTCACTATCCGGCAATCGACGTCGAACAGTCGATCTCGCGCGCCATGGTGAACTTGGTAAACCCTGCACACCTCGAACACATCCGGAGGTTCAGGAGTCTGTTCGCGCGCTATCAGCGATCGCGCGATCTGATCAGCGTGGGTGCCTACGCCGCTGGCTCCGACCCGCAGCTCGACCAGGCGATCGCGATCTATCCGCGATTCGAGGAACTATTGCAGCAGAGCCTGAGTCAGCGCGCCGGGTTTGCGCAGAGTGTGACCGAGTTGTTCGCCCTGTTTGGTGCGGAACCGTGACCGAACCACTTTGCGCGTCCTCGGATCGGGCCGCGGATTGGTCGTGAGCAGACCTTTCGCCCTGCAGACGGTACTCGAACTGATGCGCCGCCGTAGCGACGAGGCGACGCTGAGCCTGGCTCGCCTGCTGGCGGCGGAACGCGATGCCCGGCAAAAGCTCGACATGCTGCTGCAGTATCGCGACGAGTACAGCGCCCGCTTTCGCCAAGCTGCCCAGGACGGGCTCGGGCAACCGGCGTGGCGCAACTACCAGGACTTTCTCGACCGCCTCGACGAAGTGATCGAGCAGCAGACCCAGGCAGTCGGCCGCCAGCAGGCGGACACCGCTGCCGGTCAGGCCGAGTGGCAAAATCGCCGCAACCGACTGCAGGCCTTCGACACTCTCTCCGCCCGCCACCGAGCCAGCGAAGAACGACTCGAATTTCGCCTCGAGCAAAAAACCCAGGACGAGTTCGCCGCCCGCAGCTGCGACGACGCACACGAGTCGTGAGAGCGGAGAGGCACGTTTGTTGCTTGGATGTTGGCTGCCGCTTTCGGAGAGGGAGAGATCATGAGCATTGCCATTGTTTCCGCGTCCACCGGAACGCCCGTTCGAGCAAACATCGATAACGGCAGGACGGCCACCGATCAGCCGGATGACAGTGTCGACTTTGCCAACATCCTGTTCGGCCTGCCGGCCACCGAGGCGAACCCCGCCGCAATCAGCCGCGATCGCGACGCGACAGCGGCCCGCGACGACGGGACCGTAACGCCGAAGGTCGACCCGACGGCAGCCGATCCAGCGCTCCTGGCCACGCCAGGCTTCTCGCCAGCTCTTGCGGGAGTTGCTGCTCCCGTCGCGACCAGATCGACGACCAGTCCGACCACTACGGGAGCGATCGATGGCTCGCCGACAGCCTCCGTGACAACCGCTGCCGGCAATGTGGCCGGCAGCCAGCTGCCGATTGGCGACGACCGGCAGCCACCGGCGGCCGGCTCCGCCGCCATCGACGGCGAAGCGGCAAGATTTGCCGTTGCCCAACTCGCTGCCCGTTCCTTCGAACGTGCCGCCCGTGGCGAGAGCGAACCGGTCGCGACTACAGTCACCCTGGCGCATCTCAACGCTCCGCCGCCGCACGCTGCAGTGGCCGGCCGCGAAGCCCCGCGCGAACTCGACGTGCCACTGCACGACCCCGCCTGGAGCAGCGAATTTGGCCACAAACTGTTGTGGTTGGCGGGAAACGACCGACAGGTAGCGCAATTGAGCCTGCACCCGCCACAGCTGGGATCGATCGATATCATCCTGAACGTCAACAAGGAGAGCGCCGACGCCCACTTCGTCTCGCCCAGCGCCGACGTGCGTGGCACCATCGAAGCAGCCGTGCCGCGCCTGCGCGAAATGTTCGCCTTGGCGGGCATCGACCTCGGCCAGGTTAGTGTGGGTAGCGAATCTTTCCAGCGGCAAACGGGCGATCAACCGGGACAACCGCGCCAGCCCCGTGTCGCCGCCGATAACGCTATACTTGCCGGTGATTCCGCCAGCGCGCTGCCGGGCAAGACCGTCGTCACCCGCTGCGGTCATGGATTGATCGACATTTTCGCGTAGAGACCGCCTCGCCGCCGGCGCTGCGCGCGACAGCCGGAACGACAGAGGCGGCAGGACCCAGGGAGAGATTTTCGCAATGGCCAAGGACACAAAGCCGGCAGCCGAGGGCGCGGGCGGCGCGCCGGCCAAGAACAAGAAGTTGTTGATCATCATCGCCGCCCTGGTGCTGCTTCTTGGCGTCGGCGCAGTGACCGCGTTCGTGCTGTTGAAACACTCGCCCGATCGCGACGACGAGGATGAAGTCGCTGTGGAGAAGGCCAAGCCGGTCAAACGCAAGAAGACCGACAGGAATGCGCCACCGGTCTACGTTGCGCTCGACGCCTTCACCGTGAACCTCGTACCGGAACATGGCGACCAATACCTGCAACTGGTCGTTTCGGTCGAGGTCGACGAGGCGCAGACTGCCGAACAGCTCAAGGTATACATGCCCAAGCTGCGCAACGACCTGACCCTGCTGCTATCAAGCAAGAAGGCTTCAGACCTGGT
The DNA here is from genome assembly GCF_023806565.1 of Accumulibacter sp. Taxonomy (GTDB): domain Bacteria; phylum Pseudomonadota; class Gammaproteobacteria; order Burkholderiales; family Rhodocyclaceae; genus Accumulibacter. Next base: position 54,846 of record NZ_JAMTDV010000062.1, on the reverse strand, counting down.
CACCACAGGCGGCAAGGAACAGCTCGCCGAGGAAATCAAGGACAAGATCAACGGCATACTTGACCCCGCCGGCAGAGGCAAGAAGCACGACTGGCCGGTCAAAGAGGTACTGTTTACTTCGTTCATCATCCAGTGATCGGCGATGAGTTCGGACTTCCTCTCGCAGGACGAAGTCGACGCTCTGCTCAAGGGCGTCAGCGGCGAGGCCGACGAACCCGAACCATCCGACGAGCCTGTCGAAGGCGCACGTACCTACAATCTGGGAACGCAGGAGCGGATCGTTCGTGGCCGCATGCCGACTCTCGATCTGGTCAATGAGCGTTTTGCCCGCTACCTGCGCATTGGACTGTTCAACTACCTCCAGCGCAGTGTCGAAATCGCCGTTGGCTCGATCCGCGTCCAGAAATACAGCGAGTTCACCCGCAACCTGGTAGTTCCGGCCAACCTGAATCTGGTTGCGGCCAAGCCGTTACGTGGCACAGCCTTGGTCGTCTTCGATCCCAGCCTGGTGTTTCTGGTCGTCGACAACATGTTCGGCGGCGACGGCCGCTTCCACACGCGAGTCGAGGGACGGGATTTCACTCCGACTGAACAGCGCATCATCCAGGGCTTGCTTGGAGTGGTTTTCAGCGAATACGCGCGATCGTGGAAACCGGTGTACGAGATGGATTTCGAGTACGTCCGCTCGGAGATGAATTCGCAATTCGCGAACATCGCGACGCCATCCGAGATTGTCATAGCGACGACTTTCTCGCTCGAATTGAGCGGCTCTAACGCCGACATGCACATCTGTTTTCCATACTCGATGCTCGAACCGATTCGCGACCTGCTCTACAGCGGCATGCAGAGCGACCAGCTGTCATCCGACCGCCGCTGGATCATCATGTTGCGCAAGCAGCTAAAGGACGCAGAAGTGGAGATCACGGCGAGACTGGCGATGCGGACTCTCAGCCTCCGCCAGATCCTGACGATGAAGGTAGGCGACGTCATTTCGCTGGACATCCCGGAAAAGACCGTCGCCCTGGTCGACGACGTGCCGCTGATGGAATGCCGGTACGGGCAGCAGGGCGGAAAGTATGCGCTCAAGATCGACCGCTTCCTCTCGTGCGAGGAACCGGAACCTGCTCTCGGAGGAAGCAATGGCTGAAGACGAATTCGCGAATCCGGCTGACGACGGCACCGCTCTCGACGACGACTGGGCCGCGGCGATGGCTGAACAACAGTCGATGAGTGATGGCTCGTCGGCAAGCAACCCGCCGCCCGCCGACCTCTTCCCGCATTTTGACGGAGAGGACAACAAGGCCTCGCTGATGAACGAGCTCGACTTGATCCTCGACATTCCGGTGCAGATCACCGTCGAGCTCGGGCGCACCAAGATCACCATCAAGAACCTCCTGCAACTGGCGCATGGTTCGGTGGTCGAGCTGGACGCAATGGCCGGCGAACCACTGAACGTCTTCGTCAACGGCACCCTGATCGCGCAGGGCGAAGTGGTGGTGGTCAATGACAAGTACGGGATTCGTCTGACCGACATCGTCACCCCATCGGAAAGGGCGCGCAAGATCGGACATTGAAAGCCGATCGGTTCCTGTACTGATTCTCGACGGCTACCGCCTGGGCGCGACCAGTTGATCTTCTCCTCGCTTGCTTTAAGATAGCAGCCAGCTCCCTTGGTTCTGGCCTCCCGATCGATGCGACACTTGGATTTCATCCGCTACCGCAGCACCCACAGCCCGTCCGGTCTGTTGCTTGCGCTGCTGTCGACCCGCGCCGGGGCACAGGCGGTGGCTGGTGAGGCGCCGGGAGTTTCCGCCGGCTTGCTGCTGCAGACGGTAGTCGCTCTGCTCGTGGTCATCGGGGTGGTGTTTCTCGCCGGGTACCTGCTGCGCAAAGTCAACGGCGGTCGCGGATTCGGCAGCAGCGGCCCCTTGCGAGTGGTTGGCGGCCTGATGATCGGCACCCGCGAGCGTATTGTGCTGGTGGAAATCGCTGACACCTGGATCGTCGTGGGGCTGGTACCAGGACAGATCCGCACCCTGCACACGCTGCCGAAAGGCGAGCTGAAAGCAGCCAGCGATGGCGAGCGGCATTTTGCACAGTGGCTGAAGCAGATCACTGAACGAAAGAATGAAGGCAGCTAAGCACTTCGCCACGCTGCTCGCACTGTTCGCACCAATGGCCGCCTGGGCCCAGGCCGGTGGCCTGCCGATGCTGACCAGCACTGCCGGCGCCGACGGTGTCCAGACCTACAGCCTGTCGATCCAGACGCTGCTGACGCTGACCGCGCTCACCTTCCTGCCGGCTGCGCTGCTGATGATGACCAGCTTCACACGCATCATCATCGTCCTTTCGTTGTTGCGGCATGCGCTCGGCACACAAACCTCGCCGCCCAATCAGGTGCTGGTCGGCCTCGCGCTTTTCCTGACATTTTTCGTCATGTCGCCGGTGCTCGACGACCTCTACTCCGACGCCTATCTGCCGCTCTCGGAGAACCGGATCACCTACCTGCAGGCCGTCGAGCGCGGCGCCGTGCCCTTGCGCAAGTTCATGCTCAAACAGACGCGGGAAGCCGACATCGCACTGTTCGCACGCATCACCAGAACGCCGAGCTTCGCCTCCACCGACGACATCCCGATGCGCCTGCTGATCCCGGCTTTCGTCACCAGCGAGTTGAAGACTGCCTTTCAGATCGGCTTCATCATTTTCATCCCGTTTCTGATCGTCGACATGGTCGTGGCCAGCGTGCTGATGTCGATGGGCATGATGATGATGTCGCCAGTGATGGTGGCGCTGCCCTTGAAGCTGATGCTGTTCGTCCTGGTAGATGGCTGGCACCTGCTACTGGGCTCGTTGGTCGCGAGCTTTGCCGCGTGACGCCCGAAGTGGTCATGCAGATCGGACGTCAGGCGGTCGAAATGACCTTGCTGATGGCCGGACCGCTACTCCTGGCGGCCTTGGCAATTGGCCTGATCGTCAGCGTCTTCCAGGCGGCAACCCAGATCAACGAGCAGACGCTGTCCTTCATTCCCAAGCTCGTCGGGATGTTCCTCATCCTGTTGCTCGCCGGCCCGTGGATGCTGGAGATCATGGTGGACTACGTGCGCCGTTTGTTCGAGAACATCCCTTTGCTGATTGGCTGAGCGGGCCATGCCATGATCAGTGTGAGCAGCGCCGAGATCAACGCCTGGGTAACGGCTTTTTTCTTCCCGTTGGCACGCATTCTCGCCCTCCTGGTGGCGTCGCCGCCGTTCGACAATCTCGCGCTGACCGTACAGGTCCGGCTGATGCTCGGCCTTGCGATCGCCATTGCAATCGCGCCGGTGCTGCCGTCGATGCCCCGCATCGATCCGGCGTCGGCAACCGGCCTGCTGCTCCTCGCCCGGGAAATGTTCATCGGCTTCGCGATGGGATTCGTCATGCGCCTGGTATTTGCGGCGGTCGACATGGCGGGCAACCTGATCAGCCTGCAGATGGGCCTCGGTTTTGCCAGCTCGTACGACCCCCAGAGTGCCGGCCAGACGGCAGTGGTGTCGGAGTTTCTGGGTCTTCTCGCGCTGCTGACTTTTCTCGCGATCAATGGTCACCTGATGGTGATCGCAACGCTGGTGCAGAGCTTCACCGTATTGCCGGTGAGCACACCCTCGCTATCCGCCGAGATCGGATCGAACCTGGCGACTTCCGGTGCGATCCTCTTTTCCTCGGGATTGCTCCTCGCGCTGCCGGTGGTCGTTGCGCTGCTGATCACCAACCTTGCGCTCGCCATCCTGAGCCGCGCGGCGCCACAGCTCAACCTGATGGCAATCGGCTTTCCCCTCACCATCGCGCTCGGCTTCACCGCCCTGATGCTCGCCCTGTCGTATGCGAGCGCCCCGCTACAGCATATGTTCGAGCGCGGTCTCGCAGCCATGCTGGCGGCAGCGCCCGTTCACTAAGGCTTCCGGGGTGGATCAGAGCGGACGAGTTGAATCACTCCCTCGGCGTAGCGATGGGTAAACGGGGTCGTCGACTCGATACCCTCCGAATACTCGAGCACCCGGTACGCGGGGAATCCTCTTTCGCGCTGTAACTGTAGCGCGCGACGCCGGAGAATCAGGGCGGATTCGCCGTCGCCACCAGTACGGAAGCTCTTGGCACGCATCGAAAGGTGATAGCTCTCGCTGTCGAGAATTCTTTCCTCGATCGTCCAGTTGGGTGCCAAGGGATCATAAATGGCGTAGGCGGCAAGCGCCGCGACAGCAGCGGGAGAAAGATATTCGGCACCACTCGCGTAGTTCACGGCGTAGGCCGCGCTTCCGATGAGTGCAGCGCCTCTGGGCGGATCCACCTGCACGGTCGGATTCGGCGACTGCATGAAGGAATAGTCGGCCCGTTTGCCCTCGGCGCGTGGCGACGCGTTCCAGTCCACGCTGCCACAGGCATTCAGCAGCAGCGCCAGCGACCAAACGGCGCTCGATCGCATGCGAGTCTTTCCTCCCTCTAGAGATACTTGAAAAGACTCAGGCCGGCGATCTGCACGAACGACTTCTGCGCCGCCTCGAGGCTGGTCTGCTGCCTGGTGAAATCCGAGATCGCCTGCGCGTAGTCCAGATCCTGCAAGCCCGACAAAGTCTGCTGGTACTGCACGTCAAGCGCCGATGAACTACTGCTTAGACCGTCCAGGACCTGCAAACGCGCCCCGACGGTCGCCTGCACCCGGCCAACATTGGCCAGCGCCTGATCCAGATTGTTGAGGTGTGCCTGCATCTGCACGGAGAACGCGGTCCTCGCCGTGCCCGAGTCTACCGGCGATCGCAGCAAGTCGAGCATTTCCTGCACGGTCTGAAACATGCTCTTGTTGGCACTAGGCTTGACGATGAAAGTATCGCCGTCGACGGGCGAACCATCGATCACGACTTGCGCTCCGAAATCGGTGGGTGGGGTGGTCGTGCTGTTCACCACGGGAATGGTCTGGCCAGGAGTAAAGCTCTGCACTGGCCCAATTGCCCTGGGTGCCAGCGGCGCCGCCGGCGGGGCGTTTGTCGAAGCATCGAAGAGCTGATAGCTGCTGACCCCGGCGACCGAAGAGAACCGGATCTGAACCTCGCGCTGGCTGCTCCCCTGCCACAGCGAATCATTGTTCAAAGCGCCTTGCCACTTCTGTCGATCAAGCAGGGAACCGGCATCGATCATCCCCGTTCCCTGATTGGGAAGGCCTGGCCCGTTGCCGCCGGCGGCCGTCGAGAAATTCCCGTTTCCTTCCCTGACGTTCATGAACAGGTCGCTACCCGCGATGTTGGCCGCCAGTTGCTGCGACGGACTCACTTGCAAGAGGCGTTCGCCATCGTCACCGAAATAGGCGACCGACGACGAGGTGGAAGTGGATGACGCGGCGGTGCGCACAAAGGGAATGGCCGTCCCCTGGTAGCCAGAAAACAGGTAGTCCCCTTCTGCGCTGCGGCTGTTGGCGATCCCGAGCATCTCGTCCAGTCGCGCCTGGAGCTCGGTCGCGATCGCCACTCGGTCGCTGTCCGAAAGCACCGTGTTGGCCGCCTGAACGGTTCGGCTGCGAACACTCTGCAGGAGATCGGTCAGGGCAGTGAGCTGATCGTCGATCATGCCGAGGCGGTTGCTCGCATCGCCCTGGTTGCGCGCGTACTCCGCGGCCACGTCCTTGGTTTGCGTAACTTCGAGCACGCGCGCAGCGGCCACCGGGTCGTCCGCCGGAGTCAGGATACGGCGCCCGCTGGCGATCCGGTTCTGCAACTTGAGGACCTGACTCTGGTTCTGCTCCATTCCGACCAGGCCCGCCGCGTAAATCTGAGTGGTACTGATGCGCATCGGACTCTCCTCAGCGAGCTGCGATCTGCAGAATCGTGTCGAAAAGACTGGCACCGATCTGCAGAGCTTTGGCCGACGCCTGATAGGCCTGCTGATAGCGCAGCAGATTGGCCGCCTCCTCGTCGAGATTCACCCCGGAAAGCGAATCACGGCTGCTCTGGGCCTGATCGAGAAGCGACTTTTGCGCATCGCCCGAAACCTGCACCTGGCGTGCCTTGTTCCCGGTCTCGCTGACCAACTGCGCGTATGCCTGCTGAAACGAGGCGGTCTTGCCGGACATCGTGTCCTGCGTCTGCAACTGTGCGAGAGCCAGCGCGTTGCGTCCGTCGGCGGTACCTCCCGTATTCCGAGCGATCCGGAAGGTATCGCCGTTGTTCGGCGAGCCCGATATCGCAAAGCTGAAACCGGTCGAAGGCGTGCTGGCAACCGAACCGACCAGCGTGATGGTCTCCCCACTGGTGTAAGGAAGGCTACCGGACGCATCGATGGTGACAGGCGTAGCGCCATCGAGCGCAACCAGCGAGCCCACGGTGAACCCTTGCAGCCGGCCGTTCTGGTAGCTGAGGGTAATCGGCATCGCCGCAACCGCGGCCGCATAGCCAGGTCCGGCATTACCTGCCGAGATCGTTGCACCGCCGGTATTGGCCGCGCCGAGAGCTGTGCGAACCGGCCCGGCCGCAGTGATCAGCCGAGGATCTGCAGCCAGCGCCGGATTCAGCGAAATCTTGCGCGCGGCGTCACGGCTTGGCTGGATGAGATAGCTCGACCCCGCCAACAGCGTAGCAGAACCGAGGGTGAAACCCTGCGTTGCCGCCTGCGCGTTCAGCGCCAACGTGTCCGTTCCGGCGGCGGACCACTGCTGGTTGTCGCTGAGGCGAGTCAGCGTCACGCTGCTCCCGTCGGAGGTCAAGCGGTAGTCGCTGGCGCCAAGATCGGTGTAGAAGTTGCCGCTGTACGGCGGCGGCGTCACGAAGGTGGCACTGACCGACGGGCTGCCGACCGGGTTGCGGCTGTTGGGAATGACCGTCGGAGCAGAAATCGAAAACAGATTCGGAGAAAAACCGTTGGGCGCCGCCGAAAGCTGCGATTGACCGAGCAGGTCCTGACCGAGCGCGCTCTGGGCATTGAAAGTCAGGGCCAGAGACACGGCGTTGCGCCCCAGTTCGCTGCGCGCAGTATCCAGAGACTCGGTGCGAAACGCCAGCAAGCCGCCAAGACTGCCGCCGTTGAGCAGCGATTCCGGGATCTCCTGCGGGGTGCCCCCTGTGCCAGTCTTCAGGGCCACTGCCAGACGCGACGGGTCACTGGCCGATGGCAATGTGGCGAGGCTCATCGCCTGGGCACCGACGACCAGTTGCTGACCGCTGCCGACAAATACATTGATGCTGCCATCGCTGTTGGTGGTCGTCGTAGCCTTGATCAGCTTGTTCAGTTGCGCGAGCAACTGGTCGCGACCATCCAGCAGGTCATTCGCGGGTTGGCCCGTAGCGGCTTCGGCAACGCCGATCTTCTGGTTGAGCGAGGCAATCTGCTCGGCGTACGAATTGATTCCGGCAACCGTCGAGTTGATTTCGCTATTGATGCCGTCGGACATTTGCGTCAGTTGATCCCCCATCGACTGGTAGCGGTCGACCAGGGCCTGGGCAGCGGAGATCATGGCCTGACGACTCGGCAACTGCGAGGGATTGGCCGCGACCTGCTGCACGCTGGTGAAGAAATCCTGGAGAGCCGGTGACAGGCCAGTCGTCGCATCGGCCAGCATGCCGTCGATCTGCGCGATTTGCGCCGCGTAGCTGTCCAGCCCACTGGCGCTGCTCTGCGAGCGATTGACCTGGTCGGTCAGAAAACTGCTGTAGATGCGTTCGATCGTGGCGACCTGCGCGCCCTGACCGACGAAACCAGAGCCCGTCTGCAGGCCGGGAGTGGTCGCCTGAATCGTCCGTTGACGCGTAAATCCAGGGGTGTTGGCGTTGGCGATATTGTGTTCAGTGGTTTGCAGGCCGAACTGGGCGGCGTTCAGACCACTGACACCGGTGCTGATGATTCCTGTGCTCATGCCGTCAGATCCTTCTTGATTGTCACGTAAACGGCGATTCCCTGCCCGTGTTTAGGCCCGCAAGTGTCACCTCGTTCAAGTCGCGGCAAGTGTCGGTCGCGGCGCCGTCGCGCCAATGACGCGTGTCAGCTTCTCGGCGTATAGCGGATCGGTAGCGTAGCCCGCCTGTTGTAATGCACGGGCAAACTGCGCGCCATCCTGCTGACCAATGACGCCGGCGAAACGGGGATTGCTGCTGAGCAGTCTGCCATAGTCCTCGAATGCCTCGGCGTACGAAGCATAGACGCGGAATTTCGCGCGCACCGATTGCGCCTGGCCATTGACGAACTCGGTGGTCGACGCTTCCACCGTCGGGCCCGACCACTTTCGTCCAGCCTTGATGCCAAAGAGATTGAACGTGCGCGTGCCATCGGTGTTCCGGATCTCGTGCTTCCCCCAGCCACTTTCGAGTGCCGCGTGGGCGACGAGAAAATCGGCCGGCACGCCGGTCAGAGCCGCCGCGTCGACGGCATACGGTCGGACCTGGTCGGCAAAATCGCGCGTGCTGGCCGACGCTGCCGGTGCCGTGGCGCCAATCGGCGTTCCCGCGCTCGATCGGCCGACCGGGCGCTCTGCGCCGACACGGGTCGTCGCCAGCCGTGCCGCCGGTGGTGAAGCGGCATCCGGCAAGCCCGCGCTAGCGGCCGCATTCCCGGCCAATTGCCGCTGCAACTGGCGCTCGATCGAATTGGCGAAACCCAGCGGCGCCTGCGCGGCAAGATTCTGCGCCAGTTGCTGATCGCCGATGGCGGTAAAGAATCGGCTTTGCTCGTTGTCCAACAGGCTGCCCTGCGGACTCGCGTCGCGCATGCTTTTCAGCATCACGTGCATCAACATGCCCTCGAACTGCCGCGCCGTCGCCTTGGCCCCGCCTTGTGGGTCCTGCCGAAGCCGGGTGCGCAGGTCGTTGGCGACGGCCGGGTCGATGGCCAGACGATTGAGGATCGGATCGGACGATCTCATGGGTTGAAGACGGTGTTTGGCCGGTTACCGGACACGGGGTTCAAATGATCTCGAGGTCGGCACGCAACGCACCGGCCGCTTTCATCGATTGCAGGATGGAAAGCAAGTCCTGGGGCCCGGCACCAAGCGCGTTGATCGCCTTGACCACCTCGGCCAGACTGACTCCCGCCTTCAACTGGATGAGCGAGCCGCCACCCTGCTTGACTTCGATTTCGCTTTGCGTCGTCGTCACCGTCTGTCCTGCCGCCAGCGGGTTAGGCTGGCTGACCTTCTGCTCGGTATTGATGACCACGGAGAGATTGCCATGCGCAACGGCACAGGAATCGATCGTCACCGTCTGGTTCATGACTACCGAGCCGGTGCGCGGATTGATGATCACCTTGGCGACCGCCTTCGTTGGACGCACTTCGAGATTCTCGAGCCGACCCAGAAAGGCAACGCGGCTGTTGGCTTCTTCCGGAGCACTGACGCGAATCAGTCGCCCGTCGACCGCCTGCGCCGTACCTGGCCCGATCTCGCGATTGATGACATCGACGACCCGTTGCGTGGTACCGAAATCGGTCGTGCCCATCTCGTAGTGGACGAACTGCCCCTGCCCAAGCGCCGTCGGCACTTCTCGCTCGACGGTCGCGCCACCGACGATACGACCGGCAAGCAGATGGTTGACCAGCACCCTGGCGCCAGGGGCCGACGCACCGGCTCCAGGAACCAGCAAATTGCCCTGCGCCTGCGCGTAGATCTGACCGTCGGCACCTTTCAGCGGCGTCATCACGAGCGTTCCGCCGCGCAGGCTCTTGGCGTTGCCCATTGACGATACGGTGACATCGATCTGTTGCCCGATTCTCGCGAACGGTGGCAGGTTCGCCGTCACCATCACCGCCGCAACGTTCTTTAGCTGCAGCGATTGCGTGGTAGACAGTGTCGTTCCGAGCTGCGCCAGCATGTTGATGATGCTCTGTGTGGTGAATGGTGTCTGCGTCGTCTGATCGCCGGTTCCGTCGAGACCGACGACCAGGCCGTAGCCGACCAGTTGATTGTTGCGCACTCCCTGCACCGACGCCAGATCCTTGATCCGTTCGGCGACGGCCGAGGTACTCAAGATCCACAGGACGGCAAGAACTGCCGTCCGATACCAACATCTGCCAGTTCGAGCATCGGATTTCGGGGGCATGGCGTGCGCTCCTCAGTAAGGCAGAACCGAAAGGAAGAATCGTGCCAACCAGCCCATCACCTGCGCTTCGCTGATCGCGCCACTCTCCTTGTATTCGATGCGTGCGTCGGCAATCTGGGAGGACGCGATGGTATTGGCCGCATTGACGAAATAGGGATTGACGATGCCTGACAGGCGGATGTATTCCTGTCCGTGCCCGATCGCCACCTGTTTCTCTCCGGAGACCAGCAAATTGCCATTCGCCAGCACTTCGATCACAGTCACCGTGATGGTGCCGGTGAACACGTTGTTGGCCGCCGCATCCCCCTTGCCGGCGGCGGTATTGCTGCTGCTGCCTTTGAGCTCGTAGAGCGATTTCCCGGGCAGATTGACGTTCGGTCCCGACGACGCGCTGATGCTGCCGGTTCGCGAAACATCGGTGGCCGACTTGGTCGCCGCCGAGGTGTTTTCGGTGATCGTCACGGTGATCGTGTCGCCGACGTAGCGCGCCCGACGGTCCTCGAACAGTGTCCGCGAGGCTCCCGCCTGGTAGATGCTGCCGGTCGCCGCCAAGCGTGCGGCGAGCGCTTCGGGTCGGTCCGCAGGGCGTGCGCTCATCGGCTGATGCACGTTGGTTGGTGGAACGGTCGTGCACGCGCTCAGGGCGAGCAAGTACAGCGCGCTCAGGGGCAAAAACGATCGAATGCGCATGCTCCGCCCCCTACAACTGCGTCAGGCGCGCCAGCATCGCGTCGGAGGTCGACACCACCTTGGCATTGAGCTCGTAGGCACGCTGGGTCTGAATCATCATCACCATCTGTTCCGCAACATTGACATTCGACGCCTCCACGTAATACTGCACGACGACACCAGATCCATTCGTTCCGGGAGTATTCGGCGTCGGCGTGCCACTCGATGCCGTTTCCAGGTAGAGGTTCTCGCCAATGCTCTGCAAGCCGCCATTGTTGATGAAGGTCGCCACCTGGATGGTCCCGATCTGCACCGTCGCCGAGGAATTGGGCTGCGTGATGCTGACCACGCCGTCGGTGCCGATGGTGACCGTCAACGCGTTCTGCGGAATGGTGATCACTGGCTGCAAGGGGTAGCCGTTGGCGGTGACGATCTGCCCCTGATTGTCCTTCTGAAACGATCCGTCGCGTGTGTAGGCAGTCGTCCCGTCGGGCAGCAGTACTTGAAAGAAGCCGGCGCCGTCGATCGCGAGATCGAGGCTGTTGCCGGTTTGCTGCAGGGAGCCCTGCGTAAAGATGCGACCCGTGGACACCGGAGTCGTCCCCAAGCCAATCTGCAGACCGTCCGGGATCTGCGTGATCTGCGACGACTGGGCTCCCGGCTGACGAATGGTCTGATACAGCAAGTCGGCGAAAATCCCGCGCGCCTGCTTGAAGCCGTTCGTGCTGACGTTCGCGAGGTTGTTGGCGATGACATCGATCTGCACCTGCTGCGCGTTGAGGCCGGTGCTGGCGGTCCATAGCGAACGGATCATGTTTGTTCCGTCAGGAATTGATGGTCAGAATCTGCGTGGCTGAACGCGCGTTCGCGTCGGCAGTCTGCAGCATCCTGACCTGCATTTCGAACTGCCGCGCCAGGCTGATCATGCGGACCATCGCATCGACCGAGTTGACGTTGCTTCCCTCAAGCGCCTCGGGAACCAGCTTCACATTCTCGTCGGCAAGTGCGGGGACACCGTTGCGAGTGCGGAACAGGCCATCGTCACCGCGCACCAGATCGCTTTCCGGAGGATTCACCAGTTTGATCTGACCGACCACGTTGACACTGTTGAGCGCTCCGGCGCCAACCCGCGGGATACTCGAAACCGTGCCGTCGGCGGCAATCACGATGTTGTTGTCGGGCGGCAGCGCGATCGGCCCGCCCTCACCGAGCACGAGAGAGCCGGCGCTGGTCTGCAGCAGCCCATTGGCATCGGTCCTGAGGTTTCCGGCACGGGTATAGGCCTCGCGCCCGTCGCTCCCCAGCACGGCAATCCAGCCTGCACCCTCGACAGCGACGTCCAGCGGCCGACCGGTAGTGGTTAGCGGCCCCTGGTCGAATGCGTTGGCGATCGAGGCATCGACCGCAAACGCACGCGTCGCCGCACCCGGGCCAAGGACGGGCACGGCGCGCGAGCGGTACTCGATTGCACGGTAGCCGACGGTCGACACGTTGGCCAGATTCTGCGCCACACCGGCCTGCTGCATGGCAGCCTGGCTGGCGCCAGTCATCGCCGTGAAGATCAGACGGTCCATTGTTCCCCTGTCACCCCTGAACCGACCGACTACCGCAGGTTGACCAGAGTCTGCATGACCTGGTCCTGGGTCTTGATCGTTTGCGCGTTGGCCTGGTAGTTGCGCTGTGCCGTGATCATGTCGACCAATTGTTTGGTCAGGTCTACGTTGGAATCCTCGACTGCCGCCGACTGCAATACGCCGCGACTGCCCGTCGCCGGCGCGCCGACCAGTTCGGGACCGGAGAGCGAGGTCAGCGCCCATTCATTGTTGCCCAGATTCAGCAATCCGTTCGGGTCGGCAAAGGTGGCGAGCACCACCTGCCCCATGTTGCGCGTCTGACCGTTGCTGTAGCGCCCCTGCACGACGCCGTCGCTACCGACGCCGATACCGACGAGACTGCCGGAAGTGTAGCCGCCCTGGGTGAGGCGGTCGACGCTCGATTCGCTGCCATACTGGGTGGTTCCGGTAAAGTTGATGGTTCCCGGCGACCACGGCGTGGCGGCACCGCTGCTCAGGTTCCAGGTGGGAAGCGTGTGCGTTGCCGTCGCGGCGGTCAGCGCGCCCGAGGTGTCGAAAATCAGGTTTCCGCCAGGAAGCTGTTGTGGATTGGCACCGTCGAGGGTCGCCCATACCGTCCACTGACCACCGCTGGGTGGGGTCGCTGGTGGATTGAGAACGTAATAGGTGGTCAGATTGTGCGCCACACCCAGGGTGTCGAAAACGGTCACGGCGGTCGAGAAATTGTAGGTTCCCGGATTGGCGAAGTCGAAGGGCGTGAGTTCCGGCGGCACGTCGCGAGAATCCAGGTTGACCACCGCACGCAGTTCGCCCGACAGTGGATCGCTCGTTGCGCGGGGCGCGATCTGGCTGGCGGACAACTGCAGTTCAATGGGGTTCGACGGGGAAATCTGGCCATTCACCCCAGCCGGGTATCCGGTCAGGCGAAGTTTCTTGTCGTTGATGATGTAACCCTCCTTGTCGACATGGAACTGGCCATTGCGCGTGTAGCTCACCGATCCGTTGCTGCTCATGCGAAAGAATCCACCGCCGTTGATCGCCAGGTCCATCGCATTGTTGGTGGTAGTCAGGTTGCCCTGCGTGAACTGCTGCTCGATCGCCGACACGCCGACCCCGATGCCGACCTGAGAAGCGCCGACAATCCCCAACGAAGCGGCGAAGACATCGGAGAAATCGGCGGTCGCACTCTTGAACCCGACGGTACTCGCATTCGCCACGTTGTTGCCGATCACGTCGAGCGCCGAAGACGCCGCATCCAGACCACTCAAACCCTGTTGGAAACTCATCCTTGCCCCCCGTCGCTAGAGAATCTGCTGGACCTTGTTGAAAGCAACCCTGCCGAGGCCGGCAAGATCCAACTGAACGCCGTCGGCGCCACGGACGAGCGCAGAAACCGTACCGACCTGCAGGGTGTCCGCCGCCACCTTGTCGGTACCGCGCACGGCGCTGACCGTGAACCGGTAATTGCCCGGCGCCGCCGAACCGCCGGCATCCGTCCTGCCGTCCCAGGCAAAGCTGAAGCTGCCCGCAGCGCGTGCGCCGAGGCTCTGGCTCTGCACCACCCTGCCAGCAGCATCGAGGATTGTCACCGTCACGTTGTCGGCCGGCGCGCCCAGATTGACGCCACCATATGCCGTGCCGCCGCTCAGCGACAAGGTCGATCCGGACACGAGCACGTTCTTCCCGATCAGTCCGGCAGCCTGCATCGCTTCGCTATCTTGGTAACTGCCGAGCAAACTGGCGAGCGTCGCGTTCAGCCTTTCGATGCCGGTCACCGTGTTGATCTGCGACATCTGGGTCGTCACCGCAGCGTTGTCGAGCGGGTTGAGAGGGTCCTGGTTCTTCAGTTGGGTCACCAGCAGCTTGAGAAAGCGATCCTGCACTGCCTCACTGGTCGAGGTCGACGCGGCATTGTTGCCGCCTGTCTTCGAGGCGTTGAGCGCGGCGAAGACGTCGCTGGATGAATTATTGGTCGATTGCACGGTTGCCATTGCCTTCTCCTGTTCGATTCCTACTGGCCAAGCGTCAGTGTCTTGAGCAGCAATTGTTTGGCGGTATTCATCACTTCGACGTTGGTCTGGTACGAACGCGCTGCCGAGATCATGTCGGTCATCTCGTCGACCACGTTCACGTTCGGCATCGTGACGTAGCCACGTGCGTCGGCGCCCGGATTGCGCGGGTCATAAACCAGTCGCCCCGGACCGCTGTCCTCGACCACCTGCGTGACGCGCACTCCTTGTGCGGCGGCACTTTCCATCGGCGTTGCCGCGAACACCACGTGGCGCGCGCGATACGGCTGACCGTCGGAGCTGACCACGCTGTCCGCGTTCGCGAGGTTGCTGGCAACCGCGTTAAGGCGTAGCGACTGTGCGGTCAGCGCGCTGCCCGCCACTCGAAAGGTGCCGAAATTGCTCATTGCGCCTGCACCGCGGCGAGCAGACTCCGGATCTGCTGGGTAAGGAAACTCACCCCCGCCTCGTAGTCGATGGCGTTCTCGGCGAACTGCGCTCGCTCGATGTCCATATTGACGGTGTTGCCGTCGGCGCTCGGCTGTATCGGCTGCCGATAGAGCAGGCGCAGCGGGCCGCCTGTCATGCTTCCCGGCAAGTGGCGCGGCGAAGTGTTCGCCAGCGCGAGGTTGCCGGCACTCCCGCCGGCAAGTGCTGCATGCAATGCCGCAGCAAAGTCGAAATCCTTCGCCTGATAATGTGGTGTGTCGGCATTGGCGATGTTGCCGGCAAGGATCTGCTGCCGGTTGGCGCGCAGGGTCAGCGCCTGTTGCTGTAGAAAAAGCGCACCGTCCAGCTTGTTGACCACCATGATCTCCCCTCGCGATGTCGTGCGAAGGTACCACGCAATACTCGTGCCAAGCACCAGGACCGGGCGCTGGAGAGGAATTCGGCGATGTACCGCGCCGAGCCGGGCGCTGCCTTGCCGGATCTGCGGCAAATATTGCCGCCGGCCGTGCATCGTCAGGCACCTGAGCAGGCTTCGCTCGCCAGGCGGATTCAGGCAGAATGGCGAAATGCACACTTGCCGCCTCTTCCGACCTCTTGGCCGCTCGCCGGCAGTGCTGTCCATCGTGCTGGCCGTGACAAGTTGCGGCGCGAACGCGCAGGCTTCGTTGTCTGCCGCGCTCGATCAGTTTCTCCGCATCCAGACGCAGGGATTGCCGGGGAAAGTCGCCTACAGCGTGGGATCGCTCGATCAGCATGCACAGCTCGCCCCATGCAGTGCGTTCGAGCCATTCCTGCCGCCGGGAAGCCGGCTCTGGGGAAAGACCACGGTCGCCGTACGCTGCGTGGCACCGATCGCGTGGACGGTGTATGTGCCGGTCACGGTGAAGATTTCCGGCAACTACGTGGTCACTGCGCGGCAGCTGGCAGCGGGCCAGATCGTCACCAGCGCCGACCTGCTGACACAGACCGGGGATCTTGGCACGCTGCCGGCCAGCGTCGTCACCGAGCCGGCGCAAGCGCTCGGCAAGACGGTCAGGAACGGCATCGCTGCCGGGCAACCGTTGCGCGGCGATCTGCTGCTTGCCGCCTGGGCTGTGCGCCAGGGACAAAGTGTCAAGCTGGTGTCCAGCGGCGACGGTTTCACGGTCAGCAACGAGGGAAAGGCACTCAACAATGCCAGCGACGGCCAGATTGTCCAGGTGCGGACCGCGTCCGGACAGGTGGTCAGCGGTGTCGCTCGCAGCGGTGGCATCGTCGACGTGGCGTACTGACAAGAGTGCCATCGGTATCGTAGGCGGCATGTTGCTGCAGCGAAAAAGTGCTAAAGTTCAGCCGTTCTCGGCCGTATCCTTGGTTGGGAACAATCGTTCAAAGGGAACGACCGTGAAGATCGACAGCACAACAAGTACCACGAGCAGTGTCAGCACGACGCGGCAACGTGCCGCCGTCACCCAGCCGGCAAGTGGCGCCGCGGCGGAAGTCCATCTCAGCGAACTGGCCGCACAACTGCAGTTCCCCGGGGAAGCAACGACCTTCGATGCGAGCCGGGTCGCTGAAATCAAACAAGCGATCGCCGAGGGCCGCTTCGAAATCAATTCCGAGGCGATCGCCGACAGCGTGATTGCCTCGGCCAGCGAACTCGTCGGTGCACGGCGGCAGACCTGACTGGCGCAATTGCAATGGCAACGACGGGTAACCTGACGACCAGTTTCCTGCCGACGATCGCGGCCGAAGTTGCCGACATGCAAGGCTTCGTGGCACTGCTCGAAAAGGAACAGGAGATGCTCGGCAAGGGCAGAACCGACGATCTGCCGGCCCTGGTGGAGAAAAAGAACGAACTTGCCGCGGCACTGGCGAGCATTGCCGACCGCCGCAGCCAGGCGCTTGTCGCGGCCGGACTGGCTGCGGATCGCGCCGGCATGTCCGCCCTGCTTGCCATGCAACCCGACGCCGACGGCGCGCGCGGGCTGTGGTCTTCGCTGCTTGCCCTGGCCACCCGGGCGCGCGAGTTGAATCGCGTCAATGGCGAACTGATCGCCTTGCGCATGCAGCACAACACGCAGGCGCTGCAGGCACTGCTCGGGACGCCGCTTGGCCTGTATGGGCCGGACGGGCAGAATACGCGGGTCGGCAGCCACCGCATCAGCGACTGCGCCTGAAACAACGAGCCGTCGTCCGAGCGCGCCGCTCCCTGCTACCTGGGCTCGGCTGGCGGTGCGTGCAGCGTGACCTCGGTTCCCTTTTCCGGAATGTCCGAATCGATCAGAATCGTCACCCGACGATTGCGTGCCCTGCCGTCGGCCAATAGGTTGGGTTCGACCGGACGCGTATCGGCATATCCGATCGCAGTCAACCGCTCGGCGGCCACTCCCGAGTCGGCGAACAGGCGCAGGACAGTGGTTGCACGTACTGCGGAAAGCTCCCAGTTGGATGGAAACTGCGTGTTCTTGATCGGCACGTTGTCGGTATGCCCCTCGATCGTGATCGGAAATTCGGCCGGTACCAGCACCTCGGCGATCGATTGCATGGCCTTCACCAGCGGCGCCTGCAACTGCGCCTGACCGGGCGAAAACAGGATGCTGTCGTTGATTTCTATGCTCACGCCGCGGCTGGTCTCGAGCACGCGAACCTTGCCCTGCTCGATCAGCGGCGCCATCACTTCGAGGATTTGCTTGGCGACATTGCGCATCTTGTCGCGCTGTTGCGCCTTGACCACCTCCTGTGTCGGGACCGCCTCAGCGGGCTTCTGCAGGAGTGGCGCAGATGGAGGCATGTTCATCGGCGTCTGGCCGCCACCGCTGCTGGGAATGTTGCGAAAAGCGGTGAGCATCGAGTTGCTCAGGATTCGATACTTACCCTCGTTTACCGATGAAAGCGCGTACATCACGACGAAAAAGGCAAACAGCAGGGTGATGAAATCCGCGTACGAAACGAGCCAGCGCTCGTGATTGTCGCGCTCATCTTCGCGTTTTCGCCTGCCCATGGCTCAGAAGATGTAGCCGCGCAGGCGGCTCTCGATGATCCGGGGATTGTCGCCATTGGCGATGCCGACCAAGCCGTCGACAATCATTTCGCGTTGCACGATGAGCCGGTTGACGTGCGTCTTCAGCTTGTTGGCGATCGGCAGATAGACCAGGTTGGCCAGGCCGACGCCATAAATCGTCGCAACAAAGGCGACGGCGATCCCGGCTCCGAGCTTCGATGGATCGGACAGATTCTCCATTACGTGGATGAGTCCCATCACCGCGCCGAGAATGCCGATGGTCGGCGAATAGCCGCCAGCCGCCTCCCAGACCCTGGCCGAAAGTTTCATCTCCTGTTCAAAGGTGCCGATCTCGACTTCCAGCACCTCGCGCAGCCTTTCCGGCTCGGCGCCATCGACCACCAGTTGCAGGCCCTTGCGGGTAAACCCGTCCTGCAACTCGCCGACGATCGCGTCCAGCGCCAGCAGGCCCTCGCGCCGCGACACCTGGCTCCAGCCGGTGATCTGCTGGATCAGTTGCTGATGGTTGACCACCGGCGGCGACCAGGTCCATTTCGCCATGCGAATGCCGCGCACGAACGTGGTGTAGGGACTCTGCAGCATCACTGCGCCCAGCGTACCGCCGACCACGATCAGAAAGGCAGTCGGCTGCGACAGCGACCCGATGTGACCGCCCTCCAGGATCTGCCCGCCGACGATTGCCAGCAAACCGATCAGCAGGCCGGCGACACTGGTCCTATCCACGGCGCCCGGCTCTCGTCGGCTTGCCACCCGCGTCGTCAAACAGGCGGGAACGCAAACGCATCACCGCCTGGCTGTGCAACTGACACACGCGTGACTCGGTGACCCCCATGACCTCGCCGATTTCGCGCAGGTTGAGATCCTGCTCGTAGTACAGGGCCATCATCAGCTTTTCCCGCTCCGGCAACAGATCGATCGCCTGGATCAGCGCCCGACGCATATCCTCGTCTTCGAACAGCGCGGACGGATCGGCATCGGCGTCCACCAGATGGCGTTCGAGGAAATCCTCGCCACGCTCGGCGACCATGTCCTCCAGATAGACCAGCTGATGCCCGCGGGAATCCTGCAGCATCTTCTGGTAGTCCGCAAGAGACATGCCCAGAGCATTGGCGAGTTCCTGTTCGGTCGGGGCGCGGCCGTTCTCCTGTTCGAGCTGGGCGATCGCCAGCTCGATGCGCCGAGAGTTGCGACGCAAGCTGCGCGGCAGCCAGTCGTTCTCGCGCAGCCCGTCGAGCATGGCGCCACGCACGCGCTGCGCAACATAGGCCTCGAACTGCGCCGCCATTCCCGACTGAAAGCGGCCGACCGCGTCGAGCAGGCCGAGCATTCCGTTTTGCACCAGATCATCCACTTCCACGCTGGCCGGCAAACGAGCCATCAGGTGACAGGCGATGCGCCGCACCAGCGGTGCAAAGCGCTGGACCAGCTGATCCCGGTTGAGCTGACCAGCAGCGTTATACATGCATGTTGGGAGGGCTATCAGGCGTAGATAGCGGCTGGATCGATACGGTGGCTCAAGTGTAGCAGTTGTTGCACGAAATGTTCGAGCCCGCCGACCACGTCGTCGTCCGCCGGCCAATTCAGAACTTCGCTGGCGACGCGATGACACGCCCGCGCCGCCGGCGATTCCGGAAACAAGCCGGCAACCGGCTGGCACAGTCTGAACGCCTGTCGCAGATGGTCGTCGAAGGGCACGTAGCCCGCATAGTCGAGACGGGCGAGCCGGCGACTGCGAGACACCTGTTCCATGTTTTCGTAAATCGCGCGCGCCTCGGCGGCCGCCCGCGCCCGGTTTACCAGCAGACGGAAATGCCTGCGCGAGTATCCGAGACTGACCTTCTTGATCAACGCATAGGCTTCGGTGATCGCCTGCATGCCGGGCGAGACGACGATGACGGTCTCCTGCGCCGCCAGACCGAGCGGCGAGAAGCCGAGCGGGTGATCCAGCGAGGCGTCGACCAGCACAACGTCCGCCGGCTGCCCCATCTCGCGAAAGCAGTCGAGCAGAATGGACTGCTCGGCCTGACCGAACGTGGCCAACTGCCTGACCAGCGTCGCCGCCGGCACGGCGCGGATTCCGGGTGCCAGCGAAAGCACCACCTCGGACAAGGATTTCTCGCGGTTGATCACCTGCTGCAGATCGGTCGCTGCGAATGCCCCGTAGGACGCGGCGATGCCGTCGTCGGTGTTCTCGTCCACCACCAACACCTGCCGGCCCTGGCGAGCCAGAGCAGCCGCCAGATTCGCGACAAGGACGCTCTTGCCGACGCCGACACTGCCGGCGACGAAGGTTACGACGCGAGCCTGCCGACGCCCCAGCAGGCGGCGCAAACCGGCCGCCTGATCTTCGCGGAACCTGGGCACGCTATCCCCCGGCGGACCACAGGCCACCGCCGGCGGCCATCATCAGGCTCGGTTCGACGCCGGTCAGACGATGCGGCGAATTCTCCGGCAGGTCCTTGAACGCGCGGTGCAGCAGGTATTGCCGATTTGGCAGATGCAGGTCTTCGGGCACCCGCTGCCCGTTCGAAACGTAGTGCAGGCACAGACCTTGCCGGATGATCACGTCGAGCGATGCCGCGAGGCTCGCCGCCTCGTCGATCTTCGTCAGGATACACCCGGCAAGGTCCAATCGGCCGTACGAGCGGACAACGTCGTCCAGTGTGTCGCCGCGGCTGGTTGCCGGAAGCAGCAGCAGCGACCGGACCTTGCCGTCGGCAAACATGGCTACCTGTTCGCCGACCATGCGGTCACGCTGACTCATGCCCATGGTGTCGATCAGCACCATATGCGTGTGCTGCAGGTTGCGCAGGGTGGCGCGCAGATCGCTCGCATCCCTCGCCAGATGCACCGAGACGCCGAGAATCTGTCCGTATATTCGCAACTGTTCGTGGGCCCCGATGCGGTAAGCGTCGGTCGTCACCAGAGCGAGCTTCCTCGCCCCGTGACGCAACACGCAGCGCGCCGCAAGCTTGGCGGTAGTTGTTGTCTTGCCGACGCCGGTCGGTCCAACCAGCGCGTAGATGCCGCCCCGATCAACGATGTCGGTGTCGCTGTCGATCGCCAGCAAACTGCGCTCGGCGCCCGCCTTGACCCAGGCCAGCGCTGCGCCGCTGTCCAGATCGCCGGGCAGATCGAGCAGGAGACGGCGAGCAAACTGCGGCGAAAAGCCGGCATCGAGTATCTGGCGAAGAATTTCTGTCTTCACCGGTGCCGCCCGCGCCGATTCGCCCCAGGCAAAGCCGGCCAGTTGCTGCTCGACGAGCCTGCGCAGGGTACGGATTTCCTCGATCACTGCCGCCGGAACCACCTCGGCCTCCGGCTTGGGCTCGTTGCTCGCCTGCGCCCGCGGCAGGTCCACCTGCGGCAGCGGTCTTGCCGCCAGCGGCGGCAGCGGACGCGCGGTTCGCGTACTGGATTGGCCCGCCGCCAGCGGCACTGCCGCTGGCGGCACTTGTGGCGGGACGCCGGCCCGCGCCAACGGCGGACTGGCCAGCGCAGCGGGCACCGGCTCCCTGGCCCGTGGCGCTGGGCGTTCCGCCGTCGGTACGATCATTTCCATATCGCCAGCGGCCACCGCCATGATCTCCACGCCGCCGGGAATCCCGCGGTTGGACAGAATGATCGCGTCTGGTCCGAGCGTCTCCTTGACCTTGCGCAATGCGTCTCGCGCCGTCGCGGCGATAAATTTCCTGACGTTCATGCTCTTTGTCCAATGATGGAGGTCACCTTGATCGTCCTGCTTTCAGGCACTTCCGCGTGCGCCAGGACCTTCAACTGGGAAATGCTGCGACGCAGGAAGCGCGACAGGAGCGTGCGCAAGGTCCCCGGAACCAGCAGGACCATCGGCGATCCGACCGCTTCCTGACGCTGCGCCGCCGCGACCGCCTCACGCAGCAGCGTATCCGCCAGGCCCGGTTCGATGCCGGCGCCATCGCCACCGCCGGCAACCGCCTGCAGCAGGAGGCGCTCGAGCCGTGGCTCGAGCGACATCACCTGCATCTCGGTGTTGCCCGGAAAGAGTTCCTGGACGATCGCGCGCCCGAGACTGGTCCGCACCTGTGCGGTCAATATCTCGGGGTCCTGCGAGCGTGGTGCGCCGTCGGCCAGGGTCTCGATCACCGTGCGCATGTCGCGCAGGTGCACGCCCTCATCGAGCAGGTTGCGCAACACTTTTTGCACGACGCCGAGGGGCAGGGCCTTGGGCACCAGATCTTCGACGAGTTTCGGCATGTCCTTGGCCACGTGATCGAGCAGCGCCTGCGTCTCCTGACGCCCCAGCAGTTCGGCAGCGTGCGTCAGGATCAGGTGATTGAGGTGTGTCGCGACTACCGTACTGGCATCGACCACCGTATAGCCGTAGGCCTGCGCCTGCTCGCGCAGGGCCGGGTCGATCCACACCGCCGGCAGCCCGAAAGCGGGGTCCTTGGTGGCCGTGCCGGGGAGATCGCCGGCCACCCGTCCCGGATTGATCGCCAGCAGGCTTCCGGGAAATGCCTCGCCGTCGCCGATCTCGACGCCCTTGAGGACGATCTTGTAAGCGTTCGGTTTCAGTTCCAGATTGTCACGAATGTGCACGGGCGACACGAGGAATCCCACTTCCTGCGCGAACTTCTTGCGGATGCCGCGGATCCGGCGCAGCAATTCACCGTCCTGCGATTTGTCGACCAGCGGGATCAGACGATAGCCGACTTCGAGGCCGAGCACGTCGAGCGGCGTGACATCGCTCCAACTGGCCTCCTGGGTTTCGCGCGCGACCGACGGCGCAACCGTCACCGGCACCGGCGCAACGGTGCCCTGCCGCTTTTCGAGTCGCGCGGCCATCACCGCGAACATGCTGGCCAACAGCAGAAAGACGAAATTGGGCATGCCGGGGATCAGACCCAGCAGACCGATGATCCCGGCAGTCAGGAACAGCAGCTTGGGGTTGTCGAAAAGCTGTGCGACGAACTGCTGCGAGACGTCCTGATCATCGCCGACGCGCGTCACCACCATACCCGCGGCGATCGAAATGATCAGTGCCGGAATCTGCGCCACCAAGCCATCGCCAATCGTCAGCAGGGTATAGGTGCGCGCGGCCGTGCCGAGATCCAGATCGTGTTGCAGAACCCCGACGAACAGGCCGCCAAAAACATTGATCAACATGATCAGGATGCCGGCCACCGCGTCACCGCGAACGAACTTCGAGGCGCCGTCCATCGAACCAAAAAAGTCGGCTTCCTGGGCAATGCCGGCGCGGCGCTTGCGCGCCTCCTCCTCACCGATCAGGCCGGCATTGAGATCGGCATCGATTGCCATCTGTTTGCCCGGCATGCCGTCGAGGGTGAAGCGCGCAGCCACCTCGGCCACCCGTCCCGCACCCTTGGTGATGACCACGAAATTGATGACGACGAGAATCGTGAACACTACCAGGCCGACCACATAGTTGCCGCCGACCAGGAAATGTCCGAAGGCTTCGATCACGCGCCCGGCCGCGCCCGGACCGGTATGCCCTTCGAGCAGGACGACCCGCGTCGAAGCCACGTTCAGCGACAGACGCAAGAGGGTCGTCACCAGCAGGACGGTGGGAAAGACGGAAAAGTCGAGCGGCTTCATCACGCTCATCGCCACCAGCATGACGATCACCGAAATTGCAATGTTGAAGGTGAAGAACAGATCCAGGACAAACGGCGGCAATGGCAGAACCATCATCGCCAGGATCAGCAGGATCAGCCCCGGACCCGCCAGTTGTCGCTGACCGAGACGGTCGAAGATCACGCGCAGCGCCACGCTTGCGTCAGCCATCGCCTGCCTCCGCAAGATGCTCGTCAAGAACGGCAAGCGTGCGCGGCGGCAGCGGACGGTTGCCGCCACTGTGCCGCCAAGTGCTCAACTGATAAATATACGCCAGCACCTCGGCCACCGCCGCGTACAGCGTCGCCGGGATTTCCGCATCAAGCTCGACATGACGATACAGGGCGCGCGCCAGCGGCGCCGCCTCGATCATCGGAATCTCGTTTTCGCCGGCGACCCGACGGATCGTCAGGGCGATCTCCCCCATTCCCTTGGCCAGCACCTTCGGCGCCCGCATGCCGCTCTTGTAGGCGACAGCCACCGCGTAGTGAGTGGGATTGGTAACGATGACATCGGCCATCGGGACGGCTGCCATCATCCGCTTGCGCGCCGCTTCACGCTGCAGACGCCGGATGCGCCCTTTGACCTCGGGATTTCCCTCCAGCTCCTTGCCTTCCTGCTTGAGTTCCTGGCGGCTCATCTTCAGCTTGTCGTGGTAGTGCCAGAGCTGGAATGGGACATCGACGGCGACGATCAGCGACATCGCCGCGACGATCACAAAGAAGGTAAAGGTGAGCAGATGGCCGGCGCTGGCCAGGCCGGCCGGAAGGGATTGGGCAAACATGGCGAGAAGATCATCCCGCTCGTTCCACAGAACCCACACGGCAACCCCACCGAGCAGGGAGGCCTTGGCCACGGCCTTGAGCAACTCGACCAGGCCGCTCCAGGAAAACACGCGGGCCAGTCCCGCGAGCGGATCGAGCCGCCCCAAGTCAGGCAGCAGGGCTTTCGGAGAGAAGCTCCAGCTGCCAAGGAAGAAAGGCGCGAGCAGCGCCGCAACGAGCAGTGCGACGAACAGGGGAGCGCAAATCAGCAAGCCGTCGAGCGAAACATCGGCGAGACGGAGCAGAACCAACGACGGATCGTGCGCCAGGCTCTGGTCGACCTGCAGACCTCGCCGGAAAACAGCCAACAGTCGCTGCACCATCCACGGCCCGATCAGCCAGAAGGCCGCTGCCGCGACGATCAGGATCAGGAACGCGCCAACCTCGCGCGAACGCGGTACCTGTCCCTCCTCGCGTGCCTGTTCCAGGCGTCTTGGCGACGCCTGTTCGGTCCTTTCGAGGTCGCTTTCCTCAGCCATGTCGAGCTTCCGTATTACTCGAGGCCATTATAGAAAAACAACCGTTAAAAGAGAGGATTATGAGCTTCTATTTAGGCGGATTCTCGCTTAGTTGCGCAGGAACAACAATTGTCTCGGAGGCGCACCGGTTTCGCCAGATTTTGCTTGCGTCCTCCTGTTCGCAAGTTCCGTCAGGCGAAAACCTCGAGCGCGCGCGTCGCTACACTGCGCGCATCCCGGTCGGCGACCGTGGCGAGATCGGCAAGCAGTTCTTTCATATCCAGAATCAGGACGATCTGGCCGTTCGACAGCGTCGTCACTCCGGCCACCCCGCGCGGACGGAAGTCGTCGAGCGCCTTGATCACGGCATCGTCGCGTCCGGCAAAATTGTCCACGGCAAGGATGAAACTCCGCTCGGCAGCCTGCATCAGCACTCCGTATTCCGGCTCCTGCACCTGCGGCCAACCAAGCAGGCGCGACAGCGCGATCACCGGCAGCACCTCGCCACGTACCACCAGCGTCTCCCTGCCACCGACTTCCTGCATCCGCTGCGGATCGATCGGCAGGATCTCCCTGACCATCGACAGCGGCAGCGCGAACGGCTGATCCCCCAGGAGAACGAGGAGAACCGGCAGGATCGCCAGGGTCAGCGGCAGTGAAATGGTGAACACCGACCCGTTACCCGGCTCCGAGCGGATTTCGATCGTGCCGTTGAGTTTCTGGATGTTGGTCTTGACCACATCCATGCCGACCCCCCGACCGGAAACGGCCGAAGCCTGCGACATCGTCGAGAACCCGGGCAGAAAGATCAGGTTCAGACTCTGCCGGTCATCCAGGGTGTTGGCGTCCTCTTCACTGATGATGTTCTTCTCGATCGCCTTGGCCCGAATCCGCTCGGGACTCATGCCGCGCCCGTCGTCGGCAATGATCAGGACGATGTGGTCCCCCTCCTGCCGCGCTTCCAGACGGACGACACTCTTCGGCCGTTTGCCCGCCAGGCGGCGCTCGTCCGGGGATTCGACTCCATGATCGACTGCGTTGCGGATCAGGTGGATCAGCGGGTCGGCCAAGTCCTCGATCATCGTCTTGTCGACCTCGGTTTCTTCGCCGACCAGCGTCAGTTCAACGTCCTTGCCGAGTTGGCGCGCCAGATCGCGTGCGATGCGCGGGTATTTCTGGAACAGGCGGCCGATCGGCTGCATTCGCGTCTTCATCACCGAGTTCTGCAGGTCGGAAACGAGCAGGTCTAGCTGGCTGACCGCCTGATCGAGCGCCTGCAGCGTCTCGGAGTCGGTCCGGCCAGCGATAATGTCGGCGCGCAGGCTGGTCAGCCGATTTTTCGTCAGGCCGATCTCCCCGGACAGATTGAGCACCTGGTCGAGGCGCGAAATATCGACGCGAATCGTCGTCTCGCGCGCGGCGGCTTTCTCGTCGGCCCGGCGCCCGGAAGGAACACCACTCGCCGCAGCACCGGGCCGGTCGCTTGCGCGACGCCCCTCGGGAGGAAAATGTGGCTGCAGCAGGGGCTCGTCGACCGCTGGCGGCGCATCACGGGAATCGGTCGACACGCGCTGCGCTGCGGCGACACCGGGCATGCCCCCCTGACCTGTCACCGCCTGGTGCAGCGCTTGCCAATCCGGACCCTCTTCGACCACGGTGTCGGCCCCAGCGGCGGGTGCGGCGTCAATCTCGCCGGCGAGCGCCGCCCGCAGGTCGGCGATTACCTCGGCCGCAGCCGGACGTGGCTGGGTGCCCTGCGCGATTTCGCCGAACATGCCGCGCACGCTCCGGGTCGCCTCAAGGATGGTATCCATCAATCCCGGCGTGAGCGCCATCTCCGCGTTCCTGAGCTTGTCGAACAGGTTCTCGGTCAAGTGGCAGAGAGTGACCAACTCGCCCGCGTTGAGGAAGCCGGCGCCACCCTTGATCGTATGAAAACCCCGGAAGATATCGTTCAGCAACTGGCGATCATCGGGACTCCGCTCGAGATCGACCAGCTTGTTGTCGACATCCGACAGGAGGTCACCGGCCTCCTGCAAGAAATCCTTGAGGAGATCCTCCATCCCGGCAAAATCGCTCATCCCGAACCTCCTAGAATCCCAGGCTGCCGAGCAGCTCGTCGACCTGTTGCTGCGTGGTTACGACATCGCCGCGCCCTTCGGCGTTGATCACCGGCCCGTTGAGCAGGCTCATCAGCGAATCGGTCCGCCGCTCGCCCGGCAGGGATTCGATGAGTACCCCCATCAGTTGGGCCTCGAGCTCCTGCGCGACCGTGATGATCTTCTTGATCACCTGCCCGGTCAGATCCTGAAAATCCTGGGCCATGACGATTTCGAGCAGCTGTGCCTTGGTCGCTCCAGTTTTCCCCGGCAGACCATCCTTGAGAAACGAACGCGTCTCTTCGGCGAGTTGCCTGAACTCGTCTACGCCCATCCGGTTGGCGAACAGCGCGTCCCATTTCGCGGCCAGGGCAGCCGAGCCCGCCTCCAGTTCGTCCTGTATCGGGTTCGCGATGTCCGTCGCATTCAATACGCGGCAGGCCGCCTGCTCGGTCAGATTGACCACGTAGTGGAGCCGGTCCTTGGCATCGGGAATCGCCGCCGCGGTACTCTCGAGGAGTTCGTGGTAACCGAGTTGGCCGAGCGTGTCGTGCAGCTGCCTGGTCATCTGGCCCACCCGCTGAAACACCCTCTCCTGCGACTGCCACTGCGCGCCACCCGCGACCGCTTCGCCATTGCCCGCGCCTTGTCCGGCGGCAACCGAATCGAACAGTGCCTGCAGTTCGTCGCTGTCGGTCGTTGCGTCCGCCACGCGCCCGTGCCCTGACAGCGACTCGGCAGGTGGTGCCGGCATCGCCGCGATTCCAGCAGCGATGGTGTCGAACAGTTCCTCGAGTTCGCGGGAATCCCCGGATTGATCGACGTTGCTCATCTCAGCCACCCATCTTGTCGAAGATCTTCTGCAGCTTCTCGGCCAGCGTCGTCGCCGTGAAAGGCTTGACGATATAGCCGCTTGCCCCCGCCTGTGCGGCCGCGATGATGTTTTCCTTCTTCGCCTCGGCGGTAATCATCATCACCGGCAGGTTCCTGAGCGCCGGCGTACTGCGAATTTCCTTGAGCAGCTGCAAACCGTCCATGTTCGGCATGTTCCAGTCGGTCACCACAAACTCGAATCCTCCTCCCTGCAGCTTCTTGAGTGCGACCGCACCGTCTTCCGCCTCATCGACGTTGACGAAACCGAGTTCCTTGAGGAGATTCCTGACGATGCGTCGCATCGTCGAGAAATCGTCAACCACCAGAATTCGCATCTTTGGATCAGCCATGTCGTACTCCTGATTGCTTCGGTTTGTTCAGCGCCTGCATTGCATCTGCCAGCGAGAAGCTCCGCCCGTCGTGCGCTCGCGAGGAGTTCTGCCCAGGCGTTCAACGTTCAAGCAGCGGACGCAGGGTATCGGCAAGAACGCCGGCGTCGAACTTGCCGACGTAGGCGTCCACCCCCACCGCCTTGCCCATCGCATGATTCGCTTGGGACGATAGCGACGAGTGCATGACCACCGGCACGCCGGCAAAGCGGGGGTCGCCCTTGATGTTCTTGGTCAGCACGTAACCGTCCATCTCGGGCATCTCGGCATCGACGAGAATCAGCCGGATCTCGTCGCGCACCGCTCGCCCGGTATGCACTGCGTGCGTGGCGATCGCCTGCAGCCGACTCCAGGCCTCTGCTCCGTTCGTCGCCTGTTTGTTTCGGACGCCGAGCTTGTCGAGCACCTCGGCGATCTTCCGTCGGGCGACCACCGAATCGTCCGCAAAGAACACGCTGACTTCTTCCTCGACGTTGGCCGGCGGAATGTCGACGATGACCGCCTCGCCAAAGGCATTGGCGAGAATCTGCTCGACGTCGAGAATCGACACCAGCTTTCCGTTGTCGAGTTCAGTGACCGCGGTGATCAGACCCTGATTGCTCGACAGTACCGTTTCCGGCGCCTTCACCTTCTCCCAGTCTACGCGGATGATGCGATCGACTTCATGCACCAGGAAACCCAGCGTGCGTTTGGAGAACTCGGCGACCATCATGGTTCCCCCGTAGCCCTCGGGTTGCTCCTTGTGCTCGAGAAAGGAAATCAGCGAGAGCACCGGAATGACATTGCCGCGCAGAGAAATCAGCCCTTCGACGCCGCGCGGCATGTTCGGTGTCCGGGTGATGTGCGGCGTCCGCCCGACTTCCCGCACCTTGAACACGTTGATCCCGAACGTTTCGCGCGTTCCCAGCGAGAACAGCAAGATCTCCATCTTGTTCGAACCGGCAAGCCGGGTGCGGGCATCGACGCCGTCGAGCAGCTTTTTCCGTTCGGCCATATCCATCGTGTCGCTCCAGAAT
Source organism: Accumulibacter sp. (assembly GCF_023806565.1). Taxonomy (GTDB): domain Bacteria; phylum Pseudomonadota; class Gammaproteobacteria; order Burkholderiales; family Rhodocyclaceae; genus Accumulibacter. The sequence goes on along the minus strand of NZ_JAMTDV010000062.1, from coordinate 25,822 downwards.
GATCGGGCAATCCGCTATCAGGTCAACTGTCCCACCGCCGGAAGTTCGTGCCGCAGTCTGCGCGCCAAGGTTTCCGAAAGACGCTGCGGTTCGAACTTGGGCACATATTCGTCCACGCCGACGGACTTGCCGAGTTGCTGATTCGACATGCCGGACAGTGATGAATGCATGATCACCGGCACGCCGGCGAATCGCGGGTCGGACTTCACCTTCTTGGTCAGAATGTAACCGTCCATCTCCGGCATTTCAATGTCGGTGAGCAACAGGCTGATCAGTTCCGTTACAGCCTGACCGGACGCCTGCGCATAGTCCGCCATTTTTTCGAGTTCTTCCCAAGCCTCCCGACCGTTGATCGTGGACACGTATTTCACCCCCATCGCTTCCAGCGTCCGCCGGATCTGCTTGCGCGCGACCGCCGAATCGTCCGCAAAAAACACGGTCAAGCCCGAATTCCCGATCGGCTTGATATTGCGGTAGACGATTTCGTCATCATAGCCGGTCGTTTCCGAGAGGACCTTCTCGACGTCCATCATCATCACCAGGCGGCCGTCAGGCAGTTCGGTAACGGCAGTCACCAGGCCCCCCATCTCGGCCAGCAGCATCGCCGGCGGCACGCGCATCTGACTCCAGTCCAGACGCAGGATGGTGTCCACCCCCTCGACGAGAAAGCCCTGCGTGTGACCCGCATATTCGGTCACGATCATGATCGAGCGTGGCGTGTCGGTGGCTACGCCGGCATAACGGGCAAGATCAACGACCGGCACCAGCGCTCCCCGCAGGCTGACCATCCCCTGCACCGAGGGAGGCATCTCCGGCGCGGCGGTGATCGGCGGCGTGCGCATCACCTCGCGCACCTTGAACACATTGATCCCGAACGTCTCGCGCCGGCCCGTGCGCGCATCGGTACCGAGCGAAAACAGGAGAATTTCCAGCTTGTTGGTGCCGGCCAAGCGGGTACGTGCATCGATGCTCTTCAGTAGATCTGACATTCGTTTCCTCGCCATGTAAGGACCGCAGAGGAGCGGGCCCCGGCAATCCCGATGCAGGCCGGCGTGGCAAGGCCACCACCAACCCGCACACGAGTCTGTCCGGACCGCTCAGGAATCGGTCGTGTAGCCAATCCGGAAGCCCCCCCAGCGCCGGCCCTTGACACGGATCGGAGCCGAAATGTCGTGCAGGACTTCACCCGTATCGCGACGATAGGTTTGCAGCAGGAAGGGCTGTTCATGACTGCCGCAACGCTTGGCAACCGGGTCGTCGAAGATCCGCTTGCTGCGGTTATTGACGAAATCGACCTTTTCGTCGCCGGTCAGGGGTTGCGAGAACTTGCGATTGTGCGTCGGCACGTAACCATTGCGGTCGATGCAAATCGCGTAGGTGCACCATGGGTTCTGTTCAAGCACACTTTCCTGCAACGGGACCAGCGCCTGGTCGGTAAACTCGTCGAAGCGGCTCCGGAACTTTTGCGGCTTGGTATTCGCAATCGGCTGGTAGCGCTCGTCGAACAGATCCTCCAGCCGGATCCTGCCGGCATCGACCGCCTTCTCGAACAACTCGCCAACGGCGACTGCCGCCTGCCTGACGATTGCCGGCATTCGCCCGTGCGTCGCAATCGCGTGTTCGCCAGCACTCCCCAGGCGGAAGACATTGCTGATTTCACCCAGATTCTCGGCCAGGCACTCGACATGATCGACCGCGAGCAGCGTTTCGGCAGTGACCGCGTTGTTCGTTTCCGCCATTTGCCGGATGTTCTGCACGTGGTCGGCGATCGTCTGCCCGGTCCGGGTCTGCTGCGCCACCGCCACCGCAATCGCCTCGACCTTTTCCATCGTGCCGCGCGCGCCGCGGTTGATGCGCTCCAGCGATTGCGCCGCCTGCTGGGCCAGTTCGGCGCCGCTGCGCGCCTGTCCGCTGCCTGCCTCGATACTGGCAATCGCACTCTCCGTTTCGCTCTGGATCGCCGCAATCATCTGGCCGATTTCGCCAGTTGCCTGCGACGTCCGTTCCGCGAGCTTGCGCACCTCGTCGGCAACCACCGCGAAACCCCGCCCCTGGTCGCCGGCGCGCGCCGCCTCGATGGCCGCGTTGAGTGCCAGCAAATTGGTCTGGTCGGCAATCTCGCGAATCGTCTGGACGATGCCGCTGATCGCCTTGGAGCGTTCGCCCAGCGCGCACACCACCCGGGCCGACTGGGTGACCGATACGGCAATTCGCTCCATTTCCGCCGAAGCATTGCCAACGATCGCCATTCCCTCGGTGGACAGACGGCTCGCCGTTTCCGAGATGTTCGCGGTTTCGCTGGCGTTTTCACTCACCCGTTTCATGTTCTCGGTGAGCTCTGCCATCGCGCCAACGGTCGCCAGAGCGGCCTCGCGTTGCTGGGTAGACCCCGAAGCGACTCGCCTGGCGTCATCGATCAACCGTCTGGAGGCGTTGCCGATCTCGGCCGAGTTGAACAGCACCTTGCCGACGATCGTCGCAACCTCTGCCACCAGCCGATTGAAATGGGCGGCCACCGCTGCGATTTCGTCGCGCCCTTCGACCGGAACGCGTTTGGTCAGGTCGCCATCGAGGTACATCCGGGAGATCACGTCACGCAAACCTTCCAGACGTGCGACCAGATTCCGCTCAACGATCAGGCCAATCGCTGCAGCGAACAACAGCAGCAATGCGAAAGCACCCAGCCAACCATAGAGGCTGCCAGCGAATACGACAGCGCCGAGCCATCCCGCCGCCGCTGCCGCAGCCACCTGCAACAGCGTCGCGGCACGAATCTTCCAAGCGACTCCATACATTCTGGTTCCCCTCATCATCGTCTTCTCCTACTTTTTTGCAGTCTACGGCACGTGGCCTGCGCAGCTTTAGCGAGCGGCGATTGCGGCAACCGGTCAGCCCGCATCGTGCGTTTGCTCTTCGCCGGCGCCGTCCGACACCTCTCCGAGCGCTTCGTAGAGCGCCACCGGCGCAGTGCGGCCACGCACCGCGACGAGACCCAGCGGCCGGCAGCGCCAGTCACCGAGTGCGCGAAACGTGGCCTCGCCGATGATCACACCGGCACCGTACCGATCGGACAGGCTCTGGATGCGGGACGCCAGATTCACCGCGTCACCAAGCACGGTGTACGAGCGCCGGTGGCGCGAACCCATGTCTCCGACCACCATCGCGCCGCTGTTGATGCCGATACCGATCCGCAACGCCGGCCAGCCGCGCGCGACGAAGCGCCGATTGACTTCGCGCAGCGCACGCTGCATCGCCAGGCCAGCTTCGACTGCGTGCCGCGCGTGCTCCGCATCTTCCAGCGGCGCCCCCCAGAAAGCGACGATTGCATCGCCAATGTATTTGTCCAGCGTGCCACGATGACTGCGAATGATGTCGGTCATCTCCGACAGATAGTCGTTCATCAGTCGCGCCAGATCGTCCGGCGGCATGCTCTCGGCAAGCGTCGTGAAACTCCGCACATCGGCAAACAGGACGGTCAGTTCGGCGCTGCGTCCGGCCATCGTGTAGTGCTCCGGATCCCGGCTCATTTCGTCGACCAGCTCGGGGGGAACGTACTGGCCGAAGAGCGTCGCCAGGCGTCGTTTGGCGCGGCGTTCGACGAAATAACCGAAAAACAGGTGCAGCGCAAGCAGCCCCGCCACCAGCAACAGCGTCGCCGCCATCGGCAGCACCCATTGCAGCCGTGCCCACGCAAGCAGGGCGATGATCGTCAGCGACAACAGCAGCAAGGCCGACAGGCCGACTGCCGACGCCGGCGAAAGCCGGGGCAGGAAACGCAGGAGGACGACACCGACGAGCAGCAACAGACCTGCCTCGATCGTCGGCATATAGTCGGGAACGTGCAACAGGCGACCATCGAGCAAACCGGCAAGCAGGTTGGCATGTGCCTCCACTCCCGGGAATGCTTCGCCAACCGGCGTCACACGCTGGTCGAGCAGGCCCGGGGCTGTCGTCCCGAGCAGTACGATCCGACCGCTCAGACTGTCGGCCGGCAAACGGCCAGCGAGCACGTCGGCTGCCGAATGGTAGGAAAAACTCCCCTCGCCACCGCGGAAAGGCAGCAGCACGGCCGCCTGCGCGGCCACCGGGATGCGCAGCAGTCCACGCGCTGCCGACAGTTCGATCGCCTCGATCGTCGCGCCGGTCATCTGCCACGGTGCGCGCTCGGCAAAGCGCAGTTGCCATACGGGATTGCCCAGCAAGGTCTGCGCCATCACCAGCGCCAGAGCTGCGTAGACCTGTCCGTCGCAGGTCGCCAGCAGCCAGGCCCGCCGCGTCACTCCGTCGCGATCGACCGGCGCGCCCAGGAATCCGGCACCGCTGGCGGCCTGCTGCAGGATCGGCAAATTGCCGCCGTAACCGTTCCACTGGGAAAACTGTGCCGCCTGCTCCGCCATCGCCGGCAAGGCAGTCGGCAGAGCGCCGCTCTTCGCCGCCGGCGCGCCGGCCGACAGATGGAAACCGAGAATCACCGGATGACGGCCGATCGTCGCCGCCAGACGCCCATCGTAATCCAGCGCCGGTCGCAGCTCGTCGAGGGTCGCCCGGAAAGCCCGATCGTGGCGCAAGCGCCCGCGCGCCAGCCGCTCGAGCGCCGCCAGCCCGGAACTCTCGTCGGCCTCGGCCAGGATCACGTCGAGGCCGAGCAGCAAGGCGTCATACGTTTCGAAGATGCGCTCGATCAATTCGGCAAGAACAGCCCGATTCCACGGCCAGCGGCCGATCTCGGCCAGGGAACGCTGGTCGATATCGACGATCGCGATCCTCTCGTTGACCGCCTCGTGCGCGAACCAGCGCACGCGCACGTCGTAGAGGAAGGCGTCCAGGCGACGCAGCGGATCGATATCGACATGGTGCAGGCTGTAGGCGAGCAGCACGCCGAGCAGTGCGACGCTCAGCCATTGCCGCAGGTCGACCGAGGCCAAGCCGCGAAGCAAGGTTGAGCGAGGCTCAACGGAGCTTGATTTCGACACGGCGGTTGCGCGCTTCCGCAACATTGTCGGCGGTCGGCACGGCCGGTTCACGTTCGCCGCGGCCGGCAACGGTGATCGCGTCACGTCCTACGCCGGCCGCCACCAGCAACTCGCGCACCATGCCGGCGCGCTGCAGCGACAGGCGGTCGTTGTCGGCCAGGCTGCCCACCCGGTCAGTGTGCCCGATGACCACCGCTTCGCCTGCCGGCAGCGCCGCCACCTCGGCGCGGATGCGCGGCAGCAGGGCGCGCGACTCGGCCGTGAGCACCGTCCTGGCGAACTCGAAATAGAGCAGGTAGCTTCGCGGCCGCGGCGGTTGCATGGCCAGCAGGCGGCCATAGCTTTCGCGCACCATGTTCGCGCTGCTGGCGGTGCGGGTCGCCTTGCCGCCGGCGACGTCAGCGGCGGCAAAGGGCTCCGCGAGCACCACTTCGCCGGCGGCAGCGGCAACCACCAGTGATCCGCTGCTGCCGTCCGGTGCCGGCAACAGGACGACGTGGTCGGTCAGGCGCGCACAGGCCGAGAGACACAGCGCAAGAACCCAGCAGCCAGCGACCGCAGGTCTCATTCGTCGTCTCCGCGCGCTTCGACGATGAACTCGGTGCCGCGCACGCCGAGCACCACGTTGGGCGTCCGCAAGCGCACGTTCTGCGGTTCGTGCTTGGCGATCAGGCCGGTGACCACGCTCAGCGTACCCTTTACCAGCGTGGCGAGGAAGTTTCCCTCGTGCGTCGTGCTGTTGAAGCGGAATTCCTCGATCAGCAGGGTGCTGCGCGGGCCGGCGGTGAGCAGGGTATCGTCGGCCAGGGTGATGCCGACGGCACCATCCGCGCCAGTACGGATGCGGTCCCCCACTTGCACCAGCGTACCGACCTGCGCCGCCTGCGCCAGGCCGGCTCGATCGACGGTCACGCTGCCCTCGCAACGCTTGACCTTGCCGGCCGGTGGTACTCCCTCGGCAGCAACGGCGATCGTGGCAACGAGCCACAGTGCGAGCGATAGAAAGTTTCGCATGGCAGGCACTCCAGTCGTCAAGGTGAGCAGCCGCACGCGATCGGGACGAACGCACGCGGCAGCCAGCGGGCGGTGGCGCGAACGCCAGGCCGCGCAACGCCACTCAGCGCGCGCGAAAAAGCAGGCTGGGCCGGACTTCCTGCAGTACCTTCTGCATCGCGCGCCGGTTGCCGAGATTCAGGATGATCGGCGAACGGGTATTGGCAGCGATTCTTCCCTCCGCCGCTGCATCGCGGTAGACGATCACCACCACCGCTGCCTCGTCGGCAGTCTGCAAACCGAGCAGCTCGCAATCCGCGTCGGAGAGCTCGATCTGATAGGCGAGGTCGAGCGTCTCGGGAACGACGATCGGGAACATCACGGTCACGTCATCGAGCGACTGCAGCCAGAACACCGCGGGCTTGTCACCTTCCTCGTGAAAGATCTTGAATCGCCTGCAATCGGGAAAGCCGGCCAGACCATCGGCAAAGGTGAACACGCTGTCCGGATCCACCGGCACGTCCCTGAGACCGAAATGTTCGAGATCGATTTTCATGGCTTCCCCGTCCCGCGGCCGCATGCACGCGTGCCGAAGGCTGGCAATGTAACCCGAATCAGCGCGCGGCGGCAATTCGCCCGATGTGCGAAGATGCGCGCGGCAGCATCGACCGGCGAGCCATGCCGCAGCCGCCCGTTGTGGAGATCGACACATCAGAAGTGCGATGCGCATCGCACGCCTTGAGTTTTGCCTTCCGATTCTGCATAGTTTGCGCCTTTTCGCGCACGCCCCGAGCTGCCAACGCCGATGCCCACGAAGCCGGAAAATTCCCGCAGGATCGTCGCCACGATCGCCGCCGAGATCGGCTGCCGCCCGGCGCAGGTGCTGGCCACCGCTGCGCTGCTGGACGACGGCGCCAGCGTGCCCTTCATCGCCCGGTACCGAAAGGAAGTGACCGGCGAACTCGACGACGCCCAGTTGCGCACGCTGGAGGAGCGCCTGGGCTATCTGCGCGAGCTGGAAGAACGGCGCAGCGTCATCCTGGCGTCGATCGACAACCAGGGCAAGCTCACTCCCGAACTGGCGGCCGCGATCGACGCTGCCGAAAGCAAGCAGCGACTCGAGGATCTCTATCTTCCCTACAAGCCGAAACGGCGCAGCAAGGCGCAGATGGCGCGTGCCGCCGGTCTTGCGCCGCTCGCCGAGGCACTCCTGGCCAATCCGACCTTGTCGCCGGAAAGTGAAGCCGCACGCTATGTAAACGCCGAAGCCGGTTTCGCCGACGTGCGCAGCGTCCTCGACGGCGCCCGCCAGATTCTGATGGAACAGTTCGCCGAGGATGCCGGCCTGCTCGGCGAACTGCGCGCTCTGCTCGAAGCGCGCGGCGTGCTGAAGTCGACGGTGGTGGCGGGCAAGGAAGCCGAGGCAGCCAACTTTCAGGATTATTTCGCCTATTCGGAAGCGATCGTCGCGATCCCGTCGCATCGCGCGCTGGCACTCCTGCGTGGCCGCAGCCAGGACATGCTGCAACTGGCGCTGGTCCTCGACAGCGAGCTCGACCCGCCGGCGGGCGTCCGCCACCCCTGCGAGGTACGCATCGCGCGGCACTTCGGGATCGTCGACCAGGGCCGCCCGGCCGATCCATGGCTCGCCGAGACGGTGCGCTGGACCTGGCGGATCAAGGTTTCGCTGCAGCTCGAACTGGAACTGATCGGCGCTCTGCGCGAGCGCGCCGAAGCCGAGGCGATCCGCGTTTTCGGCGCCAACCTGCACGATCTGCTGCTCGCCGCGCCGGCCGGCAAGCACGCTACGATCGGCCTCGACCCCGGTCTGCGTACGGGCGTCAAGGTCGCCGTCGTCGACGCTACCGGCAAACTGCTCGAAACCGCAACGATTTACCCCCACGAACCCCGTCGCGACTGGGAAGGATCGCTGCATGTGCTGGCCACGCTGGCGCGCAAGCACCGGGTCCAACTGGTCAGCATCGGCAACGGCACCGCCTCGCGCGAGACCGATCGCCTCGCCGCCGAGCTGATCCGGAGACAACCGGATCTGCATCTGCGCAAGCTCGTCGTCTCCGAGGCCGGCGCGTCGGTCTACTCGGCGTCGGAGTACGCCTCTCGCGAATTTCCCGACCTCGACGTCAGCCTGCGCGGTGCGGTATCGATCGCCCGCCGCCTGCAGGACCCGCTCGCCGAACTGGTCAAGATCGATCCGAAGGCGATCGGTGTCGGCCAGTACCAGCACGATGTCAGCCAGACCCGGCTCGCCCGCGCACTCGACGCGGTCGTCGAGGATTGCGTGAACGCCGTCGGCGTCGATGTCAACACCGCCTCGGCGGCCTTGCTGACCCGAGTCTCCGGGCTGACATCGACGCTGGCGGCAAACATCGTCGCTCACCGCGACCGGCACGGCGCCTTCCGCAACCGGCAGGCACTGCGCGAAGTGCCGCGCCTGGGCGACAGGACTTTCGAACTGGCTGCCGGTTTCCTGCGCGTCAACGAGAGCGACCAGCCACTCGACGGCTCGGCGGTGCACCCGGAAGCCTATCCGCTCGTCGAGCGCATCCTCGCCGACGTCGGCAAGGGCATCCGGGATGTGATCGGCGACTCGCGGCTGCTCCAGGCGCTGCCACCGGAGAAATTCGTCGATGGAAGATTCGGCCTGCCGACCGTCTGCGATATTCTCAAGGAACTCGAAAAGCCCGGTCGCGACCCGCGCCCGGAATTTCGCACCGCAACCTTCCGCGAAGGCGTGGAGGCGGTCAGGGACCTGCAACCTGGGATGATCCTGGAGGGCGTGGTCACCAACGTCGCGAATTTCGGTGCCTTTGTCGACATCGGCGTGCATCAGGACGGACTGGTGCATGTCTCCGCGCTCGCCGACCGCTTCGTCAAGGACCCGCGCACGGTGGTCAAGGCCGGCGACCTGGTCAAGGTCAAGGTCATCGAGGTCGATCTGCCGCGCAAGCGAATCGCACTGAGCATGCGCCTGAGCGACGACCTGCCGCCTGCACGGAAGGCCGGCGGCCCGCCGGTGCGGGCGCGGCAACGCCCGCAGGAGCTACCGCCACCAACCGGCGCGATGGCCAGTGCCTTTGCCCGCCTCAAGCGCTGACCACCGGCGACGCACCCCTTGCCGTCACCTCCAGCGAGGACGCCCAACATGCCCAGGACCGCCACCGCCAAACGCAGAACCGCCGCCGACAGCGCCGAACCTCGTCTGTCCCGCCAGCGCAAACCGCAAGACCTGCCGACCGACGACTGGCAGCGGGCGCTGCGCCGCCAGTTCGGCCGCGAACAGCCGTTCGTGCTCGAAAATCTTGGCGACGATCCCGTTTTCTCCGAATTCTCCGTTTTCAACCCGGATAGCCGCCGCCGCTATCGCGTGGCGATTCGCGGCGCACAGACCGGCGACAATCACTGTTCGTGTCCTGACTTCGCGACCAACGATCTCGGTACCTGCAAGCACATCGAATTCACCCTTGCGCAGCTCGCCGCCCAACCACATGGCAAGGCAACGCTGACCGCCGGGTTTCGTGGATCGTTCAGTGAGCTGTTCCTCGATTACGCCGGCCTGCGCCGCATTCGCCTGCGTCTCGGCAGCGAGTTTCCGGCGGACTTGCAGCCGATGCTGCGGCGATTGTTCGTCGACGCCGACGGCTGGCAATTGCTGGCGCAACACTTCGCCGAGTTGCCACAGTTCATCGAGCAGGTGCGCGCCAGTGGCCACGACCTTCGCTGCGACGAAGACGCGCTGTGTTTCGTCGCCGAAGTCCGCGACGGCGAAGTTCGCCAACAGACGCTGGCCGCCGCCTATCCACTGGGGGCCGACAGCCCGGAGCTGAAAGCGCTGCTGAAGACCGAGCTCTACCCCTACCAGCGCGCCGGCGCCCTCTTCGCGGCGCGCGCCGGAAGGGCACTGATCGGCGATGAAATGGGACTCGGCAAGACCGTTCAGGCAATCGCCGCCAGCGAGATCTTCGCCCGCCACTTTGCCGCCGAGCGCGTGCTGGTAATCTGTCCGACTTCGCTCAAGCACCAGTGGGAACGCGAGTTTGTCCGCTTCACCGGACGCCATGCGACGGTAATCGGTGGGCTGCGTGCCGTCCGTCAGGCACGCTACGCACAGGAAGGTTTCTGCAAGATCACCAATTACGAGACGGTGAGCCGCGACCTCGACCTGATTCACGCCTGGGCGCCAGACGTGGTGATCGTCGACGAGGCGCAACGGATCAAGAACTGGAACACGATCGCCGCGCGCGCGCTGAAACGCATCGCCAGTCCCTACGCCATCGTGCTCACGGGCACGCCGCTCGAAAACCGCCTCGAGGAACTCATCTCGATCGTCCAGTTCGTCGATCAGTACCGCCTCGGCCCGACCTGGCGACTGCTCGACCGGCACCAGCAACGCGACGAGCGGGGTCGCGTCATCGGCTATCGCGAACTGCACCGGATCGGCGAGACGCTGGCGCCAATCATGGTGCGGCGCCGCAAGGCGGAGGTGCTCGAACAACTGCCCGAACGCGTCGATAACACCCTGTTCCTCCCAATGAGCCCGCTGCAGGCCGAGCATCACGAAGAAAACCGCGACATCGTTGCGCGCATCGTGCACCGCTGGCGGCATACCGGCTTCCTTTCCGACAAGGACCAATTGCGCCTGCACTGCTCGCTGCAGAACATGCGCATGGCGTGCAACAGCAGTTTCCTGATCGACCACGAGACCGACGACGGTTACAAGGCCGACGAACTGATCACCCTGCTCGACGACCTCTTCGCCGATCCGCAGGCCAAGGTGGTCGTCTTCAGCCAGTGGCTGCGCACGCACGAACTGATTGTTCGCCGACTCAGGCAGCGGGGCTGGGAGCATGTCCTGTTCCACGGCGGCGTTCCCGGCGAACAGCGCGGCGCCCTGGTCGAGCGCTTCCACCAGGACCCCGCCTGCCGCCTGTTCCTCAGTACCGATGCCGGTGGCGTCGGCCTCAACCTGCAGCACGCCGCGGCGGTGGTGGTGAACATGGATTTGCCGTGGAATCCGGCAGTGCTCGAACAGCGGATCGGCCGCGTGCACCGCCTCGGGCAGACGCGCGGCGTGCAGGTGATCAACTTCGTCGCCCGGGGAACGATCGAGGAGGGGATGCTCTCGGTGCTGGCCTTCAAGCAATCGCTGTTCGCCGGCGTGCTCGACGGCGGCGAAAGCGAGGTCGTCCTGCAGGGCACACGCCTGTCGAAGTTCATGGAGACCGTCGAGCAGGTTTCCAGCGCGGTCGAAGTACCCTGCGAGGAGCCGAGCCAGGAGGAGTTGCCGGTCGAAGCAAGCACGGAAGCCGCGAGCGCGATCGACGACGAGGCGGAGTACCGCGAGCCTGCGCCCGTCAGCGCTGCCGCGGAAACAGCCGTCGCCGGGCGCAGCGCCCCTGCGGAGCAGCCGCCGACGGCTGCGGCAAGCGCCGCCGCAGCCGATTCCTGGGCGCCGCTCCTGGCCGCCGGCGCGCAGTTGCTCGGCGAGCTCGCTGCCGCCTCGACCGGCGAGCGCGAGTCGCCCTGGGTGCAAACCGATCCCGCCACGGGGCAACGCTACCTCAGGCTGCCCGTTCCCGACCCGCAGACGGTGCAACGCCTCACCGAAGGGCTGTTGGGCTTGCTCGGCGGGCGAAAGTAGCGTTCATCAAGCGGAGGACAGAACCTCGTCATTCCGCCGCTCGCCGGAATCCACTGCGACAGCGTCTGGGCACCGGCCCCGGATCGGAGTCCGGGGTGACGTTCTCGCACCGGTGCGACGAGGTTCATTCTGCAGGACCGCTCCTGCCACCTCGGCATCACTCACCGCAGGCCTGCCATGGCCGGGAAGCCAACTACCATGAAAATTCGGCGCTGAACTCCGGTATTTCATGGTAGATTTCCGCATGCTTCCCCGCTCCAGTCAGCTCGATCGCCTGTTTCAGCTTCTGACTCAGTTCCCGGTAGTCGCCCTCCTCGGACCGCGACAGGTGGGAAAGACCACGCTTGCCCGGCAGTTGGCCGGAAAATGGGGCAATCCGGTCAAGCAATTCGATCTCGAAGATCCTGACGATCAGGCGCGCCTTGCCGATCCCGCCTTCGTGCTGCGTCCACTGACCGGGCTGGTCGTCCTCGACGAAATCCAGGCCCGGCCCGATCTGTTCCCGCTGCTGCGGGTCCTGGCCGACCGCCCGGACGCCCCCGCCCGTTTCCTGATCCTGGGCAGCGCGGCACCGGAGCTTGTTCAGCGCACTGCGGAGACCTTGGCGGGACGCGTCGCATTTCATGAACTGGACGGTTTTGGGTTGGACGAACTTGCCGCAGCAAACCGCCTGAACACCGTGACTGCAGACTGGCTCGACACCCGTTGGCTACGCGGCGGCTTCCCCCGGGCGTTGTTGGCCAGCGATCTCCGGAGCAGTCTAGAATGGCGAGAAGCGTTCGTTCGTACCTACCTGGAGCGGGATCTACCGCAACTGGGAATAAACCTGCCGGCAATCACCTTGCGTCGCTTCTGGACCATGGTGGCCCACTCCCATGGCCAGACCTGGAACAGCAGCGAAATTGCCCGGTCGCTTGGTGTGAGCGACAAGACCGTGAGCCGCTATCTCGACATCCTTGAGGGTACGTATATGGCGCATCGGCTGTTGCCTTGGCACACCAATCTGGGCAAGCGGGAAGTGAAGGCAGCCAAGGTGTATGTCTCCGACAGCGGCGTCTTGCACAGCCTCTTGCGGATCAGTGACTTCGACTCGTTGCTGGCGCACCCCATGTGCGGCGCATCGTGGGAAGGATTGATCGTGCGCGAGATCATTCGTCGCAGCGGCGCACAACGGGGCGAAGCCTTCTTCTGGGGTACACATACGGGTGCGGAACTGGACCTGCTGATCGTCAGGAATGGCAAACGCGTCGGCTTCGAAATCAAGCTGACCCGCGCCCCGAGAGTCAGTGCCGCCATGCGATCCGCCCACGCGGCCCTCCGCCTCGATCACTTGTACGTGATCTGCCACGCCGAAGGTTCACCCTGGCCGCTCGGAGAAGGGATCACCGCCGTGCCCGCGGAGAGCATTGATGCGGCACTTGTTGCATAGGGGCGAACCTCTCTCGTCAGGGACGGGAGGGGACTTGCCGTCGCGTGGGCGCAGACGAGTCTGCAGCAAGCCAACGTTCGCAGCGCGTGTCTAAACTCCAGTCAATAGAGAAGTATCGTGCTTTTTCACCCTTGAAGTCCGTGGCCATCCTGGAGTAGTCTAGCCTGTAGTCTAGTCTGTTAGAGGAAAAATCTCATGCGCGAGATCGGGGCCTTCGAAGCGAAAAACAAACTCGGCACCTTGCTCGATTGGGTCGAGAGTGGCGAAGAAGTGCTCATCACCCGGCGCGGCAGGGCTGTCGCGCGCCTGGTGCCCGCCGGACCAGGCTTTGACCAGGCCAAGGCCAGACGTGCCGTCGAAGGCATTCTGGAGGCGAGCCGCGGCGTCACGCTAGGCGACCTCAAGATCAAGGATCTGGTGAATGAAGGTCGGCCGTGAGTTTCGTTCTGGATAGTTCCATCGCCTTATCCTGGTGTTTCGAGGACGAACGCACGCCCGCCACGCGCGCGCTGCTGGTACGTGTCGGGGTCGCGGGCGCGTGCGCGCCCGCGCTGTGGCCGCTGGAAGTTCTCAATGCGCTGGCGATGGCCGAGCGCCGCAGCCGGATCGACAGCGAACGTCGGCAACGCCTCGCCGGATTCCTGCACGATCTCCCGGTCACGATTGACGACGAGACGGCCAGCCAGGCATGGGCAGTCGCGTCCCAACTGGCCGCACGGTTCCGGCTGACCGTCTACGACGCCGCCTATCTCGAACTGGCGCAACGCCTCAACCTTCCCCTGGCGACGCTCGACCAGGAGCTGCGCGCGGCGGCTGCCGCGCTCGGCGTCCCGCTGCTCGGCACTTGACCTGGGGAGACCATCCGATGGCCGGCCCCCAGCTCACGGGTTTCTCTCACGCCGAATTCTCGCGCACCCGCGCAACACACAGCTTCGCTGCTTCATGCTCCACCGCATGATCACGATCCTCGGCAAGCCCGATCAGGATGTTGAGATCGAGGCCGACGCCACCTTCCAGCCATGCCAGTACGGCGTGGACATCTCACGCCCGTTCTAAGTGGCGGAACTGATGCCAGAAGGCGACTGCGCTTGCCGCACGAAGAGCCGCTTTCTTGCGAACGCCTTTCGGCCGCCTGTCGAAGAATGCTTCGCTACTTTGCGGTCGTTTCACATTGACGTACGCTGCACCTTCCCGGGGAGCGAACCTTCGCTACGGCAGAGCCAATGACAATTGATCTGGTTCCCGGCAACTCCCCACGTGACAGGCCGCCGTGCGTGCGCGAACCCGAACTGAATCCGCAGTGGAGAATGTTGCGAACGAGCACCGCGTTGCTGCTCGTCTGCGGCTTCTGCCTCTTTCTCCCGACCATCTTCCACGAGCTCTTCGCCGACGACGAGATCTACCTGGCTTACACCAATCGCATGATCCGTCAGTTGCCGTGGACCGAACTTCACCAATTCCTGGTGAAGCCTGGCAACCCCTGGGAATACCTGCCCGTTCGCGACTTCACCTACTGGCTGGACTTCCGTCTGTTCGGCGATGAACCGGCCACCTTTCATGTCACCAATCTCGTCTGGTACTCGTTCTCGGCCGCGAGCTTCTGCTGGCTGGCAAGGGAACTCGTCCTCTTCTTTCGGCCGGCGTGGGCTGCCCAGGCCGGCGTGCTGGCAATGTGCGGAACCGTGCTCTTCGTCGTCCACCCTGCGCACGTGGAAGCGGCTGCCTGGGTCGCCGCCCGCAAGGATCTGATGGCCGGGACTCTCGGCTTCCTGTCGGCGGCGGCGCTCGTCCAAGGGATGCGCACGAGCTGGCCAGCCCGGAATGTTCTTTTGGCGGCGGCATTGCTCCTGCTCGCATGTTTCAGCAAGGCGGCGGGAATGACTCAGGTCATGTTCTTGACCGCCCTGATCGCTGCAGCTTGGCGCCATTGCCCGGGAATTCCCGCTACGCGCAAGCTCGTCACGCTGCTCCTGCTCTGGGCGCTCGTGGTCTTTGCCGCATTCGTCCATATGAAGATCGGCGAAACAACCGGAATCCGCATCGAAAACCATCCCGGTTTCTTGGTCTCGACCGAACGTGCGTCGCGAATTTTCGCTGCGCTTGCGCGACTGCTGCTTTGGCCATACCCGCTTGGCCTCTATCACGACGTCTACGACGCTGGAAACTGGCATTGGCTCGCTACGGCTGGTGGCCTCCTTCTCGTCATGCTGGCAGCCGGTGCGATTTTCTTTCGGCGGACGCTCTGGCCGCTTGGCGTAGTGCTGATCGTCGCTCCCTGGACCGTCTATCTGCAGTTCATTCCCTTCACCACCTGGTCGATGGCCAGCGAACGCTTCCTGTTCGTTTCCGTCGGTGGACTGACGCTGATCCTGGTCGACCTCATGGGGCGCCTCGCACAACCACGCACAATTCTCGCCGTCGTGTTGCTGATAGCCGTTCCGATGGGAATGCTGACGTGGAACCGGGTGAACGAGTGGGAACTGGGTTACCGTCTGCTGGCCATGGAATACGAGCGTCAGCCAGGGTTCCACAACGCCATTCGCGATCAGGTGCTCCACGTCCTGCTGCCCCAGCGGCAATATGCCGAAGCCGAGGCACTGGCGGAAGGCATTCCTCGCGACTACGCGGCTGCGGCGCTGGTCGCCTTCGTCCGTGCCGAGCACGTCCTCACAGCGCGAAACGACGATGTCGGAGAAGGACTGGCGATCAGCGACTCCACCCACAGCTACTGCCTGGCCATCGCTTCCGCCCGGCAGGCGCTGTCGGCTGCTTTTTCGCAGATCGTCAGCGAGCGTGATCTGTCCTACAACAATTTGCTTCGGTCGCTTGAGCGGCAGATCGAGCTCCGCCACGCGAATGTGGCCCTAAGCTGTGCTCCCCATGGCTAACGCGGGAGGATTCTGTAGACACGCCAGGTCTGCTGGCTGTCGTCGAGTGGTTCCAGATTCAGTCGAGCGCTGAAGAACTCGTGAAGGGCTGCATCGCCATTCACCAACGCTCGATTGAATCCGCGCAGGTGTTCTGGTTTGGTGAGGTAGGGGGACGAGACAAGACGGCGAATCGGGTTGGTGTGCGACCGGTCGACGTACTGCACGATGCCCGTGTGATGATCAGTAAAGCTGAAGTTGGTGTCGCAACCTCGCAACGCCTGCGCATAGGACGAAAGCTGAAGTCCCGGCCTGCCCCGGACGTACATGCTCCCGCCGAACATGTCGACGCCGAACACGCGGTCGCTTTTCTCGAGCTTCCCGATCGCTTCCAGAAATCCACCCATTTGCTCTTCTTCCCAGTCTCGCCACGACTTGATCGTCGCCAGCGAAAAGACGATGAGCAGAGTAAGTCCGGCCGTAAAACAGTAAAGCCGGGGTACGCGTGGGGCCGGCAGGGCAAGCAGCAGCAAGGTCAGGCCACAAGGCAGCCAGCGCTGGCTGAAGAAGATCGTATTCATGTAGTTCCACGGCAGCACCCAGTAGGCCATGATAAACCCGACGGCAGCAACGAGAAGCGGCTTGTCGGTTTCCGCTTCGAGATGCCGCCACCGGGTAAAGACAGACAGAGCGATCCAGAAAGCCAGGACGACGATGTATGTCGACTCCAGACCGCCCTGCAGTCCGCCTTGTGCGGCATTGGCAAAGTAGTTGAGGTCAGCACGTTCCAAAGGCATCGCGCCCCAATCGACCCCGGTTTCTACGCCGCTGGCACGCCGCGCGGCGGCCAGTTGCGGGTACCAGGTGCAAGCCAGCACCCAGCCCGGAAGCATGCACCCCAGCGATTGCCGCCAGGAACCGGGCTGCCGGTCGATGAATCGGGCAATTAGCCACACATTGGCCATCAGGAACCAAAGTGCATGCGCGTAATACAGCAACAACCCTGCACCAGCCATCACAAGCGCTTGGCTTCGACCAGGGCGAGCGCGGGCAACCTGCATGAATAGGCAGAAAACTGGCCAGCCAATGAGGAAATTGAGCAGGCCCCAGTAGAACAGGAAATTGAACACGAGCGGCACACCGATCAACCAGTTCTCGGCGGGCCGGTTGTGAAATCTCCCAAGAACGTAGCTAGCCGACACCCATGCTACCGCCAGCACACTCATCGTCAGGCGCGCAGCGGTGAGTGGGTCCGCAACCTGCCAGAAACCATAGATCAGGCCATAAACGAGCGTGTTGGGGTAGTACCAAGGACTCAGCATCAGTTCTGGGCGCCGCCCGGCCAAGGTTTCTTCCAGCAGAAAAATCTGGCCCAGGTGCTGGGGAAGATCCGTCACTGGCGGAATACTAACAACCCAGAACGGGAACGCCACCGCAACAAGCACAATAAACGCAAGACCGAGAGATCTCCATCCAAAGACATCAATCGCAGACATCAACCGAAGCCCTCATTTGGTTCACAGTCATCAGGCAGGGCAAACACAAAATAATCTGCAAACGTCGAAATCCAGAAGTATCAATACGAAGAAAAGCCCTGCCTACCTTGCATTTGTAGTGGTACGTGGAAGATCGGCAGATTGTGCTGACCCTCTGAAAGGCTCAAGTCGATTTGATCCGACAACCTTTTCTCTGACGACATAAACCGGCGTCTTCTGCCCGCCGAGGCAGGAATGCATTACAAAATTGACATCCCCATCAATCAGTACGGGCCCGCCAAGATCGGATTCCGACACGTTGCCTAAGTCTCTGTAGTGCCTCCCATTCAAGCGCAGCAGCGCTCCCCAACGATCTGGTGCAAGCAAAGGCTTGCGAGTCGCGGCAACGATATCATCGTAGTACTGGCGCACCAATGGATGTGTGAAACGATTCTCGCCAGTAACGACTGATTCGAGGTACTGGCGCGGAACATATCGCTCGAAATGACCGACTCTTTGCGTGCCAGTTCGCAGGGGCATGCGTCCAAGAAAAGCATCACTCAATGCAAGCGGGTCGACAATATAACGGTTTGCCCCGGCATAATAGCCAACCATTCCGATATGGCATGCAATCAGGATTTCCTTTCCAGAACCAAGCGACTCCCGAATTTGCTCTCCTGTCGTCCTGAACGGGTGGCTGAGACCAAATTTCGCGACCGTAATAAAATCGGTATAACCATAATAGATGCCTCTCTCATCAGCGATACCATCGACAATCTTTGCCCGGATATACTCACTGCTGTTGGCACCGGTCAACCGGACCACAACCAGCACAACTAGGGGGAAGAAAATTAAGGTTTGCGAAATCCGCCGGTCCATCGCCCATCTTTGGCCAGCCACATCCTGTTGTGCCTCAACCATGCTAGAAATGATATTGGCAAGAATAATTGCCGAAACCACAGAAGGACCAACAAAAAATCTCCCGGCCATGTAGTCACCACCGACAGAGAAGAGATAAGCTGTAAAGAGAAGCAGAGCGGAGAGCAAAGGACCCAAATGGCGGGTTCGGTAAGCAGCTGAAATAAAGACCGCAGCACTGATCAGGCAAAGTTCTACTGGGCCGAAATGCTGCATGTACTCGAAAAATCGCGTCGCCTGCCGAGCGACATCGAAAGTAACGTTACCCGAAACGATTTTCGCGTTTGCTGAGTTAGGAACTGGTGAGCCATAATAAAAGACTGAAAAAGCTGTCCATAAGAATAGTGGCATTGCGCCCACCAAGACCTGCCTACCCTGGCCAAGCCATGAACTACCTGAAATCGAGCGGATGGACCTAAACACCTGAACGACGAGGAATGGCACCGTAAGCAGGAGACTATCGTGTCGCGTTATCACGCATAGGCTGGCAACGAGAGTCAAGAGCAAGGTCTGGTAAGCGCCACGCTCCAGTCGGCACCACAGGTGCACGAAGCAGGAGAGAGTCAGAGCGACCAAGGGCGTTTCCAGACCGGAAGACGAATAGTCGACAAAGCAACGAGTCAACAGAAGTATCGTGGCCAAGACGAAGAAAACGGCCGGAATCCGCAATGATGCGAAATACAGGTTGGACAGAGTCAGGGTGGTAAGCCCAAAAGACAGGAAAATTGTCGTAAAAAAAAACTCTCCAGTGATAGCAACAGCGCCGGTCGTCAGCAGCATCCAAAGAGGCGAGGTAAATACCTGTACACGTTCTCCAATGTTCCAGACAGGGCCTTCACCAGACAAGAAATTCTCGATTACTCTGAAATTAATGAATGCATCCTCCGTAATCCATGCATTACGGAAAAATATGTAGGGAAAAACAATCACAAAGATCAGAAGCGCGAGGCGCTCATCGTTGCCGGTGGCGGAAGACGTCGTTGACACGGAGGCCATAAGCTTTGCTATCTACCTCTTGGCATTGAGTTATCGGAAGATCGTCTACTCCGGTTTAGCAACCGTTTCGTCCTGCAATGGTGAAATCCGGCACGCGAAAGCCCAGCTTAGAGCACCGAGCATCAACCCGGCAAGCAGATCGACAGCATAATGCCAACCAAGAATGTTGGTAGCAGCTACCGTGAGCGCGAGCAGCACAGCATTAAATAGGGAGACGGTCGCACTTTGCCGCATGGCCGCGAACATGATCAGTGCAATACCTACGTGAAGACTGGGAAGAGCTGCGATATAGGCAAAGGGCGAAATCTCGTGCAAGATGCCGGCAACGGTACTGTCCGTGCTCCAGGTCAGGAAGCGGGCCAAATGCCAGGTGTCAGGAGCCAACATGCGAAGATCCCTAAAAAGATCTGGTGCGTAGAATATTGGTCCTTTAGATGGCACGACGAAATAGATGGCTGGTCCAATAGAGTATATGAGGAACATGGCGGCAAGATAACGCCTTCCGTTCACCCAATCCCTGGCACCGTGAAAGAACAGGGCTGACCAACAGACCTGCTGCAGAAGACCAATGTATGCGATATCGAGGAATTGCACAATTGATCCATGCGAACTGCGCCAGTGCGCTAGCAATTGGTAATACGATTTCCCCAGTAGCAGTGCATCTGCATTCCAAAGCAGAATGTCATTGGGGACAGCCAAAATAAACAGGCTGCCTTTGATCATGGTATGGAAGTAGGCTATGCAAGTGTAGGCCGCGAATACGGCAGAACCAGCAGCAGTCGATCTCAAGATCGACAACATCCCAAGACTGATGCTGGAATGCCTTGCAAGTTCAAGAGCGGGGACGCCGGACAGAATGATGCAGAGAGCGAGAAAGTCGACGAACGAACCTGTGGGAGGGTTCAAGACATGCAATCCAGAAAGACAAAGCAGGATTGCTGCCATGGTTCCCCATGCCCACAGAAACCGGCCTACGAATAAGCGATGCCAAATGGAGGGGTCCGACTCTTTGGCAACCCCAGCGGCCCAGATTCCAAGCGCAATACACCAGAAACCAGTTCGGTCAAATAACTCATAGCAAATGCGTGCAATTCCCCACCATTCATAGGCGCCGCGAACCAGCGTAGCGTTCAATATTGCCCCGATTCCCAGAGAGAGCGCGGGAACGAGTACAAAAAAACATAACTCATTGGCGCTGGGAAGATGTCTGTCTTGTCGAGGATAATCCACGTATCGATTTTCTGAATTGATTCTTCTCGACCGACCCGTCGAAGCGAACGGGTCCTGCCCGGTTGTTGCAAGTGATCAGGTGTTAAAGCCGCATCCGCTTGAACACCCATTCCGGAATGCTCCGTATCACCGCCATGATGGCCCACCAGAACCACGGCAAGTAAACGACATTCGCCCGCTTGCGGATGGCCCTGACGATTCCCCGGGCGATGTCGTCCGCTTGCGCCCAAAGCACCCCCTTGGCAAAGTCTCTGGTCATCGGCGTGTCGACGAATCCCGGCTTGATCGTGATGACGTTGCAACCCGCGGCGTGGAGTCGGTTACGCAGGCCCTGCAGGAAGATCGCCAGCATCCCTTTCGCCGAACCGTATACGTAGTTGCTCTGCCGGCCACGGTCGCCAGCGACCGAGCCGATCACCACCAGCGTGCCGCTGCGCGCCTCTTCGAGGTGGCTGGCGACCAGCGTACAAAGACTGACGGCGCTCAAGGCATTGGTATGGATCGCGGCCATGGTTGCCGTGACATCGTCCTGGCACGCTTTCTGGTCGGGCAGCGTGCCGTGGGCGATGAGCACCAGATCGATTCCGCCGAGCGTCGCGATGGCGCTGTCGACGAGCTGTCGATGGCGTGGTAGGTCGTCGAGGTCGGCGGTCGCACGATGCACGGGATGACCGATACGCACCGCGAGGTCGTCGGCAATCGCGGCCAGCCGCTGCGCGTTGCGGCCGACCAGAAAGAACGCCGCCTGTGGCGAGGCCAGCCGGCGGGCGGTCGCTTCTGCGATTGCCGAGGTCGCACCGAAGATGAGAATGCGTTGCACGCCACTACTCCCGCTGGCTGACCCGGCGCCAGAAGTCCGACGAAAAACAGGGATCGACGTACGACTGGAAGGACTCCCACGCCGGGTAAGCACGCCGGAAATCGTCGCCACGCATGCAGGCATCCTTCGCCGGGTACAGGGCCCCGCCGGCCTGTCGCACGATGCCGTCAAGAGTGGTGAACAACGACTTCGTCGCTGCCCCGCGATTGGGAAAATCCAGTGCCAGCGTCACGCCCGGGCGCGGAAACGAGAGCATCGCCGGCGAGCGCAAGTTGCCGAAAGTCTTAAGCACCGCCAGAAAGGAACCCTGCCCGCTCGCCGCGACGCGAGCGAGCACTTCGCCGAGCGCCGCACGGGCGCCATCGTGCGGCACGACGAACTGGTACTGATGGAAACCCCGTGGTCCATAGATGCGGTTCCAGTTGCGTACGTGGTCGAGCGGATAGAAAAACGGTTCGTAGTGACTGCTGCCCTGACGGCGACGAGGCAGGCGATAGTACAGGAAGTTGAAGGCGCGGAGAACCGGGGTATTGACCAGCGAGAACGGGGGCATGCACGGCACGTCGAGCCGGCTGCGCCGAAAGGCTGGCGGACTCGTCTCCGGCGGCGCGTGCTTGCCTGCCAGGTAGATGCCACGGCCGAGCGCCGGTCCGCGCGCGGCGCAATCGATCCACGCCACCGTATATGGCCACTTCGCAGCGCTCGCCTGGTCGAGCTCGAAGTACTCGTCGAGATTGCCGAACTTCGTCGTTTCAACCGTGACCCAGGGGTTGTCCACGCGCTGCAGGCGGATTTCCAGCCAGGTGATCAATCCGGTCAGACCGAGGCCGCCGGCGCTCGCCTGGAACCACGGATCATCCGGCAGGCAGAGCCGGCGCTCGCCGTCCGAGCGCAGCAGCTCGAAACGCGTGACGTGAGCGCTGAAGCAACCAGCCACGTGATGATTCTTGCCATGCACATCGTTGGCCAAGGCCCCCCCGAGGGTGACGAAACGCGTTCCCGGCGTGACCGCCGGAAACCAGCCACGTGGAACGACGATCTCGAGAACCTCGTCCAGCGTCACCCCGGCTTCGGCTTGCAGCAGACCGTTGACCGCGTCGAAGGCGATGAAGCGGTCGAGCCCGCGTGTAAGCAGTGCATGGCCGCCATCGTTCAGCGCGACGTCTCCGTACGAACGCCCTAGACCGTAAGGCAGCAGCGTGCCGTGATCGATGGCGGCGAGCGGAAGGTTGCGGTCGTTTGGCCGCAGCAGCGTCTGCCGGGCGGTTGCCACTCGCCCCCAGCCGGCAAGGGTGTCGGGCTTGGTCGCTTTCACCGCGCCAGCCAGACAGCGAGCGAAGCGACGACGGCGATCGCGCGGCTCACCCGGTCCTTGAGGGCAAACACCAGCGGGTCGTCGTGCATTTCGCCGCGGTGGGCGAGCAGCCAGACGCGATTCACCCAGAACAGCAAGAGCACGCAGAGGAACCAGAGATACTCGATGTGGCGATAGAGAACCCTGCCGGATTCGCTGTTGATGTAAAGCGCCAGCACGAGCACCGAGAGCTGACCCGACACCATGCCCATGGTTTGCAGCAGGGGGAAGTCGCGCACCTGGTAGCCGCGTCCATGCACCGTCAGCGAACCGGAGTCGCGCTGCACGAGAAGCTCGGTGTAGCGCTTGACGAGGGCCAGGCTCATGAAGAGGAAGAACGAAAGAGCAAGCAGCCAGAACGACAGGGGAACTTCAATCGCTTCGGCGCCCGCCACCAGACGCACGGTGTACAACCCGGCCAGAATCAGGATGTCGACCAGGACGAGCTGCTTCAAATAAAAAGTGTAGGCGAGCGTGATGCCGAGATAGGCAGCGAGCGCCGCACGGAAGGTCAGCGGCAGGAAAGCGGCCAGAACGAGTGCCGCGACGAACAGGGCGGCGGTACCGAGAACCCCCTGCGGCAGCGGCAACAGACCCGCCGCGAATGGCCGCAATTTCTTGCGCGGATGGCGCCGGTCGGCATCCAGGTCGAGCAGGTCGTTGAGCAGGTACACGCTCGATGCGGCCAGGCCGAAGATCAGGAAAGCCAGACACGCCTGCGTGACTGCCGTCTGGCGGTCCCAGGCGTGAGCTGCCAGAAGGGGCACGAACACCAGCAGGTTCTTTGCCCACTGGTGAATGCGCGTCGCCCGCAGCCACGTCCACGAGCGCGCCGGGCGATCGTCGTACACGGCGGCTACCTCACCCTGCGAGCGGGCACGAGCGAGAACACCGTGTTCCGGCGTGACGACGATCGTCTTGCGGGCATGCCGCCAGACGGGCAGATCAGCGCGTGCGTTGCCCGCGTAATCGAAGGCGCGCTCGCCATAAAGTGCGACCAGTCGCGCCGCCTTGGCCTGCCCGGACAGGTTGATGGCAGGGTTGTCGGTGGCGAGAACCTCGTCGAAGAGACCCAGGTAACTGGCCACCGCGTCTACCCAGGGGCGGGGCGAAGCACTGACGAGCACCGTCCGCCGCCCCTCCGCGCGCGCCGTCCGCACCAGGTCGAGAACCGCCTCGTTGTAGGGCAGCGTAGCGGGGTCACAGCACGACAAACGCGCCAAGGCCAGCTTGCAGGCCGCCCTTCCCCTCGCCAGTTCCCGCGTCAGTCCAAGCAGTCGCAGCGGGTGGTGCTTGCCAAGGGCCAGCAGCGATTCCGCGGTCAGGTCGGTGCGGCTGAGCGTTCCGTCCAGATCGACGCAGAGCGGCGGCGTGACACAATCCGTTTCAGACATGATCGACAACCGCGCCGAACGCTGCGGAAACCGCGATCAAGCGATGCGACCTCGGTTCAGGCACCGGCGGATCCCGGCGTTTCGCTCGCAGAAATCGTCCGAAAAAAGACGCTTTCGAGCGAAACGCAGGGCTCCACCTCCTGCAGAACGCCGCCACTGGCATGCACTTCGGCGATGACCGCGGGCAACTCGGCGGCGCCCGTCTCGCGCGCATACAGACCCGGCCGCAGCTCGACGAAGTCCCGGAGCGCCGCACTCCCGCGGTAGCGCAGGACATAGCGGTCGGCCTGATCGGCGGCCAACTCCTGCGGTGAGCGAATGGTCAGCAATTCGCCACGATGGATGAGACCGAAGCGGTCGGCGATCCGCTCGACGTCGTGCAGCACGTGCGACGAAAAGAACAGCGTTCCTCCCTGACGACGGTATTCGTCGAGGATGTCGACGACGTCCTTGCGACCGACCGGGTCGAGTCCCGACAGCGGCTCGTCGAGGATCAGCAGCCGCGGCTGGATCGCCAGCGCGTGTGCCAGCGCCGTGCGCTGCAACATTCCCTTGGAAAAGCCGCGCAGTCGGCTGTCGGCGACTGCCGCCAGATCGAAGCGGTCGAGCCAGTGCAAGCAATGCCGGCGCTCGTCGTCGACGCGCACCCGATGCAGGCGCAGGCCCATGCGCAGAATTTCGCTCGGCGTCAGATGGTCCTGCAGACTCGGATTTTCGGGAACGAAGCCGAGCCCCCGGCGAGCCTCCGGTTCGCGCACGCTGCGCCCGAAAATGGTCGCGCTGCCGGTGGTCGGGTGCAGCGCGCCGATCAGGATCTTGATCAGCGTACTCTTGCCCGCCCCGTTCGGGCCGATGAAGCCGAAGGTTTCGCCGGCGTCGATGCACAGCGAGATCCCTTTCAGCGCTTCCTTCGCCGGCTTGCGCCATGCCCCTGGATAGGTCTTGCGGATCGCCTCGACGCGAATCGCTTCGCTCACTTCGTCCTCCCGGTAATGCCCGCTGCCGGCTGCACGACCTCCGGCCTGCCCTCGGCATCGATTTCGTATGGCAGGCCGAAGGGATCGGCCGGAATGGTCGGCAGGATCGAGCGTTCCAAGAGTTGTTGCAGGCGTTTGGGCGGCTGGCCGGTGAGCGCAGTGTAGCGGGCGATCGCGCGCTCGAGCAAGAGCAGGTTTTCCAGACGCTCCGCGCGCTTCTCAAGGAAACGGCCAAAAGCCTTGTGCCGGGTTTCCCTGGCCATCGTACGCAGGAGGCGAATCGAGAATTCGAGATCCTCACCCTTGCTGAGCCAGGCTGCTGCCATTTGCTGCAACTGGATCTGCTCGAGTTCGTCGCTGCTGTGGCTCGCCGCAATGCGCAGCCATTTCGCCCCTTCGACCGGATTTTTCCGAAAGTGGAGTTCGTCGAAGCCGTAGTAGAAGGGCGGAAGCGCGTCGAACGGGCGCGCTGCCGTCGCCTTTCGCAGAACGTATTGCGCCGCCGCCACTTCGCCCGCCCACGGCAGGATCGCGGCGGCGATGTAGTAGTTGTCCTCGTGTGCCGGATTGAGCCACGCGGCGTCGGACTGGACGATGCCGAGAATGCGATAGTTCTCGGCCTGCATCGTTTCGGTGGATGCCACGAGCGCGCGAAAGCCGGCCAGATTGGCCGCCAGATAGCGGTCGCCGGCAGCCATCAGCACCTGCACGAAGCGCGGCAAGGCGACCTGCATTTC
>NZ_JAMTDV010000061.1 GCF_023806565.1 Accumulibacter sp. | reverse complement strand
ACCACATGGTATTCCCCGGGCCATATTTGTTCAACTTATTTTTGCTAGGCTCCTTAGCTGACGCATCGACGATCCGAACATCCAACGGAACGCTTCCTTCGGCTCTCGACCGTTCATGGAAACGCCAGCAGTCCATGGTACGAACGAACGCTGCGGACCAGCGCCTCCTTACGCGAGACCACCCGGAGAACCGCCAAATCGACGCTCGTGGCCAGCAAGACAACACAAATGCACAAATTGCTCGGGCCTCGCTACGCTCGGCCCCAACGCAGCAAGCCCCCTCGGGCCATTGGCCAGCATGCCACGCCAGACACGGAAGCGAATCAATAATGGCTCAATGCTGGGGCGGGACACAAACGCAGCGGAACCCGGGGATCGGGCCCCAGAGCGTGACGGCATCGCCGCCGTCCCGGTGCGCCGAGCGCAGGTTCTTGGGCGAACCGACGACGAGACCGCCGCGCAGAACCCGCCTGCCGTCTCCCGTCGCAGTTTCGGGGTCGACGAAGCTGCCCGACTCGTAGTCTGCCTAGAAGTCGCGCGTCCATTCCTCCGCGTTGCCGTGCATGTCATGGAGACCCAGCGGGTTGGGAAGTTTCTGTGCGACTGGATGAGCCTGTCGTCCAGAATTGTCGGCAAACCAGGCATGGCGACCGAATTGCGTCTCGTCGTCGCCGAAAGGCCAGCGCGTTCGGCTGCCGCCGCGCGCGGCGTATTGCCACTGCGCCTCGCTCGGCAGATCGTCGCGCGGCGAATGCTCGGGAAAGGCGCGCGCGTATTGCGCGTTGGTCGTTTCGCTCGCCGAGATCTGGAACGCGGACAGCGTCACGATGCGCGGTGGATCGACGATCTCCGATTCGTAGGCCATCGGCTCGCCCGGCTGCGAACCCATCGTGAAACTGCCCGGGTAGACCCATACCCACTCGATTCCGCCGACGTTCTCCCGCTCCCACTCCGGCCCGCTCGCGATGCGTGCGTCGCCGCCCTGCGCGACGACGCGCCACGGCAGCGCTGCCGCGGCAACTGCCTTCGCTCCGGCGAAGTTCAGCGCACGCGCCATCGGCGACGACGACGAGCACCTGCGTCCGTCGGTCCAGCTCCGGGTTGCTGCCGAGCCAATCGTCCAGGTGGGGAGCCCAGTCCAACCCGACCAGGACCGGATCGGCGCTGCCCCAGTCGAGCAGGCGAATCGCCAGTTGCCGGGCCGCGCGCTCGTGGTACGGCGCGCAGCAGGACGCTGCTGTCCGCCGGTTGCAGCGCGTTTTCGCCGGCTTGCCAGCACCACCTCGCGGGAACTTCGGCGCCGCCGGCGAGCCCCGGCAGCGTCACGCTGGCACGCGCACTGCCGAGCGTGACGCGGTAGGCGCTCTGCCCGTCGCGTGGGACGAGGCGCAGCGTCTGTGCGGCGAACACCGGGTGCTCCTGGATCGCTCCGCCGAGCAACAGGCGCGGGGGATTACCGGCCCGCCAGTGAACAGTCCGGCAGCAAAGCCGAGCTCGCGCAGGCGGTGGCGGGTGGTCGGCGGCTGCGCGGCGAAACTCCAGTTGAGGTAGATGTACTGGCCGTCGCCGTCGCCGTCGCGATTGCGTCGACGATGTTCGGCGGCGACAAATTCGCCGAGGCGCTGCTCGATTTCGGCGCGCAGTTGGTCGCCGGCGAGTTCGCACAGGCGATCGGCGGCAGCCCCGGGATCGATGGCGAACTGCAACAGCGCGCGTTCGAGCTGCCAGCGGCGGTTGGCAAGCGAGTTCCTCCACGGCAACAGCGGATTTTCCTGCTGCTCCTTCTGCCGCTCGGCGTCGGTGTAGCGCTCGCTCCACCAGGCGATCGCGCGCTTCGCCAGATCGCCGTCGGCCAGCGCCCGGTCGTCCGACGCCTCGCAGCGCAGCAGCCAGTTGATCAGCCGCCGGCGCTCGCGCGGCTCGGCAGCGGCAGCGACGATGCGGTCGAGCTGCCAGCGGATCTGCCGGCAGATGCAACTCTGCACAGAGGCGGATCGCGGCGGCGGCGTCGGCCTGGTCTCCGCCGAGCGAGACGACCGCGACCCATTGTCGCAGTGCTCCCCATAGCCGCGACTCGACCGGTGCCAGTGCCGCGGGGTCGCTGCCGACCCCGCCGAGCCAGTCGGCAAGCCGGGGCAAGGGGACGGCTTCGAGCGGCACCGTGCAGTCCGCGAACAGTGCGGCAAGCTGCTCGCCGCGCGGCGAGCAGGCGACGAAGCACAGGCGCGGCCACTGCGCGAGCGCACGCAACAGGCGCAGCGCCTGTTGCCGGTAGAGCGAATGTTCGAGGCGCTGTCGCAGACCTTCGCCATCGGTCAGGATGGTGACCAGCGCCTGGCGGCCCTGGCCCTCTTCGGCGAGCGGCCGATAGCCGGGCTGCCCGGGGCAGTCGACGCGCAGCGGCAGGTCGGTGAACTGGCCCTAGCGGGCGTTGAGCCCGTCCGCACGCAGTGTCGCCAGCAGTTCGCCAGCGACCTGCCTCGCCAGTGGTCTTTCGAAATGGGGGTCGAGCCAGAACCACACCGCGCGCTCGTACGCCGCCGGCAGGAAGTGCATGCGCACGCATCCGCGGGCACGCGCCGTAGCGTCGACGGTGTGTGGCAGATCCAGCCGGCGCGTGGGGTCGTCGGCGATGAACTGCTCGATGTTCCAGACGAGCTGGCGTCGGCGGCGCGGGTCGGTCGGCCCGCGCTCGCCGCGCGCGGGCGTCGGCAGCGGCTGCCAGCCGACGCCGCGGTGCGTGGACGGCAACGCTTCGATGACCGGAAAGCGCTGCCGGTAACGCCACCAGACGAAAGCGGCGATCGCCAGCGCGCGCGCCGAGCAGCGCCAATGGCAGCGGTCCGAGTCGCGGCGGCACGCGAATCGCCGCCGGCTCGACGGCGTCGACGCGTCAGGTCCAGAACTTGTCGACCGGCTGGTCGGGCAGCTCGGGGTCGCCAGCCGTGGCTACCGCCGGCGGCAGCGGCACGCCCGCGGGTTCGTCCCGTATATTGACGAGGGGGGGATGGTGGCGGTGGCGGCCAAATCGCCGAAACGAGTGCCGCGAGCACGAGCAGCGTCGCGGCGGCGAGCAGCAGGCGTTGCCGCCAGTCGGGCGGTGGCGGCGGGGGCGGCGAAGCGGATTGGCTGGCAGATCGCGGCCCCTCGTCGCTCGCCGCGGCTGCCGGCGTGCGCGCGGCCGCGTCGGCCATCGCCGCCTGTGCGGCCAGTCGGCGTCGTGCTCGGGGCAACAGGCGACGAACAGCGCGTCGAAAGTCCGGCGCTGCGCCGGCGTTCTGGCGAGCAGCGCGGCGAGCAGCGCTTTCAGGCCGCAACGGTCGAGCCGTGGTTGGTGTGCTTCTGGCTCACCAGCAGGAAGACGATGCTCGATGCGGCCAGCGCCTGCTCGATTTCCCGATACCAGCGGTCGCCGACTTCGATTCGCTTCCTGTCGTACCAGACCGCGTCCCGGAGCATGCGATTCGCTTCCAGCGCGGTCGCCATCTCGCGGCAGTACTGCGCGTCCTGGTGACTGTAGCTGATGAAGATCCTGCCGGCCATGGGCGGCTTCCTTTCCGGGCAAGGCCCTGCAACCCGCTTGCCACGAGTCTGCGCAACGCGGTTGCCGACGGACGCCGAAGACCGGCTCAAGTCGTCGCGCGTGCTGCCGATATCTCCCAGTGATCCGCAGGCACGCAACGGCAGCCGACGGAAAAGCGCGGTTCCTGCTTCGAAGCGGGCTGCCGGCGTGCTGGCGGAGTGCCGCCGGCGCCGCCACGCCGCGATGGTGGCCGCGCGAATTGTCGAAAGAGGGTCTGCTCCGGTATAATCGGCCGGCTTGCAAAGATTCGAGCGGGAGGGCTGCCTGGCCGTCCCGCTTTTGCGTATCTGTAGGTCGGACAGACGCCAAATTCAACTGCAACATGCACAGGAGCCCTGCGTGTCCTTGTTACCCTCTCTTCCGCCCGCGATTCTCGCGCTGGCCGATGGCACGATTCTCCGCGGCCTGGCGGTCGGCGCCGGAGGCCGTTCCAGCGGCGAAGTCGTGTTCAATACGGCGATGACCGGTTACCAGGAGATACTGACCGATCCATCTTACTGCCGCCAGATCGTCACGCTGACCTACCCGCACATCGGAAACGTCGGTTGCAATGACGAGGACTTCGAGTCCGCCCGCAACCACGCTGCCGGGCTGGTGATTCGCGATCTGCCGCTTCGTGCCGAGAGCTGGCGCCTGCAGGAAACGCTGGGGGAATATCTGCAGAAACACCGCATCGTGGCGATCGGCGGCGTCGATACGCGCAAGCTGACCCGCATCCTGCGTGAAAGGGGTGCGCAGGCGGGATGCATCATGGCCGTCGACATCGACGAACAGCAGGCGATCGACGAGGCACGCGCCTTTCCCGGTCTTGCCGGGATGGATCTTGCCAAGGTGGTGAGTGTTGCCGACGCTTACGAATGGTCGGGCGGCAAGTGGGGTCTGCAGGGTTATCGAGCCGCACCCGCGCCACAGTTGCATGTCATCGCCTACGATTTCGGCGTCAAGCACAACATCCTGCGCATGCTGTCCGCGCGCGGCTGCCGGGTGACCGTCGTGCCGGCCCAGACCAGCGCGCGTGCAGTCCTTGCGCAGCAGCCGGACGGGGTGTTCCTTTCCAACGGTCCTGGCGATCCCGAACCGTGCGACTACGCGATCTGCGCGATCCGCGAGATGCTTGCCGCCGGCACGCCGATCTTCGGCATCTGTCTTGGTCACCAGTTGCTGGCGTTGGCTTCCGGCGCGAGGACGATGAAGATGAAGTTCGGCCACCACGGAGCCAACCACCCGGTCAAGGATCTGCGTACCGGGCAGGTCCTGATTACCAGTCAGAACCACGGCTTCGCGGTCGACGCCGATTCCCTGCCGGCCAACCTGGTGACGACGCACGTCTCGCTGTTCGATGGATCGCTGCAGGGGGTCGCGCGCACGGACGTGCCGGCGTTTTCCTTTCAGGGGCACCCGGAAGCGAGCCCGGGTCCGCACGACATTGCCGGCCTCTTCGACCGCTTCGTGGAAATGATGCAAGAGCAAAAGGTCCGCCATGCCCAAGCGCACTGACCTCAAGAGCATTCTGATCATTGGCGCCGGTCCGATCGTCATCGGCCAGGCCTGCGAGTTCGATTACTCCGGCGCGCAGGCGTGCAAGGCGCTGCGCGAGGAGGGGTTCCGGGTGATCCTGGTGAACTCGAATCCGGCGACGATCATGACCGATCCCGACATGGCCGACGTGACGTATATCGAGCCGATCACCTGGCGCGTGGTCGAAAAGATCATCGCCAAGGAGCGGCCCGACGCGCTGCTGCCGACCATGGGCGGGCAAACGGCGCTCAACTGCGCGCTCGATCTGGCCCGCCATGGCGTCCTCGAACGCTTCGGCGTCGAGATGATCGGCGCCACCCGGCAGGCCATCGACAAGGCCGAGGATCGGGAGAAGTTCAAGGCGGCGATGACGGCGATCGGTCTCGGTTCGGCGCGTTCGGCGGTGGCGCACTCGATGGAGGAAGCGCTGCAGGTGCAGGCGATGATCGGCTATCCGGCAATCATCCGTCCGTCGTTTACGATGGGCGGCTCCGGTGGCGGCATTGCCTACAACCAGGAAGAGTTCGTCGAGATCTGCAAGCGCGGCCTGGAGGCCAGCCCGACCCGAGAGCTGCTGATCGAGGAGTCTCTGATCGGGTGGAAGGAATTCGAGATGGAGGTCGTCCGCGACCACAAGGACAACTGCATCATCGTCTGTTCGATCGAGAACCTCGACGCGATGGGAGTGCACACTGGTGACTCGATCACCGTCGCGCCGGCGCAGACGCTGACCGACAAGGAATACCAGATCATGCGCGATGCCGCGGTGGCGGTGCTGCGCGAGATCGGCGTCGATACCGGCGGTTCGAACGTGCAGTTCGCCATTTGCCCGCAGGACGGGCGGATGATCGTCATCGAGATGAACCCGCGCGTGTCGCGTTCCTCTGCGCTGGCGTCGAAGGCGACCGGCTTTCCGATTGCCAAGGTGGCGGCAAAACTGGCGGTCGGGTACACGCTGGACGAACTGGCCAACGACATCACCGGTGGCCGCACTCCGGCGTCGTTCGAACCGTCGATCGACTACGTGGTGACCAAGGTACCGCGCTTCGCCTTCGAGAAGTTTCCCGAGGCCGACTCGCGCCTGACGACGCAGATGAAATCGGTCGGCGAAGTCATGGCCATCGGACGCACTTTCCAGGAGTCTCTGCAAAAAGCCCTGCGAGGCCTCGAAATCGGCGCCGACGGCTTCGACGAACGGAGCGTCGACCGCGAGGAAATCGAAACCGCGCTCAGCGAGGCGCGCCCGGAGCGAATCTGGTACGTTGCCGACGCTTTCCGCATCGGTCTCGGCCTGGACGAGATTCATCGCCTGACGGCGATCGATCCATGGTTCCTGGCGCAGATCGAGGATCTGTACCAGAAGGCCGAGCGCATCCGCGGAAGGCAGCTCAGATCACTTTCCCGCGACGAGCTGTGGTATCTGAAGCGCGCAGGCTTTTCCGACAAGCGCCTGGCGACGCTGATGAGAACGACGCAGACGGCGGTTCGCGGGCGCCGCCACGAGCTGGGCGTGCGCCCGGTCTACAAGCGTGTCGATACCTGTGCGGCGGAGTTTGCGACCGACACTGCCTACATGTACTCGACTTACGAGGAGGAGTGCGAGGCGAATCCCAGCGACCGCAAGAAGATCATGGTCCTGGGTGGCGGCCCGAATCGCATCGGGCAGGGAATCGAATTCGACTACTGCTGCGTGCATGCGGCGCTCGCGCTGCGCGAAGACGGTTACGAGACGATCATGGTCAACTGTAACCCGGAGACGGTATCCACTGACTACGACACTTCCGACCGCCTCTACTTTGAGCCCCTGACGCTCGAGGACGTGCTGGAGATCGTTGCCGTCGAGAAGCCCGTGGGCGTCATCGTCCAGTACGGCGGTCAGACGCCGCTCAAGCTGGCGCGCGACCTCGATGCCAACGGCGTACCGATCATCGGTACCAGCCCGGACATGATCGACGCAGCCGAGGACCGCGAACGGTTCCAAAAGCTGCTTCAGGAACTCGGTCTCCGGCAGCCGTCGAACCGCACCGCGCGCACCGAATCCGAGGCCTTGCGTCTGGCCGCCGAAATCGGCTACCCGCTGGTGGTTCGACCGTCGTACGTGTTGGGTGGCCGGGCGATGGAAATCGTCCACGAGGAGCGCGACCTCGAACGCTACATGCGGGAGGCGGTCAAGGTGTCCAATGATTCACCGGTACTGCTCGACCGCTTCCTGAACGACGCCTGCGAGGTGGACGTCGACGCGATCTGCGATGGCGAACGGGTGTTCATCGGCGGGGTGATGGAACACATCGAGCAAGCCGGCGTGCACTCGGGCGATTCCGCGTGTTCGTTGCCGCCGTATTCGTTGTCGGTCGAACTGCAGGATGAACTGCGCCGACAGACGCGCTTGATGGCCAAAGGTCTGCAGGTCTGCGGCTTGATGAACGTTCAGTTCGCGATCCAGAGGGGGGTGGTTTTTGTCCTCGAAGTAAACCCGCGTGCGTCGCGCACGGTACCCTTCGTCTCCAAGGCCACGGGTCTGCAACTCGCAAAGATCGCAGCCCGCTGCATGGTGGGACAGTCGCTCGCCAGTCAGGGAGTTACCGAGGAGGTGATTCCGTCGTATTTTTCGGTGAAGGAGGCGGTCTTTCCCTTTGCCAAATTCCGCGGCGTCGATACCATCCTTGGCCCCGAAATGAAATCTACCGGCGAGGTGATGGGAGTCGGCCTGAGCTTTTCCGAGGCTTTCGTCAAGAGTCAGATGGCGGCAAGCGTGCGCCTGCCGAGTTCGGGGCAGGTCTTCGTCAGCGTCAAGGAATCGGACAAGGCGAAAGCGGTGAATATCGCTCGCGAGCTGCAGGCGGCGGGCTTCACTTTGCTCGCGACACGCGGTACCGCGGCGGCCATCGCGGCGGCTGGAATCGCTGTCACCCCGGTGAACAAGGTGACGGAAGGGCGCCCGCATGTGGTCGACATGATCAAGAACAACGAGGTGGTTCTGATCATCAACACCGTTGACGAAAAGCGCAAGGCGATCAGTGACTCGCGCTCGATCCGTACCTCCGGGTTGGCGGCAAGGGTGACCATCTACACGACGATCTGGGGCGCCGAGGCGGCAGCAGCCGGGATCAGGAACCGCGGGGAGCTGGTTGTCTATCCGATACAGGATTTGCACGCGCAATTGCATTGAGTTGTTCATCCAATCCATCGTCGGCGCCGCCGGGCGAGCGGGCGTCGGCGTTTTCGTTGGCCAGACGATATGAGCAAAGTACCCGTGACCGTGACCGGCGCTGAAAAGCTGCGTGCCGAACTGCATCATCTGAAGACCGTCGAGCGACCGCGTGCGATCGCGGCAATTGCCGAGGCGCGTTCGCATGGGGACCTCTCGGAAAACGCCGAGTACGATGCAGCCAAGGAGCGACAGGGATTCGTCGAAGGTCGCATCAAGGAAGTGGAAAACAAGCTGGCGAACGCCCAGATCATCGATCCGAAGCTGCTAGACGCCGACGGTCGCTGCGTTTTCGGTGCAACGCTCGATCTCGAGGATCAGGAAACCGGCCGCAGCGTGAGTTATCAGATCGTCGGCGAGGATGAAGCCGATATCAAGGCGGGCAAGATTTCGATCAATTCGCCGATCGCGCGTGCGCTGATCGGCAAGTTCGCTGGTGATATCGCCGAGGTGCAGGCACCGGGCGGCATTCGCGAGTATGAAGTGATCGAAGTCCGCTACGAGTGATCGCGATGCGACGCTTGGCCGACGCGTTGTACGACGTTGCGCTGACCTTCTGGGTCGGCGGCATGTGGGCGATTGGCTATCTCGTTGCGCCGACGCTCTTCGCCACCTTGAGCACCGACCGGCAAATGGCGGGCGTGCTCGCCGGCAGGCTGTTCGAATGGATCGGCTGGGTGGGGCTCGGCTGCGGCGGCTACCTGCTGTTGTTCATGCTGCTGCGCGGGCGCAGCGCCGTCTTGCGGCGGCGCAATTTCTGGCTGGTCTTGCTCATGCTGTTGCTCACTCTCGTCAGCCTCTTCGGCCTGCAACCGCTGTTGGCGCAACTGAAGGCCGATGCCCTGCCGCGAGAGGTGATGGAGAGCATTCTGCGCGACCGCTTTGTCGCCTGGCATGGCGTGTCGAGCATCCTTTATCTGGTGCAGAGTCTGCTTGGCTTGCTGCTCGTCACCGGCGCTGGCAGGAGCGCCCGATAAGGAAACGAAGTTGCTTGCCGCGGCCGCTCAGGGACCGTCGCTGTGCAGCGGATTCAGTCCTGTTGATCCCGGAAGCTGCGTTTGCTGCGATAGGTCACAGGCGGTCTGGCGCGCGTCCTTGGTGCCGCGCCCGATGGGTCGGGACGCGGACGCCAGATCACCAGCAGCTTGCCGATGTGTTGTACAGGTGCCGCATCCAGGCGTTCGCAAAGCGCGGTCAGAAAGCTTTCACGGGCGTCGCGGTCTTCGTTGTAGATTCGGATCTTGATCAGTTCGTGGCTGGCGAGACAGGTGTTGATTTCCTTGACGACGGCTTCGGAAAGGCCGTTCCGGCTGATCGAAACCACCGGCTGCAGGGAGTGGGCACGGGCGCGCAGGGCGCGACGTTCGTCGGATCCAAGGTTGAGCATGCCGGGTACCTTTGATAAATTCCTCATTCTAACGAGTTTCCACCAGTGAATCGAAGCAAAGCGAGCAATGCCTGGTTACGTGAACACGTGCGTGACAGCTACGTACAGCGTGCCAGGGCTGCAGGCTATCGCTCGCGTGCCTCGTACAAGCTGCTGGAGATCGATGACAAGGATCACCTGATTCGTGCCGGCGATGTCGTCGTCGACCTGGGGGCGGCTCCGGGAGGCTGGTCGCAGGTGGCGGCCGAACGGATGCACGGCAAGGGCCGCATCGTTGCCGTCGATCTCCTTGCGATGGAACCCTTGCGCGGCGTCACTTTCGTGCTGGGTGATTTTCGCGAGCAGGCGGTACTCGACGTGCTTGAAAGGCTGCTGGGCGGCGAAAAGCCGAGACTTGTGCTTTCCGACATGTCGCCCAACATCTCCGGGGTCGCTGTCCGCGACCAAGCGCAGAGCACGCATTTGGCCGAATTGGCCCTGGATTTCGCTCGCAAGTGGCTGCAACCGGACGGCGCCTTTTTGGTCAAAGTTTTCCAGGGTCGAGGTTTTCCCGATTTTCTGCTGGAAATGCGCAAAACGTTCCAGATGGTGTGTTCGCGCAAGCCGGGCGCTTCGCGGGACCGCAGCCCGGAAGCGTACTTGCTCGGCCGGAATCTGAAGGCTTGAGAAGGTCGTCGATCTTGCTCTTGCAAGCGCGAATCAGTTTAGAATGTACGATGTCTAAATTCGTGCGATGGCACGTTTTTCCGAAGCATGCCGCGATGGGCAACAGGGAAGAGGTGAAGTATTGAATAACATGTTCAAGAATCTGGCAGTCTGGCTGGTGATCGGGCTCGTCCTGATGACGGTCTTCAACCAGTTCAATAACCGCCAGGTCACCCAGTCGTCGATGGAGTACTCGCAGTTCATCGAGGAAGTGGGCAAGGGAACCATTGCCAAGGTAGTGATCGAAGGGCGCGTGCTCAAGGCGACGACCACCGACGGTCGCAAGCTGACGAGTTACGCGCCGCCGGATTTGTGGATGGTGTCCGACCTCTTGAAACATGGGGTCAAGATCGAAGCGAAGCCGGAAGAAGAGCAATCCTTCCTGATGAGCATCTTCGTCAGCTGGTTCCCGATGCTGCTGCTGATCGGCGTCTGGATCTTCTTTATGCGTCAGATGCAGGGTGGCGGTCGCGGCGGGGCTTTCTCTTTTGGCAAGAGCAAGGCCCGCTTGCTCGATGAATCGACAAATACCATTACTTTCGCCGATGTCGCGGGTTGCGACGAGGCCAAGGAAGAAGTCTCCGAACTGGTCGATTTCTTGCGCGATCCATCGAAATTCCAGAAACTTGGCGGTCGCATCCCGAAGGGCGTGCTGTTGGTGGGCAACCCGGGTACCGGCAAGACCTTGCTGGCGAAAGCGATTGCCGGCGAGGCGAAGGTGCCGTTCTTCTCCATATCTGGGTCGGATTTCGTCGAGATGTTTGTCGGGGTCGGTGCGGCCCGCGTGCGGGACATGTTCGAGAATGCCAAGAAGCATGCGCCATGCATCATCTTCATCGACGAGTTGGATGCCGTCGGGCGTCAGCGCGGCGCCGGCCTGGGTGGCGGCAATGACGAGCGCGAGCAGACTCTCAACCAGATGCTGGTCGAAATGGACGGATTTGAAGCCAGCGTTGGCGTCATCGTGATCGCTGCGACCAACCGCCCGGACGTGCTCGATCCGGCGCTGATGCGACCGGGCCGTTTCGACCGGCAGGTGGTCGTTCCGCTGCCGGACATCCGCGGCCGTGAGCAGATTCTCGTGGTACATATGCGCAAGGTCCCGCTGTCGCCCGACGTAAAGGCCGACATCATCGCACGCGGGACTCCCGGGTTTTCGGGCGCCGATCTGGCCAATCTGGTCAACGAAGCGGCACTGTTCGCAGCGCGCGGCAACAAGCGTCTGGTCGATATGGAGGATTTCGAGAAGGCCAAGGACAAGATCATGATGGGTGCGGAGCGCCGCAGCATGGTGATGAACGAGGACGAAAGGCGCAACACCGCGTACCACGAGTCCGGTCACGCGGTGGTTGCCAAACTGATGCCGAAATCGGACCCGGTGCATAAGGTGACGATCATTCCGCGTGGTCGTGCTCTTGGCCTGACCATGCAATTGCCGGAAGAGGACCGCTACGCGTACGACCGGGTCTATCTGATGAGTCGGATTGCCGTTCTCTTTGGTGGCCGCATCGCCGAAGAGCTGTTCATGAACCAGATGACCACCGGTGCCTCGAATGACTTCGAGAGAGCCACTCAGATGGCGCGTGACATGGTTACTCGGTATGGCATGTCCAATGAACTGGGTCCGATGGTTTACGGGGAAAACGAGGGTGAGGTGTTCCTCGGGCGCTCGGTGACCACGCACAAGAACCTCTCGGAAGCGACGCTGGAAAAGGTCGATCGGGAAATCCGTCGCATCATCGACGAGCAATACGCCCTGGCACGGGGAATTCTCGAGGCGAATCGGGACAAGGTCGAGGCGATGGCTGCTGCTCTGCTCGAACTCGAAACCATAGATTCCGACCAGATCAACGACATCATGGAAGGCAAACCGCCGCGGCCTCCCAAGCAGCCGCAAACGTCCACCCCGAGCAAGCCGGACCACAATACGCCGGACGCCGCGCCAAGCGCTACCGCACCGGCCTGAATCACAAAAATTCCTGAAGACGGAGTTGGGGAATGCCGTCGCAGTCCTCCGCGGCAATGCTTCAGTGCGGCGGCTTCCGGCTGCCAGGTGCCGGCACGCTGGTGATGGCCATTGTCAATCTGACGGCCGATTCCTTCTCCGGCGATGGTTTGGCAGGCGATCCGGTGCGTGCCGTAGCCTATGCCCGTCGACAGATTGAAGCAGGCGCCGACCTGCTCGACATCGGTGCGGAGTCGTCGCGACCGGGTGCAGTGCCGGTTTCCGTGGACGAAGAGCTCCGTCTGCTGCTGCCCGTCCTCGATGCACTCGCGGGCTGCGGCGTGCCGATTTCGGTCGATACCTACAAGCCCCGGGTGATGCGGGCGGCACTGGCGCACGGAGCTTCGATGATCAACGACATCTACGCGCTTCGCATGCCAGGGGCGCTCGCTGCAGTGGCGGACAGCGACTGTGCGATCTGTCTGATGCATATGCAGGGGGATCCATCGAGCATGCAGAAAAACCCCGTCTACAGTGACGTCCTCGATGAGGTACGGTGCTTCCTGCGCGAACGCGTGGCGGCGGCCAGCGAGGCCGGAATTGCGCGCGAGCGTCTGCTGCTCGATCCTGGCTTTGGCTTCGGCAAGACCGTGCAGCACAATCTCGAACTGCTGCGCCGGCTT
Organism: Accumulibacter sp.; assembly: GCF_023806565.1. GTDB lineage: Bacteria > Pseudomonadota > Gammaproteobacteria > Burkholderiales > Rhodocyclaceae > Accumulibacter. The sequence continues at coordinate 13,557 of NZ_JAMTDV010000061.1, read as the reverse complement.
GAGCAGTTGTCGATGGAAGGGCTTCCCGTATTGGCAGGCCTGTCACGCAAGTCGATGCTCGGCGCGGTGACCGCGCGCTCGGTCGAAGATCGTGTGGCAGGGAGTATCGCCGCAGCTCTTCTGGCTGCACAGCGCGGTGCACGCATCCTGCGAGTTCACGATGTTGCGCAGACGCGCGACGCGTTGGCCGTCTGGCGTGCCGTGGAAGGCCAAGGGGAGCGCAGCACCGAAATAGAGATGTGTCTTACTTGACATTCTCGTCCGCAGCATTTGCGTAGAATGCTGTTTGTCAGGTTGTCTGCGCTCATGGGGAGAGAAGATCGTGTCAAGAAAGTATTTTGGTACCGACGGCGTGCGTGGTCGCGTCGGAGACGTCCCGATAACACCCGATTTCGTCATGCGTCTGGGTCACGCAACGGGCAGAGTTCTCGCCGCACAGGACAATGCGCGTAGTCACGTCAAGGCGGGAGAGCGTCCGGCGGTCCTGATTGGAAAGGACACCCGGATTTCCGGCTACATGATGGAAGCGGCGCTGGAGGCAGGTCTGTCGGCAGCCGGTGTCGATGTCTGTCTCGTCGGGCCGATGCCCACACCAGCCATCGCGTACCTTACCCGAGCCCTGCGCCTGCGCGCCGGGATCGTCATTTCCGCGTCGCACAACCCCTACTACGACAACGGAATCAAGTTCTTCTCGGCTTCGGGCACCAAGCTCCCGGATGACGTGGAGTTGGAGATCGAGGCAGCACTCGACGAGCCTCTGGCCTGTGTGCCCTCGGCCGGTCTCGGTCGTGCGCGGCGGATCGACGATGCGGACGGGCGTTACATCGAGTTCTGCAAGAGCACCTTTCCGTTCGAGATGGACTTGCGGGGCCTCAAGATCGTCGTCGACTGCGCCAACGGCGCCGCCTATCACATTGCGCCACATGTGTTTCACGAATTGGGTGCCGAGGTCAGCACTATCGGCACCGAGCCCAATGGCCTCAACATCAACCAGGATGTCGGGGCGACGGCCCCCCAGGCCTTGCGCGAGGCCGTCCTGGCGCAAGGAGCCGACATCGGGATTGCCCTTGACGGTGATGGCGATCGGGTGATGATGGTCGATGCCGAGGGCAACATCTACGATGGAGATCAGCTGCTTTACGCCGTCGTTCGCGGCCGTCTGCGGCAGGGGCGGGTGGCGGGCGTCGTGGGAACCTTGATGAGCAATCTTGCGCTGGAACATGCGCTGGCCGAGTGTCAAGTACCGTTTGTCCGCGCCGATGTTGGCGACCGCTACGTGATGGACATGTTGCGGCAGAAAGGGTGGCTTTATGGTGGCGAAAACTCCGGCCACATTCTCTGTCTCGACCGGCATAGCACGGGCGATGGCATCGTTTCCGCCCTGCAAGTCCTTGCCACGCTACGTGAAGAGGGGGGCGACCTGCAACAGCTTCTCGGAAATCTCAAACTCTACCCGCAAAAGTTGATCAATGTCGCATTGAGCAGGGGTTTTCCGTGGAAGGAGCATCCCTTGATTGATGCCACGAAGCGTGAGGTCGAAGCCGAACTCAACGGCTGTGGACGGGTCCTGCTGCGTGCGTCGGGCACCGAGCCGCTGCTGCGCGTCATGGTGGAAGGCCAGGATGCGGCGACTGTCTGTCGGGCTGCTGAGACGTTGGCCGCCGCCGTGCGAGAAGCCGTCTCGTCGTGAGCAGTTGGCCCCGCAGCGGTGCGACGCGCTGCCGGGGTCCCGTCACGGTCACCGCCACTCGTGTCCGGACCGTCGCCAGAGTTCCTCAAAAAAGATCCTTGGAGGTGGTTGCCAACCGTGTTTATAATAGTCGGCTAAACTGTACTGCGATATTTTTTGAACTTGGGAAGAGCCGATGCCAGCCATACGCGTCAAGGAAAATGAGCCGTTCGAAGTTGCCATCCGTCGTTTCAAGCGTACCGTCGAGAAAACCGGGCTGCTGACCGAGTTGCGGGCTCGAGAGTTTTACGAGAAGCCTACGGCGGAAAGAAAGCGAAAACTGGCGGCAGCAGTCAAGCGTCACCACAAGCGGATGCGCAGCCAGACGCTACCACCCAAACTGTACTGACCCCCGATCGCTGCTGGCCAGATAGCCGCCCGTCTCACGACTGGCGGCTATTTCTGTTTTCGGCGCATTCCGGAGGAGGCGTGTTCGCCGCTCTCCGATGGCGGGCTGGTAAAACCCGGAAGGAAGCTGATGATGACCATCAAAGAACGGATCAACGAAGACGTCAGGAATGCCATGCGGGCGAGGGAGGCGAGACGAGTCGGTGCGCTGCGTTTGTTGTTGGCGGCGATCAAGCAAAGGGAGGTGGACGAGCGGATCGAACTCGACGACACGGCGGTGGTCGCAGTCATCAACCGAATGCTCAAGCAGCGGAGGGATTCGATCGCACAGTACGCTGCGGCCGGACGTCAGGATCTGGTCGATGCCGAAAGCTTCGAAATGGAACTCCTTGCCGGTTACCTGCCCGTCGGGCTTTCTGCGTCGGAGATTTCTGATGCAGTCACTACGGCTATCGCCGAAACCAGTGCCCGCGGTCCGGCGGACATGGGTAAGGTGATGGCCGTTCTGCGGGCGAAGCTGGCTGGTGGAGCAGACATGGGCGAAGTCTCGCGCCTGGTGAGGTCGCGACTGACGGGCTCCTGAACGATTTCCTGGCCGACCTGGCCTCCCGCCCAAGGGGACACGTTGATCCCGGAATCTTTCATCCAGGACTTGCTGTATCGGGTCGACCTGGTTAACCTGATTGAAGGCTACGTACCGCTCAAGAAGACAGGCGCGAACTTTGCCGCCTGCTGTCCGTTCCACAGCGAGCACTCGCCCTCCTTCACAGTCAGCCCAAGCAAGCAGTTCTACCATTGCTTTGGATGCAACGCGCACGGCAACGCGATCAGTTTTCTCATGGAGTATGCGGGCCTCGGCTTTATCGACGCCGTCAAGGAACTCGCCGCGCGCAGCGGACTGCAGCTCCCCGACGATCACGCAACGACGCCCCGGCAGGGTCAGCAAGTGCAGCTTCTCGGCGAAACCATGGCTCGCGCTGCGAAGTTTTACTACCAGAAGCTCAAGGTTTCCGAAAAGGCGATAGCCTACCTGAAGGCGCGTGGCGTCAGTGGGGAAGTCGCTCGTCGGTTCGGCCTCGGTTATGCCCCGGAGGGGTGGCAGAATCTTGCCGCCGCCTTCGACGACTACGGCAGCCCCGCTCTGCAAGTGGCCGGCCTGGTGATCGCTGGCGAGCGAGGGCGCCTGCACGACCGCTTCCGCGATCGGCTGATGTTTCCAATTGCCAACCAGAGGGGAGATGTGATCGCCTTCGGCGCGCGGGCCTTTGGACAGAGTCAGCCGAAATACCTCAACTCGCCGGAGACGCCGCTGTTCGAGAAAGGGCGCGAGCTGTTCGGTCTGCCGCAGGCGCGTACGGCGATTCGTGAAAGCGATACGGTAATTGTTGTCGAAGGCTATATGGACGTCGTGGCTCTGGTACAGCATGGAATCGGCAATGCCGTGGCGACACTTGGGACGGCGACTACCGGTGTGCAGGTGCAGAAGCTGCTGCGCCAGGCGGAACGCATCGTATTTTGTTTTGATGGGGACGTTGCCGGGCGCAAGGCGGCTTGGCGAGCGCTCGAAAACAGCCTGGAGGTACTTGCCGAACGCAAGGGCATTGCCTTTGTGTTTCTCCCGGAGGGCGAAGACCCGGACAGCTTCGTACGCAAGCACGGCAGGGATCCGTTCCTTCGACTGGTCACTCAGGCGATGCCGCTCTCCGACTTCCTGCTGCGGGAGTTGTCGGGGCAATGCGACCTGGGTAGTGCCGAAGGCCGGGCGAGACTGCTTGCCGAGGCAAAGCCGCTGCTTGTCCGCCTGCGTTCACCGTTGCTGAGATTGCAACTCGTCAAGCGCTTGGCGCAGGTCAGCGGCTTTTCGCAAGCCGAGGTGGAAGAACTGTGCGAGCTTCGCCCGCTGGAGCGAGTGGCGCCGCCACGCGCTCCGCGGCAAGCGCCCTCTCTGCTGCGGCCTTTGTTGCGATTGCTGCTGCAAAAACCGAAACTCGCCGGTGATCTGCCTCTCGAATCATTACCGGACAATATGGCCGAAGCCCGGGCAGTTCGTCTGCTATGTGCAACGATTGCTGCTGCCGGAGAGCAGGCGCCGGCCTACCCGGTGCTGCTCGAAAGGCTCCGGGGCAATGAGTACGAGAGCATTCTACGGGCAGCAGCGGCTGAACTAATGCACGAGCCTTTTGCCGAAGACCAGATCGACGCGGTGTTCGAGGGCGCAGTGGGACGGTTGCTGGAGAGCGAGCACAGGCGCGCCTTCGCACGCTTGCAGGAAAAGGTTCAGAAGCTTGGCGTCAGCGGCCTTTCGAGTGAGGAAAAGAGCCACTATCTGGCGTTGCTGGCGAGCGGGCCGACGGGACGGGGAGCAGGCGTCCGAAGCCCAGGTGCGATATAATTAAGGGTTTTTCCAGTTTATTGTCTTTGGGAAATGGTCATGGTAAGGGACAAGTCGGTAACCACGAAGGCGGCGAAAGCCAAGGCAGCGGCAGACCTGCTGGCGCAGGTTGGAACCCAGCCAACACCGGTGGACGACGAGACGCGCAAGATGCGCCTCAAGACACTGATCAAGCTCGGCAAGGAACGCGGCTTTCTGACCTACGCCGAAATCAATGACCATCTTCCGGACGACGTCGTTGACGCCGAGCAGATAGAAAGCATCATCAGCACCTTCAACGACATGGGGATCCAGGTCTACGACGAGGCTCCCGATGCGGAGACGCTGCTGATGTCGGATGCGACACCTGCGGCAGGTGCGGACGACGCCGATGTCGAGGAACAGGCAGAGCAGGCGCTGTCTACCGTGGATTCGGAGTTCGGCCGGACGACCGACCCCGTGCGCATGTACATGCGCGAAATGGGTTCGGTCGAACTGCTCACGCGCGAGGGCGAAATCGAGATCGCCAAGCGTATCGAAGATGGCCTCAAGCACATGATCCAGGCAATCTCTGCCTGCCCGACGACGATTGCCGAAATCCTCAGCTGTGCAGACAGGATATCGCGCGATGAGATGCGCATCGACGAACTGATTGACGGACTGATCGATCCCGAGATTGACGAGTCGCTGGAAGCGCTCGCGGAAGAGGTCGTGGAAAGCGAGGACGAGGAGGATGAGGATAGCGCAGAAGCCGTGGAAGGCGCCGCTGCTGCCGCTTCATTGCTCAAACTGAAGACCGAAGGGCTGGAACGTCTGGAACTGATCCGAACCTATTACGCGCAGGCGCGCAACATATTGCCGAGGAAAGGCTCGCAGGACAAGGCGTACCTGCGGTTGCAGCAGCAGATCTCGGAAGAGATGATGGGGATTCGCTTCACCTCGAAAACCATCGAGCGCCTGTGTGATTCGGTACGCGCCATGGTCGAGGAAGCACGGGCCTGCGAGCGAAAGATTCAGAGGATCTGCGTTGATACGGTGCGGATGCCGCGTGTCCATTTCATCAAGGTGTTCCCGGGAAACGAACTCAACATCGACTGGGTCGACGCCGAAATCGTCGCCGGTGGAAAGACCTATGGCGCGATCCTTTCCCGTAACGCGCCCAACATCAAGGAAGAGCAGCGCAAATTGCTCGCCCTGCAGGATCGCATTGGCATTCCTCTGAAAGAACTGAAGGACATCAATAAGCAGATGTCCACCGGCGAAGCCAAGGCGCGCCGCGCCAAGCGCGAGATGACAGAAGCCAATTTGCGATTGGTGATCTCCATTGCCAAGAAATATACCAACCGCGGCCTGCAATTTCTCGACCTCATCCAGGAGGGCAACATCGGTCTGATGAAGGCCGTAGACAAGTTCGAATACCGGCGTGGCTACAAGTTTTCGACCTATGCCACGTGGTGGATCCGGCAAGCAATCACTCGTTCGATCGCCGATCAGGCGCGCACGATCCGTATTCCGGTGCACATGATCGAAACGATCAACAAGATGAATCGCATTTCACGCCAGATTCTGCAGGAGACCGGTGTCGAGGCCGACCCGGCAACGCTGGCCAAGAAGATGGAGATGCCGGAGGAAAAGATCCGCAAGATTCTCAAGATCAGCAAGGAGCCGATCTCGATGGAAACCCCGATCGGCGATGACGACGACTCGCATCTTGGCGACTTCATCGAGGATCACGCGACTCTCGCACCCACCGAAGCTGCGCTTTATTCTAGCTTGCGCTTCATCACCAAGGATGTGCTGGACACCTTGACGCCCCGCGAGGCAAAGGTGCTGCGCATGCGCTTCGGCATCGAAATGAATACCGATCACACTCTCGAGGAAGTCGGAAAGCAGTTCGATGTAACGCGTGAACGCATTCGCCAGATCGAGGCCAAGGCACTTCGCAAACTTCGCCACCCGTCACGCTCGGACAAGTTGCGCAGCTTCCTTGACAATGGCAACGGCTAGCCGCGGCCACAGCATCGGCCCTGCCACTATCCTCGTTGGGTAACCGAAGCAGCGTATGCATCTGGCGACCACGGTGGGTGGAAGCCAGATGCACACGGCGTAGCCGAGGTATACGGCGCTCAATCCAGCCGCGCATCGGCCGTTGTCTGTACGAGATTCCGGCTGGAACGGGCACTCCGTCAGCGGCGACGGCGTAGCGACACGCCGGCAAGACCGAGACTCAGCAATGCCAGGGTTCCAGGCTCCGGGACCTCGCCGCGAAGCGCTATACCGTCGTTGATGCATTCCTCGAAAAAGTGTGCGGTGAACGTTCCCTGGGGCAGTGAGGAAAGATCGACCGAGAAGCCGAAGACGTTGCTGCCGGCGGCGGAAAAGTGGGCAAAGTCCAGGCCGAGCGCGGCGAGGGCCACCGGGTTGAGCAGGTTGATGTCGGCCACCTTGGTACCGGTTGCGATGTTTGGGAACATTCCGCCATTGCCGAGATAGTTGATCACGTCGGTCGTCGTGCTCAAGTCGCCCATCGCCTGGCTTGCCGCGCCGAAGCCATGGTTGTAGTAGTCCTGCAGTGTGGCGTAGCCGGAATTCTGCGGCGCAAGATTGGTTACCGTAACGTTCTGGAAAAGACCCAGCGTCGTATTGCTGCCGCCGACGTTGCCGAGCGAATCGTTGGCGCTGGCGAAACGAATCGCATAGACTCTTGCATCGGTGAACTTGGCCTGCGTGTCGAGGTTGTGTGCGGAGAAATTGAGGTACATTTCACCGGGGGCCACGCTACCATTCAGCGCCGACCCCCATGGGACTCCGGCCAGCGGCATCCCGCCGCTGATTGCGAAGTAGCCGGTGGATCCCGACTGACGAAAGGCAAGACCGAGTTCCTCGAAGCTGGCACCGCCGGAGCCATCGCCGAACGAGTCGATCGCGTAATTCCAGCCATTGTAGATCGTACCTGCATTGCCGATACCCGGGGCGGCCATTGTCAGCGCGAGCAGACTGCAGGCAACGACAGGGGCGAGGCGCCTACGCTTGCCGCCAGCGACCGCTGAGGAAGCACTCGATGGAGAAGCCAAGCCTCGTAGTCCGAGGGTCTTGCGTAATTTGGTTTTCATGGTATATTCCTACGGTCGTTTTCGTAATCCAAAAGGTTGGCAAGTCGCTTTTCCCCCGGTTAAGCTTGAGCAATGACGGCAATCATTGCGGCTTGGGCCGGGTAAGCCAAGCATCGCGTTTCCTGGCTTTGGACGGCTGGCAGTTCGCGAAGCGAAGCGGTAAAGGCGAATCCGAATGGCTGACTCGACTTCGGGGCGTAGTGTCTCTCTGCGAGGCGTCAGGGGGCTATGAACTACGTCACGAGGGTTGGACTTTTCCAAGACTGGCGGCCGCGTCGTCCGATTTTCGGGGGAGACGGCCAGCTTGTGCAGGAATCAGTGCCCGGGAGCAACCGCTTCCCTAGTGGTTTTCCCCGCCCCTTCGTGAACTATCTCTTCGACTTCCGGTGGTCGTCGCAGCAGATCCTCTGGAACTCGATTGGCGCGCCGTGCCGTAGTATCTGCGCCGATTGCCTGTGCTCTTTTCTGTCCACTGTTAGGCGTGGAGCGCCGGACATTCATCGGGAAGTCGTCACGCTGGCAGGCAACGACCTGGGCAATCTGCACGCGGGATTGGTACTCCGGCCGCTCCTGTCATGAGCTACTCGCTTTCGAAGCGCATCCTGGACCTTTCTCTCGCCAGCGTGGCGGTCGCGCTGCTGTTGCTACCGGCAGTACTGCTTGCTCTTCTGGTCCGGCTCACGTCGCCGGGGCCAGCACTCTATTGGTCCGACCGTGTGGGCCGCCATAACCGGGTTTTCAGAATGCCCAAGTTCCGCAGCATGCGCTTGGGTACCCCCGCCGTGGCGACGCATCTGCTGACGGATCCGCAGGCACGGCTGACACCAATTGGTTCCTTTCTGCGCAAGTCCAGCCTCGACGAGCTGCCCCAGTTGTGGAGCATTCTGGTCGGAGATATGAGCTTCGTCGGGCCGCGCCCGGCGCTTTACAATCAGCTTGATTTGATTGCGCTACGGACCGAACGCGGAGTGCACGAGCTGCTGCCTGGCTTGACCGGCTGGGCGCAGGTAAACGGTCGGGACGATGTGCCGATCTCCGAAAAGGTCGAACTCGACAGCGAATACCTGCAGAGACGGTCTCTTCCGCTGGATCTCCGGATATTGTGGCTGACTTTCGTCAAGGTCCTGCTGCGCGAAGGCGTCAGCCACTGAGGACAGGGCACCTGCCTGCAGAGTCGCGCCGAGACCCGGTCTGGAGGGAGGTCGTGGGTCCGACGCGCCGTGACATGGCCAGGTGGTCATGGCGTTACAGATTCGCCAGCGTTGCCAATGGGAAGGACGCGAACGCTCTCCGCGCTCAAAGGCGCCGAGCGACCGGCAAAGCATCGACAGCGGGCAGCGATTGGGTGGCGGCCCAGGGAATTTCCGGGCAGCATCACCTTAACCGTTGGCAGCGCGGATTTCCGGGACTTCCCAGACGCGCACACCTGGAGGGGGGTGCTCGATCGAACGCAGCAACGCGATCGCCATTTGCTCGAGGTTGACCAGACCCAGCCGCTGTGCGGCCTCGCGCGTACCCGGCAGTCGTTCGCACAGGGCGTACGCGGGTAGCAGCAGCAGCGGCCAGCGGTGGCCAGGCCCGAGTACATACCACGGGCGAAGGATGCTGGCGGCAATCCCGCTGGCACGGATCATTGCCTCGGCTTTCGCACGTGCGGCGACATAGGCGTGCATTACCGGTGCCGGTTGCGCCACGCTGAGATAGACGAAATGCTGGACCGCCGATTCGCCGGCGGCAGTCAATGCCGCGCGCGCAGAGGCGAAATCTATGGTCTGAAACTGCTCCACCTTGCCCGGTCCGGGATGCGCGACGCCCACCAGATGCACCAGCGTGTCAGCGCCTCCGATCTGTTGCATGTAGCTCGTGGCGTCGAGTGCGTCGCCGAAGACGACACGGCAACTCGGAACGAGTTTGCTTGCCGATGTCGGTCGGGTCAGGGCGGCAACCCGATGCCCGCGCGCAATCAGCTTTGCGATGAGGTGGCGGCCGATGTAACCGGTACCGCCGGTCACGAAGACATGCATGCGCTCGCTTCCACCCGGTTATCAAGCGCCGTCTGGGGCAGGATGCGAGCCCATGCGCCAGGCAACTTCATCGGACGGTCACGATGTCGGCTTTCATCGGTCCCAGGATCGCCATGAGTTCGCCTCTCTCCTTCTCGGGGACCTTGAACTTGTCGAGGGTGCGGGTCAAATCTTCCGCCAGGGCATTGAAGTCAGCCTCGCTGATCTTCAGGTGTGCATGCGTCGACTTCATGTCGCGACCGGTGTATTGGCAGGGACCACCGGTGCCCGCACAAATTTGTTCGACGAGCAGCATTTTCAGGCGAGGAATGTTGGTATTCGCGAACTGGCCGTTGATGCGCTTGTCTGCCGCGACATTGGCGACAAAATCGTCGACGACGGCGGTGATTGCGGGTTGCCCGCCGAGGCGGTCATAAAGCGACGGCGGCTTTGGCGCCGGCGTGCCGGCGCACGCTGCCAGTGTCAGAGAGAGGGTTACTGCCGAAGTGGCTTTCCAGAAAGCTCCCATGATTTTCTCCTTTGTGATCGGTCTTGGAAAACATCGCGGCGGCTCGCCGTGATGTACCCGTAATACGAGGAGAAACATTTCCTGGATGCAGCGGACCGATGTCGCGCTGGCGACTGTACGTCGTCAGCGTCGCGCGAGCCTGCCCACATCTAGCCGGACAGCAGGTCGTACAGCGCCGCAAATTCCTCGGTCAGCTTGTGTCGCGGTTCGAGGTAGACCATGGGCATCGACTCGTGGTGCGACTCGCGAATCTTGATCGAGGCGGACAGGAATGTATCCAGGATAGGCAGTCCCTCGGCGCGCAACTCGTCGACCAGACGAAGCGGCAGCCTGGCCCGCGCCTGGTAGTGGTTTACCACGATGCCTTCGACGCGCAGGCCGCGGTTATGGTCCGCCCGAATCTCGCGAACACTGTCGAGCAGCGAATACAGTGCGCGGCGAGAGAAATCGTCGCAATCGAAGGGGATCAGGCAGGTGTCAGCAGCGATCAGCGCCGATCGAGTGAAAAAATTCAGCGCCGGCGGGGTATCGACGAAGATTTCGTCGAAAGTCCTGAGCTTTTCCAGCGCCTCACGCAGCTTGTACATCTTGTAGCGCGACTCGAGCTTGGATTGCACTTCTTCGAGTCTGGCATCGGATGGCAGAACGGCGAGATTGGAAAACCGGGTCGGCACGACGAAGGACTCCAGCGTTTCCGGAAACAGCTTGTAGCCGAGAATGTCCTCGAAAAAATTCGCCAGCGTCTTCTGCTGTTCGTCCAGCGCCTCGCCGAGCAGGTAGCGCGAAGCGTTCGCCTGTGGATCGAGATCGATCAGCAGGGTCCGCTTGCCGCGCACGGCGGCGATGGCGGCAAGATTGCAGGCGATCGTGGACTTGCCGACGCCCCCTTTCTGATTGAAAACCACTCGGCGCATGATATTTCCTCTTGGATGGAAAGGTCTTGGCCCAAGTTTAGCCAACTCGGGCAGTGGCGTCGAGGAGCAGGCGTACGCATGCCCGGTTCGATCATCCACGAACGCGTCATGCGCACCTGTTTGCGCGCCAGCCAGGCGATTTGCTCGGCCCGATGGCGATTCGGGGACGGCTGCGAGCGGAAATCCTTCGCTTGCAGATTCTCCGGCGGGCAGGGGCGGAAAGCGACTTCAGCAGGCGTCGGCCAGTACCCTGGTCAACCAGGACTCGACGTCGTGAAGTTCCTCAAGACATACGGAATGCTCCGTCGCGTAGCCTTGCCACTGCACCGGGTAATTCAGTGCCTTGAGCAGCTTGGCCGAGCGTTTGCCCAGTTCATAGGGAATGACCGCATCCGCCTGCCCGTGGGCCATGAAGATCGGCACGTCGCGATTGGCTGGCTGCGCTTCTGTGCTCAGGGTGTCGGTCATTGGCAGATAGCACGAGAGTGCCAGAATCCCGGCCAAGCGCCGGGAATGCCGCAGGCCGGTGTGCAGGGCAACGACTCCACCCTGCGAGAAGCCGGCGAGCACGATGCGGGAATCCGGGATCCCGCGTGCATTTTCGCGCGCGAGCAGCGCCTCGATCTTGGACGCTGATTCGCGTACACCCTCGCTTTCCTCGCGTCCCGGCGCGAAATCGGCAGAGACAATGTCATACCAGGCGCGCATCACGTAGCCGCCGTTAATGGTGACTGCCCGCATCGGCGCGTGCGGAAAGACGAAGCGGATCGCCGGCAACTGGTCAAAATCGAATTCGTCGACAATCGGCTCGAAGTCGTGCCCATCGGCGCCCAGACCGTGCAGCCAGATGATCGCGCACTGTGGGGATTCTCCAGTTTGTCGTTCGACCGTCGGCAGCAAGCCGCAGTCGGGAGTGGCGGGCGTCTTTTCGGCAGTCATCGGAAGAAACTCCTGGGGGTTGGTGGTGGTGCGAGCCCTGCCGGGCCCGGCGACAGCGCATGCCATTGACGATCCGCCAGCAAAGCGCCGTGCGAATCGTTGTGCCGCCGAGGATCAGGCCTTGCGAATCTGCGTCATGATCGCCTTGGTGATCGCGACCGTGCCGTCCTGGCCGCCGAGTTCGATCGGGCAGACGACGGTCAATGCCTTGTCGACTGCGTGTTCGAGAATGCGCGCGCCGTGCGCCAGGCGCGGCTCGCCGTGCTGGTCGGCCAGCCAGTCGAGCATCAGTGCCGCCGAAAGGATCTGCGCGATCGGGTTGGCAACGCCCTTTCCCGCGATGTCTGGCGCGCTTCCGTGCGCCGGTTGAAATACCGCGTGCCTCTCCCCGATGTCGGCCGACGGCGCCAGACCGAGGCTACCGACGACCCCGGCCGAGAGGTCGGAAAGTATGCCGCCAAAGGCGTTCTCGGTTACCAGTACGTCGAACTCCCATGGGGCCTTGACCAGCTTCATGGCCGTTGCGTCGACGTAGGCGTACTCCGCCGAAACTTGCGGGTGGCTGGCAGCCACCTCGCTGAACACCTTGCGGAAGAAGGCCATCGATGAAAGTACGTTGGCCTTGTCGACACACGTGACCTTGCCGGCACGCCGCCGGGTCTTGGCCCGGCGCTCGGCCAGCCGGAACGCGAATTCGGCAACCCGTCGACTGCCCTCGCGCGAGATTCTCATCGTTTCCCATGCCACGTCGTCCTCGAACGTCCCGCGCCGGTGCGAGTAGAGGAGACCTTCGGTCTGTTCGCGCACCAAGACCAAATCAATGCGAACGGCGCGTTTGTCGGCCAGCACGCGTGGCAGGCTTGGGTAGCTGCGGATCGGACGCAGACCGGCGTACAAATCCATTTCAAACCGCAGATCGAACTGGGTCGAAATTTCCGTTCCGTCCGGGTAGCGGACATCCGGCAAGCCGATCGCACCGAACAGCACTGCGTCAGCTTTCTTGCACTCGGCCATGCTTTCCGCCGAGAAGGCTGCGCCCGCTTTCTGGTAGTGCCCGGCACCGCCCTCGAGTTGTCGAAAGTCGAAGCCAACGCCACCCAGACGATCACGCAGCACTTCCAGCACCTGCAGACACGAACCGACGATTTCCGGGCCGATACCGTCTCCGGGGATGACGGCGATGCGAAAGCGGGAGTCTCTTTTCATGATTGTTCTTCCGTTGTCCTGACAGACCGGAGAGTAGGGTACGAGCGACCGCGTCACCACGAACGACCAAGGCGATCACCGGCAGGCGAACGCGCGAAGGTCGGTGAGTACCCCCGTGCCACCCGTCGCTCCACTGCGACATGGCCGCCCAGCGTCCATTCGGTGGCGCGCCAATCACTCCGAGACCGACGCAGGTTCACAGATAAAGAAAACGCGTGACTCGGTCAAGCGCTTTTTTCTTCCCGCGGGTCAATTTCTGCTTTCTGCCGGTGCTCGTCTCGCGCATCCGCGATCGCTTCGCAACGCCGGCGGCGCATCGTACCCGCCGCTTCTCCTCGATTTGCAGACGACCGTGTTGGCAACAAATAGACCTGTCCGGTTTTGTAGCACATGAATTGTCCGCTT
>NZ_JAMTDV010000060.1 GCF_023806565.1 Accumulibacter sp. | reverse complement strand
AACTGCTGAACGAGCCCGCCTGTGCTCACAACAGGAACGAGAAATCCGGTTGCGCGCGCACCAGACCGGGCGCGACGGCGGGCGGCTGCTCGTTCGACGGGGCGCAGATCGCGCTGCTGCCGATTGCCGACGTCGCGCACATCGTACACGGGCCGATCGCCTGCGCCGGCGCCTCCTGGGACAACCGCGGCGCGCGCTCGTCGGGCCCGACACTCTATCGCACCGGCATGACCACCGATCTCACCGAGCAGGACGTGATCATGGGGCGTGGCGAGAAGCGGCTGTTCCTGGCCATCAAGCAGGCGATCGACGACTACGCGCCGAAGGCCGTCTTCCTCTACTCCACCTGCGTTCCGGCGTTGATCGGCGACGATCTCGAGGCGGTGGCCAGAGCGGCCAGTGCGCGCTGGGGGGTGCCGGTGGTGCCGGTCGACTGCGCCGGCTTCTACGGCACCAAGAACCTGGGCAACCGCATCGCCGGGGAGGCCATGTTCAAGTACGTGATCGGCACCCGCGAACCGGCACCGGTCGCCGCCTCCGCGCAACGGCCGGGCATCCGGGTCCACGACGTGAACCTCATCGGCGAATACAACATCGCCGGCGAGTTCTGGTACCTCGCGCCGCTCTTCGACGAACTGGGTCTGCGCATTCTGTGCACGCTCTCGGGCGACGCACGCTTCCACGAGGTGCAGTGCATGCATCGCGCGCAAGCGTCGATGGTGGTCTGCGCCAAGGCGCTGCTCAATGTCGCGCGCAAACTTGAAAGCGACTTTGGCGTGCCGTTTTTCGAAGGCAGCTTCTACGGCATCAGCGACACCTCGCAGGCCTTCCGTGACTTCGCCCGCTTGCTTGGCGACGACGATCTTTCGGCGCGCACCGAAGCGATGATTGCCCGCGAGGAGCGCGCCGTTCGCGCGGCCCTCGAACCCTGGCGAGCGCGGCTGGCCGGCAAGCGGGTGCTGCTCTACACCGGTGGCGTCAAGAGCTGGTCGGTGGTGTCGGCGCTGCAGGAGCTCGGCATGACGGTGGTTGCCACGGGCACCAAGAAGTCGACCGAGGAGGACAAGGCGCGCATCCGCGAGATCATGGGCGAAGCGACGAAGATGATCACTGACGGCAGCCCGACGGCGCTGCTGCAGGCCTACCAGGACTACCACGCGGACATTCTGATCGCTGGCGGGCGCAACCTGTACACTGCCCTGAAGGCCCGCATCCCCTTCCTCGACATCAACCAGGAAAGGGAATTCGGCTACGCCGGGTATGGCGGCATGCTGGAGCTGGTGCGCCAGCTCGCACTGACGCTCGAATCGCCGGTGTGGAAGAAGGTGCGGGCGCCAGCGCCGTGGCGCGCCGCGCCGGCAATGGGCGACGTGTCGACCGTTGCCGGAGACTCCCATGCCTGAAATTCTCAAGCGCGCCAAGCCACTGGCGGTGAATCCGCTCAAGGCCAGTCAGCCGATCGGTGCCGCCCTGGCTTTCCTCGGCCTGCGGCGGGCGATTCCGATGCTGCACGGGTCGCAGGGCTGTACAGCTTTCGGCAAGGTGTTCCTGGTACGCCATTTCCGCGAGCCGATCCCGCTGCAGACGACGGCCATGGATCAGGTGTCGAGCATCATGAGTGCCGACGAGAACGTCATCGAGGGCTTGCGCGTGCTCTGCGAGAAGAGTCGGCCGGAGATCATCGGCCTGCCGACCACCGGGCTTTCCGAGACCCAGGGCTGCGACCTGCTGCGCCTGGTACGCGAATTCCGCCGTCGGCATCCGGAGTTCTCGACCACCGCGGTGGTGCCGGTAAATACCCCGGACTACAGCGGCTGCCTGGAGTCCGGCTTCGCTCTTGCCGTCGAGGCGATCATCGACAAGCTGCTCGCCGCCGGCGCCGGGCGGGAGCCGGCCGCGTGCCGCAGCAGGCAGCTCAACGTCCTTGCGTCGTCGATGCTGACGCCGGGAGACATTGAAGCGATCAAGGAGTGGATCGAGGCCTTCGGTCTGAAGCCGGTGGTTCTGCCCGACCTCGGCGACTCGCTCGATGGCCATCTGATCGATCAGGACAGCACGCCACTGACCCTCGGAGGGACGTCAAGAGCAGCCATCGAATCGCTCGGCGGAGCTGTTGCCACCGTCGTCATTGGTCGGTCGCTGCACAAGGCGGCCGATCTGCTGCGGGCACGCAGTGGCGTTCCTGATTTCCGTTTCGATCATCTTCTCGGCCTTGATGCCTGTGACGCCTTCACCGTCGCACTGGCCGAAATCTCGGGGCAGCCGGTACCGCCCGCCATCGAGCGCCAACGGGCGCAACTGCAGGACGCGATGGTCGACACCCATTTCATGACCGGTTTCCTGCGCATCGGCATTGCCGCTGATCCCGACCTGTTGGTCGCGCTGGGGCAGTTCCTCACCGGGGTCGGCGGCGAGATCGTCGCCGCAGTGGCGTCGATGCGTGCCGAGGTGCTCGCCGATCTGCCGGCCGCCCGTGTGCGCATCGGCGATCTCGAGGATCTGGAACGTGCGGCACTGGCGCAGCGCGCCCAGCTGATCGTCGCCAACTCGCACGCCGCAACCAGCGCGCAACGCCTGAAAGTACCGCTGCTGCGCGCCGGTTTTCCCCAGTACGACTGGGTCGGCGGCTATGCGCGGACCTGGGTCGGCTATCGCGGCGCGCGTCAGGCTTTGTTCGATATCGCCAATCTCTTCCTCGGGAGCCATCATGACATCCCTGTCCAGCGATCGATCTACCGGGTCGGCGACGACGGCGACGCACCGACGCGGGCGCCGTCTGGCGTTGGCCTGGTCCGCCACTAGCGAGGCGCCGGCAATGATCAGAGTCGCTTTCGCCAGCAGCGACCGCAGCACGGTGAATCAGCACTTCGGCGCCGCCACGGGATTTGCCGTCTATGCCCTGGACGGTGAACGGGCGCGGCTGATTGAAATCGTCGAGTTCCCGCCGGCCACCGTCGAAGCAAACGAAGGCAGACTGCCGGCACGGGTTGCGGCGCTGGCGGGTTGCGCCGCGGTCTACTGTCTGGCGGTCGGCGCTTCGGCCGTGAAGCAGTTGCTGGCCGCTGGCGTACAGCCGGTCCGGATCGACGACGAAACGGGAATCGACCTGCTGCTGCGGCAGCTCAGTGGAGCAATCCGCGCCGGCGGCATCGGCTGGGTCGACAAGGCGAGTCGCCGGCACGACGGCGACGACACCCGCTTCGATCGCATGCTCGACGAAGGCTGGAACGAGTGATCGCGAGCCCTCTGCAAGCCCGCGGTCGGGTGATCGAGGTGCGCGGCGATGTGGCCGCCATACGCATTGCCGTCGCTTCGAGCTGTCACGGCTGCCGGGCACGCGCCTTCTGCGCGGACGGTGGCGGGCAAGTCATCCGCATCGTCGCGCCAGCGAACACCTCGGTCGGCGACCCGGTGTTGCTCGAACTCGATCAAGCGAACTTCGCGCTCGGTGTGGCGATCGGCTATCTGCTCCCGGTCCTGACGCTGCTGCTCGGCGCTGCCGTGTCGTCTCTCGCTGGCGACGCCGCCGCCGCGGTCGGTGCCGCCGTCGGCCTGACCAGCGGTCTGTGGCTGGTCCAACCACTACACCACCGGCTGCTCGCAGACCGCCTGCAGCCGACCGCTTCCCTCACCTGTCCAAGCCAGTCCGTTTCCGGAGACAACCCATGACCGCCGGTCTTGCCCTTGCATCCGCCATCGAGCCCGCAGATGCGCCAATCTATGGCACCGAATTCATCCGGGAAATGCTGCGTCAGACGCGGGCGCTCGACAGCTATGGCCAGTGGGACGGCAAGCCGGTGCCGACGATCCTCGCCGGCTACGTGCTGAGCAAGGAGCAGAAGCGCGCGCTGCCGACCATTGGCGATCCCGACGAGTTGACACTGGCCCGCGTCAAGGCTTTCCACAACGCGATTGCAGTATTGATCGAGAAGGAATGCGGGCAGATGGCGGTGCCCTTCGTGCAGATCACCCACGAAGGCTTCGGGCGTGCGCTGATCACAGTCGGCAAGCTGGTGGTGATGGATCGGACGCTACGCGATGTGCATCGCTTCGGCTTCGAGTCGCTGTCGAAGATGAAGAGCGAAGCCGACAAGCACCTCGCCGTAGCGCTCGGCGTCATCGGCCGATTCCCGGAAGTGGCGGGCATGTGAGGGCAGAAAGATGAGCGAAGACGAAATCAGGGA
>NZ_JAMTDV010000059.1 GCF_023806565.1 Accumulibacter sp. | reverse complement strand
GAAATCACCACCATTCACTGGTCCACGCCTGACGCGCTGCCGTGACCAGCTGACTGCTGGTGCTCGCGGTCAGGCAGGAAATGACCGAGGTTTCGACATAGACCAGGGGTTTCATTTTCCCTTCTCCAGCGCGTCGGCCAAAACAGCCCTGAGCTGACTTCGCGTCGCGCCAATTCTCGCTTGCAGGGCCGCGTAGTCGGCGAGCAGTTCGTCCGGATCGTGGCTGATGGCGTCCGGGCTGTGCGGGTTCCTGATGTCGAGGTTGTAGTTGCGCGCCCTGATGTCGGCGGCGCTGACTTTCCAGGCGAATTCGCTCTCCACCCGGCTGTTGCGCTCGACGCCGCCCCACCAGGCTTTTTCGGCCTCGAACTCCTCGATGCGCATCGGTCTGGTCTTGGAATAGCTCTTGTAGCCCGGCGGGTAGGGGTGCCCGTAGAACCAGACTTCCTGCGTCGGCGAGCCCTTGGTGAAGAACAGCAGGTTGGTCCTGATGCCGGTGTAGGGGTTGAAGACGCCGTTGGGCAGGCGGACGACGGTGTGCAGGTTGCAGGTTTCCAGCAACTGTTCCTTGATGCGCGTCTTGATGCCCTCGCCGAAGAGCGTGCCGTCGGGCAGCACGACGGCGGCGCGGCCACCGTCCTTCAGGAGATGCATGATGAGGACGAGGAAGAGGTCGGCGGTTTCGCGGGTGCGGAAGGTGGCCGGGAAGTTGTTCTCGATGCCGTCTTCTTCCATGCCGCCGAAGGGCGGGTTGGTGACGATCACGTCGACGCGGTCGCGCGGGCCGTAGTCGCGCAGCGGGCGCGAGAGGGTGTTGTCGTGGCGCACGTTGGTCGGCACGTCGATGCCGTGCAGGATCATGTTGGTGGTGCAGAGCAGGTGCGGCAGCGGCTTCTTCTCGACGCCGAAGAGGGATTGCTGGAGCAGTTGCTCGTGCTCGACGGTCCGCACATGCCGATTGCGCACATATTCGATGGCGCTGGTGAGGAATCCGCCGGTGCCGCAGGCCGGGTCCAGGATCTTCTCGCCGAGCCGCGGTGCGATCCGGTCGACCATGAAGCCGGTGACCGGGCGCGGCGTGTAGTACTCGCCGGCGTTGCCGGCGCTCTGCAGGTCGCGCAGGATTTGTTCGTACAGATCGCCGAAGAGGTGGCGATCCTGCGCCCGGTTGAAGTCGATGCCGTCGACGATCCGGTTTATCACCTGCCGCATCAGGTGGCCGGATTTCATGTAGTTGTAGGCGTCCTCGAAAACGCCGCGGATCACGAAGCCGCGCCTGTCGCCGCCCCTGGGTTGCAGGTTCTTGAGTGTCGGGAATAGCCGGTTGTTGACGAAGTCGAGCAGTTCTTCGCCGGTCATGCCCTCGGCGTCGGCCGCCCAGTTGCGCCAGCGCAGGGGTTCCGGAATCGGCGAGCGGTAGTCCTCGTCGAGCAGTTCGTACTCGGTTTCCTTGTCGTCGTAAATCTTGAGGAAGAACATCCAGACGAGCTGGCCGATGCGCTGCGCGTCGCCGTCGACCCCGACGTCCTTGCGCATGATGTCCTGGATGGACTTGATCGTGGTGCTGATGGACATGAATACTGGTCTTTGAACTTATTGGCTGATGATGGGGAGGCAATCGGCAAACTCGGTGTGCAGACTGCGG
Source organism: Accumulibacter sp. (assembly GCF_023806565.1). GTDB lineage: Bacteria > Pseudomonadota > Gammaproteobacteria > Burkholderiales > Rhodocyclaceae > Accumulibacter. The sequence continues at coordinate 2,558 of NZ_JAMTDV010000059.1, read as the reverse complement.
ACAGGGAGCATGGCTTGCGGGTTGCCGGTGGCGACCGCCGCGAGCCGCGCGGCGAGTGCGACAAGTTCCTGCTCCGTCATGTTCGGCGCGGGACGATATTCGCGATCAGCCATACAACTGGGCTTCCAGGTCCCGAATGGCGCCAACGTAGGCGGGTTTGCCGCCAAAGGAGTGGAGGAGTTCCTGCACCGTGCCCAAGTGGGTGAAGGGGTCTAGCGTCAGGATCTTGATGTCCTCGATACTCTCGATGCCGGCATCGGCATATTTCTCGACCAGCGCCTCCAGCACCGCCCGTGCCTTTTCGCCGTACCTGGTGAAGACATCCCGCTTCCTGACCTGTTCGGCGCGTTCCCTGCGCGTCAGCGGGGGGCGATCGAAGGCGACGTGGCAAACGAGGTCGAAGGGGTCGAACAATTTGCATTCGCGGCCCTGTTTCCTGGCGACTTCCTCGGCCAGGGCTTCGAGGGGGACGCCCTGTGCTTCCAGTTCTTCGATTACCGCTTTCTTGCGGTCGGCGCTGGACCAGCGACGCAGGAAGTCGTCGAGCGAAGCGTATTCCTTGCGCACGGCGCGGCGGGTGTAGTCCCTCAGCGATTCGGTGATCAGCTTGCCATCGGGGCCGTAGTACTGAACTCGCTCGGCGACGACATAGACGGTGACCTCACCGCCGACGACGTACTTGATACGCCTTGCTCCTTCGGCCTCCGGCGGCAGCGGCGGCTCCGGTTGAGCGGAGGACCCTTCTTGATCCGGTCCGTCCGGCGGGGCTTCTTCGTCGGGCGGCACCGGCGGCTGATCGCCCTGTGCTTCGTAGACCTGTTCCGGCGGCCCGTCGAAGTCGGGATCGGCGAAGAGTTCGGTTGCCTTCTTGAAATCGATGATCGAGAACCAGAACTTGTCGTAGTCCTCGTTGATGCGGGTGCCCCGCCCGATGATCTGCTTGAATTCGGTCATCGACTGGATGCGCTGGTCGAGCACGATCAGCTTGCAGGTCTGTGCGTCTACGCCGGTGGTCATCAGCTTGCTGGTGGTGGCGATGACCGGGTAGCGGCTTTCCGGGTTGATGAAGTTGTCGATCTCGGCCTTGCCCTCCGCCTCGTCGCCGGTGATGCGCATGATGTACTTGCGGTTTTCCTTGACCCGGGCCGGGTTGAGATTGACCAGTGCCTGCCGCATGCGCTCGGCGTGATCGATGTCTTCGCAGAAGACGATGGTCTTGGCGTAGGGGTCGGTGGCGCCGAGAAATTCGGTGATCTTCCTTGCCACCAGTTCGGTGCGCTTCTCCAGCACCAGCGTGCGGTCGAAGTCCTTCTGATTGTAGATGCGGTCTTCGATCAGCCTGCCGTTCCGGTCGGTCTGGCCCTGGGCGGGACGCCAGCCTTGCAGGTCCTTGTCGATGTCGATGCGGATGACCTTGTACGGCGCGAGGAAACCGTCGTCGATGCCCTGCCTGAGCGAATACGTATAGACCGGCTCACCGAAGTAATGGACGTTGGAAACCTCCCTGGTTTCCTTGGGAGTTGCCGTCAGACCGATGTGCGTCGCGCTGGCGAAGTAATCGAGAATTTCCCGCCAGGCCGAATCCTCGGCGGCGCTGCCCCGGTGGCATTCGTCGATCACGACGAGGTCGAAGAAGTCCGGGGAGAACTGCCTGTAGATGTTCTTTTCGTCCTCGCTGCCGCTTACGGCCTGATACAGCGACAGGTAAATCTCGAACGCCTTGTTGGCCTGCCGCTTCTCGATCTTGGTCATTGCCGGACCGAAGGGCTTGAAGTCGTTGGTGCGCGTCTGATCGACGAGGATGTTGCGGTCGGCCAAGAAGAGAATGCGCTTTCTGGCTTTCGACTTCCATAGCCGCCAGATGATCTGGAAGGCCGTATAGGTCTTGCCGGTGCCGGTGGCCATGACCAGCAGGATGCGCTGCTGGCCGCGGGCAATCGCCTCGATGCTGCGATTGATGGCGTTGACCTGGTAATAGCGCGGCAGCTTGCCGCTGCCGTCGTCGTAATACGGGGTCTCGACGGCTTCGCGACTCTCCGCCGTGGCGAGTCCCTTCCATGCGCAGTAGCGCTGCCAGAGATCCTGCGGCGAGGGAAACCGGTCGAGAGCCAGCGCCGTTTCGACCTGGTCGGCCTGGCCGGTACGGTCGTGAAACAGGAAACCGTCGCCGTTGCTGCTGAACGCGAACGGCAAGTCGAGCGTTTCCGCGTAACTCAGGCCCTGTTGCATGCCGTCGCCGAGACCGTGCTGGTTGTCCTTGGCTTCGATGACCGCGATCGGCAGGTTGGGCTTGAAGTAGAGCAGGTAGTCGGCGCGTTTGCGGCTGCCCCGGCTGTGCAGCTTGCCGCGCACGATGACGCGTCCCGCCGTGAAAGTGACCTCTTCGCGCACCTGCGAGGCGAAATCCCAGCCGGCGCTCCGCAGCGCCGGGTTGATGCACTGGCTGCAGATGTCGCGCTCGGAGAGGTTCTTCTTGGACATGTCAGGGCAGGGCCATGGGCCAGTGAACTTTCCCCGGAAGATAACACGCCCGATGCTGGCCACTCTCTGTCGGCGAG
>NZ_JAMTDV010000058.1 GCF_023806565.1 Accumulibacter sp. | reverse complement strand
GACCTCTACCGCATCCGCAGGTAGGCGACAAGAACGCCGGGGAGTTAACGGTTACATTGAACCGGTACCGCTGCTTCACGCCCATCTCGTCCGTGTCCGGCTGCACGCGCATCGTCATGCTCGATGTCTTCCGACGGCGAAATCGGGCTACGCCGGGTGTAATGACAACATACTGCACCAGCGCCTTTCCCTGGACTTCGACTCGGCGGGGTTGGCGGCTTTCATTGGCAAGGAGCGCAGAGGGAAAAGTGTGCAGCATTTTCCCACAGTCAAGAAAAATCGCCGCAAAACCCCACTCGCATGACGCACAACGCCGGCGGTGCCATGTACACTGTTGTCTCCAAGCAAGGAGTGCGCGATTCATGGGACTGACACACGCCGTTTTCATTGTCATTGCCAGCATGCTCGGCACTGGCATCCTCACCACCACGGGTTTGATGGCAGCGCGCCTGGGGGGGCCCTACGAAATCCTGGCCGTCTGGGTCATGGGTGCGGTGCTGGCGATTTCCGGGGTGATTTGTTATGGCGCAATCATCCGCCGCAACCCGGTGTCGGGCGGTGAGGCAACGATTATCGGGGCCTTCTACTATCCGTCGTGGGGTTATCTGACGGCGATATTGTCCTTTCTGGTGGGTTTTGCCGCGTCAAACGCGGCGGCCAGCATGGCGCTGGCAGCGTATTTCATGACCGGAACCGGCACGACGGAATCGACGGTCGCGGGTTTTGGAGTCGGCAAGCTCCTCGCCATCGGTGCCATCGTCCTGATGACTCTGGTCCACGCCCAGATCAAGGCGCACAACATGCGAATCCAGACGTTGCTGGCGATCCTCAAGTTTCTCCTGCTTCTTGGCGTCGCCACCTGTGGTCTCATGCACATCGACTGGCAGGCGGGTCCACTTACGACCGCGAACTGGCAGGGGGCGACCCTGGATGGCTGGACGCTGTGCCTGCTGTTCTCGGTGTTTACCTACAGCGGCTGGAACGCGGCCATCTATTCCGCCAGCGAATTCCGCCAGCCCGAACGCACCGTGCCGCTGGCGATGCTGGCGGGGACCGGCATTGTCATCGTGCTGTACCTGTCCTTGAATGTTGCGATTCTGGGCAATCTCCCCAGCGGCGAGATTTCGGGCGTCCAAGCCATTGTAGCCCGGCTCGTGGAAGTGCTTTTTGGCGCCGAAGCCTCGCGGGTTTTTGCGCTCCTGATCGCCGTCGTATTGCTGTCGTCCATCGGCGTGTCGTCTTTCGCCGGCCCCAGGGTGCTGCACAGCATTCTCGTCGCACGTCGGCGCGAAGGAGCTACTGCTTCGCCCGTCCCTTCGGGTTTGCTCTGGATTCAGGCGTCGGCGTCCATCCTGCTTGTGGTAACCGGATCTTTCGTTCAGGTGATGGGCCTGATGGGCGTTTTCCTCGGCATTGCGCCGGTGTTGATGGTGTTGGGCATCTACCGCCGGCGCCGTACCGAGGCCGAGTACCACCCTCTCATCCGTTACTTTGTCGCGCCGGTGTTCATCGGCTTTTCTTCCGTGGTCATTCTCATCTCGCTCGTGGGCAATCAGGAAGCCGTCGCCTTTGTCTTTGGTCTTTTCGTCACTTCCGCCAGCCTGATCGTCCTCGAATCTCGCGGCCTGGTGCGCGTGCGCTAGTTTCCATCCGGTTCCAGCTTCTTACGTTTCCATGAGATTCAATCAATTTACCCTTGCCTTCTGCTGCGCACTGGGCAGCGCGAGCTTTTCGGTCCATGCTTTGCAAACCTGCCCGGCGACACAGCGCGCGGCCAGTTCTCCCGTGGTTGCACCAGATCCCGCAGCGACGATTGAAGTCAACCAGGTGGCGCGGCGGCTGGCGGGCCTCGCCCCACCCGCTGATCTTGCGTCGCCTGCCATCGTCCCGTACCTCGATGCTGCGAATGCCGGATGGAAGGCCTACGCCCGCGACTACGGCACGCCACTGGCTGCGTGGGCGGCGCGCCAGGTGCGCCCGGGCAGCGCGCAAACCGTGTTTTACCCCTTCTCCGGGCCTGATCTGCCGAGCATGCTGGCTGTGTTCCCGGGATCTGTGCACTACGTCATGGTCTCGGACCAGTATGCCAACGGGTATTTCGACCCATTTGCCCTCAAGGATCCGCAGTTGACGCGCGTGCTGGAAGACCTCGGCAAGGCATGGATCAGCTTCGGCGAGCGCGGGTTTTTCGTCACTACCGAGCTGAACCAGCGTGGCGGTGGCGAACGCAAGCTGCAACTCACGCCAACCATGATCCTGATGGCCTACGCCGCGCGTCTGGGCTACGAAATCCGCACAATCCGCCCGATCTGCCTCGACGCCGACCTGACGCTGCGGGCGCTCGAGGCGCGCAGCGGCGCTCGCTGGGATTCGGTGCGTCTCGACCTGCGCAAGGCCGAACGAGACATCATCATCGATTACGTCAAGCAGGATCTTTCCGATCGCGGACTGCAAAAGCGCGCGGATGCCCGTGCCTTCATCGAGAGCGTGGCACGTGGCCCTGTGCTCCTGAAGGCGGCGTCGCACCTGCCGCAGATGCCCGCTTTTTCCATCATTCGCGACGCAATTCTGAACGGCGCGCCGCTGGTGGTTCAGGACGAAACCGGGCTTGAGTACGACACCCTGGCGGCACGCTTCCATGTCGCCCTGCATGGCGAATACGTCGGCGCCCACCGTCTGTTCAAGGAAGCCACCAATCCATCGTTGATCAAGGCCTACGCCGAACGCGCCAAAGAGGTGCGGCCACTGGGCTTCCCGCTGGGCTACCGCAAAGAGGCAGGAGCGGCGATTCAAGTGGCGGTGCGCAAGTAAGCGGTCTTGGCGAATCGACAACGCGACTGGCGGGCGATCACTGCGAGCCTCGCTTTCGGCTTGGGAGTGATGTCAAGCGCCGCCGCAGCGATGGAACGAGTCTGCTTCGAGACCAGCGACAACGCCCGGCTCTGCTACCTTGAGCGCAGGCTCGATGACCCGGCAAAGCCGCTGCTGGTGTTCATTCCGGGCTGGACCATGCCCGCGACGATATGGCAACGGCAATTGACGCATTTTGCCGGCCGTTACCCGCTGGTCGCCTTTGATCCGCGCGGGCAAGGCCAGTCGCCGGCCCACCCCAGCGGCTACACCCTGGAAAGACGCGTCGCCGACATCAAGGAACTGCTGGAACGCTTCCCTGATCGCCGGGTGGTACTTGTCGCCTGGTCGCTGGCCGTTCTGGAAACGCTGGCCTATGTGGCGGAACACGGCGAGCAGCGGCTGGCCGGACTGGTGCTCGTGGACAACTCCATCGGCGAAGGGCCGGACGGTCCGGCAAGCACCGGACCGAACCCTTTCTTTAGAGAACTGCGCGAGCAGCGCGAAGCGACCATGCGTCGATTCGCCGCCGCGATATTTCGGACTCCCGTAGACTCCGGCATTCTCGATGACGTCGTCACCAGCACTCTGCAACTGCCGGTGGAGGACAGTATCAGACTGCTTTCCTATTCACGGCCGAGGGCTTTCTGGCGTACCGCGGTTCATGCCAGCAAGCTACCCATTCTTTACCTGGTAACGCCGAAATGGCGCGAACAGGCGCGACTGCTGACCGATCAATGCCCCAACGCGCACGCAGTAGTCTTCAACAAAGCAGGCCACGCCCTGTTTTGGGATCAAGCAACAGCATTCAATGCCGCCCTGGACGATTTTCTGGGGATTCGTGCGGGCAGCGGGAACTAGCACGACACTTCCCGATGCAGACCCAACAATGGCCAACATGCATGAAAATCCCAGTCTGTCGAAGCTCACGACAAGGGCAAGACTTGCCGAAGACGCGAAGCGATTCCGCGAACACTATGGCTTGCAGAAATCACCAGTTCACGCGATGACCTTGATGTTGCGGCCGGTACCCCGTTGCTGAACCTGACCCGGATGGGGAAGCGGTGGTACATCCCCGATCATTCGCCGGCAACTACCCGCGCCCGCTCGACGGGCTGACCAGAGTCTCGCCGGATCGTCGTGCCGAAGGCGTCGACCAGGTAGCCCTTTGGTGAGGAGTTGTCCTGAATGACATCACGCGAAAAAAGTCAGGACCGTACCCATTTCATTCTCCGCAAAGGTAACTCTTGCGGCACTCCTTGCGGGGGAAATAGTGCATTCGCCGCAGTGGAGGTATGCCCTGGCAACCGGTCGGACTCGAGGTTGGGAGAAGCACCAAAGTTCACAATTCGGGATGAAAG
>NZ_JAMTDV010000057.1 GCF_023806565.1 Accumulibacter sp. | reverse complement strand
TAAGGCCGGCGCCGAACTCGCCGCGCAGGTATAATGCACGATCATTTGAGCAAGCGATCGAAGCCACCATGGAAGCAGAACAACTCAACCTCATCGAAAACCGGCTCGCCGACCTCGGTCAGCGCGCCACCGAACTGCGGAGGTATCTTTGACTACGATCAGAAAGCCGATCAGTTAAAGGCCGTCGCCCGCGAACTCGAGGATCCGAAAGTCTGGGACAACGCCGAGCGCGCGCAGGAGCTCGGCCGCGAAAGGCGTGCGCTCGAAAACGTCGTGCTGACCCTGAACCGCGTCGGCGACGGCCTGCGTGACGCCAGCGACCTGTTCGAGATGGCGCGCGAGGAAGACGACGACGAGACGCTGAACGCGGTCGTCGCCGATGTCGATGCGGTCGAGAAACAGGTGGCCGGCCTCGAATTCCGGCGCATGTTCAACAATCCGGCGGACCCGCTCAACTGCTTCGTCGACATCCAGGCAGGCGCCGGCGGTACCGAAGCGCAGGACTGGGCGGCGATGCTGCTGCGCATGTACATTCGCTACGCGGAACGCAAGGGCTACGCCGTCGAAGTGCTCGAGGAATCGGAAGGCGAAGTCGCCGGCATCAAGACGGCGAGCATCAAGCTTTCCGGCGAGTACGCCTATGGCATGCTACGATCGGAAACCGGCGTCCATCGCCTGGTGCGCAAGTCGCCGTTCGACTCGAACGCCCGTCGTCACACCAGCTTCTGCTCGGTGACCGCCTACCCGGAGATCGACGATTCGTTCGAGGTCGAGATCAATCCGGCCGACCTGCGCATCGACACCTACCGCGCTTCGGGCGCCGGTGGCCAGCACATCAACAAGACCGATTCGGCGGTGCGCATCACGCATCTGCCGACCAACATCGTCGTGCAGTGCCAGAACGACCGTTCGCAGCACCGCAACCGTGCCGAGGCGATGGCGATGCTGAAGTCGCGCATCTACGAAGCCGAAATGCGCAAGCGCCAGGCCGAGCAACAGAAGCTCGAGGACGCCAAGTCCGACATCGGCTGGGGCCATCAGATCCGCTCGTACGTGCTCGACCAGTCGCGCATCAAGGACCTGCGCACCAACGTCGAAGTCGGCAACACGCAGAGCGTGCTCGATGGCGACCTCGACCAGTTCATCGAAGCCAGCCTGAAACAGGGTGTCTGAGGCACCCGCCCCCGCCACGCCACCGATCGCGAGACTGCGCCAGATCATGTCCCAGACCGAGCATCAGGACGGCTCTTCGCAGCCGGACGAGAACCACATCATCGCCGAACGGCGCGCGAAACTTGCCGAATGGCGGCAGGCGGGTCGTGCCTATCCGAACGACTTCGCGCGCGAAAACACCGCCGGCAAGATCAGCGAAGTCTACGAGGGCAAGACCGCCGAGGAACTCGCCGCGTCGCCGGTCGAGGTGCGGGTCGCCGGCCGCATCCTGCTCAAGCGGGTAATGGGCAAGGCGTCGTTTCTCACCCTGCAGGACCTCTCGGGCCGCATCCAGGCCTACGTCAGCCGCGACCACGTCGGTGAGGAAACCTACACGGCGTTCAAACGCTGGGACATCGGCGACATCGTCGGCACGGTCGGCGTGCTGTTCCGCACGCGCAGTGGCGAACTGACCGTGCAGTGCTCGGAAATCCGCCTGCTCGCCAAGTCGCTGCGACCCCTGCCGGAAAAATTCCATGGTCTGACCGACCAGGAACAGAAATACCGCATGCGCTATGTCGACCTGATCACCAACGAGCAGTCGCGCTTCACTTTCGTCGTGCGCAGCCGCATCGTGCAATCGATCCGCGACTACATGGTACGGCACGGCTTCCTCGAAGTCGAAACGCCGATGATGCACCCGATCCCCGGCGGCGCCACCGCGCGACCGTTCAAGACCCACCACAACGCGCTCGACATGCCGCTCTTCCTGCGCATCGCGCCCGAGCTCTACCTCAAGCGCCTGGTCGTCGGCGGTCTGGAAAAGGTGTTCGAGATCAACCGCAACTTCCGCAACGAGGGCCTCAGCCCGCGCCACAACCCCGAATTCACGATGATGGAATTCTACGAGGCGTACTCGGAATATCGCCAGTTGATGGACTTCACCGAAGGGCTGCTGCGCCACAGCGCGCGCACGGCGCTGGCCAGCGAGGTGTTCAGCTACCAGGGACGCACGCTCGATTTCGCCAGGCCCTTTGCGCGGCTGACGATCGTCGAAGCGATCCACCGCTCCCACCCCGGCTTCAGCATCGCGCAACTCAATGACGCCGACTGGTTGCGCGGCAAACTGCGGGCACTGCAGGTCGAGCCGGGAAGCGACGCCGGACTGGGCGCATTGCAACTGCTGCTGTTCGAGGAAACGACCGAGGCGGATCTATGGGATCCGACCTTCATCATCGACTACCCGGCCGAGGTCAGCCCGCTGGCGCGCCGCAGCGACCGCAACCCGGAAGTGGCCGAGCGCTTCGAGCTGTTCGTCGCCGGCCGCGAAATCGCCAACGGCTTCTCCGAGTTGAACGACCCCGAAGACCAGGCGGCGCGCTTTCTCGAACAGGCCAAGGCGAAGGAAGCCGGCGACGAGGAAGCGATGTACTACGACGCCGACTACATCCGCGCGCTCGAATACGGCCTGCCGCCAACCGGCGGCTGCGGCATCGGCATCGACCGGCTGGTGATGCTGCTCACCGACGCGGCAAACATCCGCGACGTCATCCTCTTTCCGCAGATGCGGCCGGAGTAGGCCGGGCGCGGCAGACAAGCGATAGCCCGGCACATGCCGCGCCACGCGATCGTCATCGGCGCCGGCCTGGCCGGCTGCAGCGCGGCCGAGCGCCTGGCAGCACGCGGCTGGACGATCGACCTGATCGACGCTGCTCGCGCACCCGGCCAGGGGGCCTCCGGCAATCGTGCCGGCGTCCTGCGGCCGCTGCCCTCGGTCGACGACAACCGGCTGGCGCGCCTGACGCGTGCCGCTTTCGCTTACGCCCGCCAGCACTGCGCACAACTCAGCGCCGCCGGCCTGCCCCTGCGCTGGGGCCAGACCGGCGTCCTCCACCTGGCGCGCGACGAGCGGCACGCGGAAACGCAACGGCGAGTGATCGAACGGCAGCAGCCGGCGGCGGACGAACTGCGCTTTGTCGATCGCGACGAGGCCGCTCGCCTGGCCGGCTGGCCGGTCGCCATCGGCGGCTGGTGGTTTCCGCGTGGCGGCTGGGTCGACCCCGCCTCGCTCTGCCGCGCCAACCTGGCACGCTGCGCGGCAGTGGTCCGCCCGCACTACGGCTGTCAGGTGGCGCACATCGAGCGTCGAGGCGAGATCTGGCACGCCTGCAACCGTTCCGGGCAAGTGCTGGCAGCGGCGCCGCTGCTGATCCTGGCCAACGCCAGCGCTGCCCGGCGCTTCGCTCCCGCCTCGCATCTGCCCTTGCGCGCCGCGCGCGGGCAGGTCTCGCATCTCCCGGCGATCCAGGGCTCAGCGCCGGAGATCGTCGTCTGCCGGCTCGGCTACGTGACCCCGGCGATCGACGGCGTACGCTGCGCCGGTGCGACTTTCGCCGTCGATGACGATGAAAGCGCGCTCCGCGCCGCCGACCACGCCGAGAACCTGGCCAAACTCGACGCGATCCTGCCTGGCTACGGCAGGCAGATCGATCCCGCCAGCCTCGGCGGCCGTGTCGGTTTCCGGCCGCTGTCGCCCGATCGCCTGCCGATGATCGGCGCGCTCGCCGACGCCGCCGCCATCGCCCCCGACCGCCCTCGCCGTCCGCTCGCCGAACTGCCGCGCCTGCCCGGGCTGTATCTCATCAACGGCTTCGGCGCGCGCGGCATCGTCTGGTCGGCCCTCGCCGGCGAACTGCTCGCCTGCCTGATCACCGGCGCACCGCTGCCACTGCCCGACGATCTGGTCGGCGCCGTCGATCCCGCGCGCTTCCTGCTACGCAAGAGGTTCGAGCGGCGGCCCGGAAAACCGCCGACGCTCGTCGCCCCATAGCCGGTCGTCGGATCCGGCATCTTGCCCGAGGCCAAGGGTCCGGCCATCTCAAGTAGTGGGATCTGACTCTGGGGTGCTGGCTCTGAGGTGTCCCCACGGGATTTTTCTCTTCTCGTCATGGGGGGCAACGTCTTTTTTCACCGGCTTTGATCACCGATTGCCCAAAATTACTTTCGTCGATACCCGCGAAATGTCTGGAGGAATCCCAGTGGAAGCCATCTGCCTCATCGGCTTTGTTCCCCTTTTCGGCCTTCGCCTGTCGCTCGATCTGAAGAAAGACCATCGCCGGC
>NZ_JAMTDV010000056.1 GCF_023806565.1 Accumulibacter sp. | reverse complement strand
TTCCGCATCATGAAAGTTGGCGGCTTCCCAAGCCTTCAGTCCGACAGGCTGCTAGGCGTGCTGTCTGTGCCTGCCGCGCGGCGAACTGGTGCTCACGCGAACGGTCCAATGGCCGTGGAAGTGGTGGGCAGCCAGGCTTTTCCGGTGAAGAACGCGGCTCATGCCACGCTTCCTGCGCACGGGCCGAGCGCCTGCTCAGCCAGACGACCGCTTCCCTTTCGCTTCACTTGGCCAGCGGCACACCCCTTTCGTGAAGAGGAGCACTACATGGCACTCCACATTGGCGACGACGCCCCCGACTTCACCGCCCAGAGTACAGCAGGCACCATCCGCTTTCACGAGTGGATCGGCGACAGCTGGGCGATCCTTTTTTCCCATCCCAAGGACTTCACTCCGGTGTGCACCACCGAACTCGGCTACATGGCCAAACTGAAGCCCGAATTCGACAGGCGCAACTGCAAGGTGATCGGTCTTTCCGTAGACTCGGTAGCTGACCATGACCGCTGGCTGCACGACATCGAGGAGACGCAGGGGGCCAAGGTCAACTACCCCCTGATTGGCGACACCGACCTGCGAGTTGCCAAGCTCTATGACATGCTGCACCCGAATGCCGGCGGCAGCGCCGAGGGCCGCACGGCTGCCGACAACGCGACCGTGCGTTCGGTGTTCGTTATCGGCCCCGACAAGAAGATCAAACTGATGATCACCTATCCGATGAGCACCGGTCGCAATTTCGACGAGGTGCTGCGGGTTCTCGACTCGGTACAGCTCACGGCCCGTCACAAGGTGGCGACGCCGGTCAACTGGAAGGCCGGCGAGGACGTCATCATCGTTCCGGCGGTCAAGGACGACGAGGCCAGGGAACGCTTTCCCGACGGCTGGAAGGCGCCCAAGCCGTACCTGCGGATCGTCCCGCAGCCCAGGTGACTCGGGCGGCAACTCGCCGCCGGCCAATCCGGACCGCAACACCCAGGCATCGCACACCTTGCGATGCGAGGGATCGCGTCCTTTGCCTTCGCCATACGATCGCTCTTCTCGTCCGTCACGCAGGACCTCCCGACACGCCGGGCCCTCGCAGTTCAAGCCGCATATGAGAGAATCGGCGCCTTGACGGGCATGACGATTCGAGATGCCCGCAACAGGAAAAGGCCTACCCGTTTCCCTGACGCCCGTCGATTCTCCCGGATCGGTGCGGGAGGCTTCCGGAGTCGCTTCCGTGGCTTCCGCGCGGAATGATCGGTTATAGGAGTGTGGCAAGAACGATGAGCGATTTGCATCTTTTCCCTTTCCCGGCACGTCCGCAAATCCTGCAGAAGCCGGTTGGCCAGGCAACACGAATTGACGACGAACGTCACCGACGCGATCATCCGTTCACAGCGATCGGCACGATGATCCGCTGGCTGGCAACGATCATTCTGGCGACCTTGCTGCTGGTCGAAGCGGCCTTTGCGTCCGATCCGGCGTATCCGCTACAGCCGGTCGATCGCTCGAGCCCGCGTGCGGCCCTGCGCAGCTTCCTCGATGCGGCCGATGCGCTGGGCGAATTCCTCGTCCACGATTACTTGCCGTCGCCGTCCCATGCGGGCTTCAGGGAGGCGCTACGACTCTCGGAAATCCCTTTGCACGGACTCGACCTCAGTGAGATGCCGGCCGGAGGACGCGAGAAGGCCAGTCGGGCGGCGGCGATCGCTCTCTACGAGACCTTGAGCCGGATTCCGCTGCCCCCTTTCGAGGCGATTCCCGACGCGGGCGAACTCGGGCCGCCCGGTCACGACGAAGCCGTACGCTGGGTCGTCCCCCATACGGAAATCGTTCTGATCAGGGTGCAGGGGGGTCCCCGACCAGGCCAGTTCCTTTTCAGCCCGGAAACCGTCGCTCGGGCCGAAGAGTTCTACGAACGAGTTCGCAAGCTTCCCTATGTCCGAGAAGTTCCCGTAAGGAATATCCACGAAATCGTCGCTGTCGGTGGCGGCTGGATGGTGCCGTACTCCTGGATTCAATCGCTGCCGCAGACACTGCGCGCACCGCTCGCCTCGCAGGCGGTCTGGAAATGGGTCGGCATGGCACTCCTCCTTCCTCTCCTCGTCGTCCTGCTGCTGGTCGCCTACCGTTTCTCGCGGTCGTGGGACCACCACAGCCCGCTCGTCCGTGCGCTGGCGCATCTCGCCGTGCCGGTATCGCTGTTCGCGGCGACACCCCTGGTCGCCTACCTTGCGCTCGTGCAGCTGAATTTCACCGGCAGCGTGGGCACCGCCATCGAGCTCGGCGCTACGGCCATGATGTTCGTCGTTGGCGCCTGGCTGTCGTGGCGGCTGGCGCCGGTCGTCGCCGAGGCCATCATCGCGTCCCCGAGAATTGCCAATGAAGCGAGCCACGCGCATGTGATTCGCGTCGGCACCGGCCTCGTCGGCTTAATTGGCGCTCTGGCACTGCTTGCCGTGGGTGCCGACCGGCTCGGCGTTCCGGTCTACGGCATCGTCGCCGGTCTCGGCGTCGGCGGCCTGACGATTGCCCTGGCGGCGCGTGCCAGCGTCGAGAACCTGATCGGCGGCATGAGCCTGTTCGCCGACAAGCCGGTACGCGTCGGGGAGTTCTGCAAGTATGGCGACGCGCAGGGAACGGTGGAGGCAATCGGCATCCGCTCATCGAGAATCCGCGGCATCGACCGGACCATCACCACCATCCCGAACGCTGTCATGGCGCGGCTGCCGATCGTCAACTACAGCCGGCGCGACCGCATGTTGTTCAAGACCGTCCTCGGCGTACGCTGCGAGACAAGCGCTGAGCAGATGCGCTATCTCCTCGTCCGCTTGCGGGAACTGCTGCTGCGCCACCCGCAGGTGCACCCCGACCCGGCACGCGTGCGTTTCGTCGGCTTCGCCGCGAGTTCGCTCGACATCGAAATCTTCGCCTACATCACGACCACGAAGTCGGCCGAGTTTCTCGCGATTCAGGAGGATCTCCTGCTGCGCATCATCGACATCGTCGAAGACAGCGGCGTGGCGTTCGCCTTCCCCTCGCAAACCCTGTACCTCGGTCGCGATCGGCTTCCCGACGAAGCGCAGGCGAGAGCGGCGGAAGCCGTGGTGCAGGAATGGCGGGCTCGGGGCAGACTGCCCTTCCCGGATTTTTCGCCGGAGGAAGCAGAACGCTTTCGCGGCTCACTCGCCTATCCTCCGCCCGGATCGCCGGCTGCCGCGAGTGAGGAAACCGGACAGACTCGACCGACCTGAGCCGGTCGATCGGCTGCGCCCACGGTCGCCGGCTCTAATTGCTCTTCTGGGCGATTACGGTCGGCTTGTAACCCAGGGCCAAGCGAATTCTTTCGGCAACCTTCTCGGCGTCGGTGCGATTGGGATACGGTCCGAGATGAACGCGGTGCATGCCGCCGCCCGCGTTGATCTGGATTCCCTCGTTGAGCCAGTCGAGCTCTCGCAGCAGGTGCGAGCGCAGACTTTCGGCATTCTCGGCGCTGGCGAAGGCCCCGAGTTGCAGGAAGACTCCTCGTAGCGAAGCGGACGACGCCGCCACAGCAGACGCCGGAGCCGGTGTTACCTCGGGCAGGGTGGACGGCGCCACCACCTTGTCGAGCCCCAGTCTGGACGCCAGCAGTTCGATCTCGTCCGGTTCGGCCGGAGCGGCCGCAGTGCGCAGCGGGCGTGGTGCCGGCATCACCTGCGCGTAGGTCATCGTCGTCGCTCCGGCCGGCACGATCGACTCGACCTCGACCAGCGTGCTGCCGTTGTCCACGTAGCCGAGGCGGTAGGCCGCCGCGTAGGATAGGTCGATGACGCGATCGGCATGGAACGGACCGCGGTCGGTGACACGAACGACTACGGACTTGCCGTTGCCGAGGTTGGTCACGCGGGCATACGACGGGAGCGCCAGCGTCGGGTGGGCGGCGGTCATCGCGAACATGTCGTAAGGTTCGCCAATCGAAGTCTTCTGTCCGTGAAACTTCTTGCCGTACCAGCTGGCAATGCCGCGCTCCTGCCTTGGACGCAGGCTGGTGTCCGGTTCATAGGACTTGCCGAGAACGACATAGGGACGGTTCGCGAAGCGATGCAGCGGCTCGAGTTGCGGCTGTGCGTCCGGAATGTCGTCGAGATTGTCCGGCACCTCGTCGCCCGGGCCGTCGTCCTTGTAGTACGCACCTCCCCGTTTCTGCACCACGTTCGATTTTCTCGCCACCTTCGTCTGGGCTTTTGCCGGCTCGGCCGTGCGCGCCGTATCGGGCGGCCGGGACGCTTGCCCGCCACAGGCGACAAGGACGAGTGGCAAGACGCACAGGCAAAGCGCTGCAGCGTCGGGCGCCCGTCGTCCCCTGTCCACCGCCGTGTTGCTCATTTGCGGACCAGCATCCGATGCGTCTGGATGCTCATCAGGATGCCGATACCGATCGACAGCGTCACCAGCGCAGTGCCACCGTAACTCATGAACGGCAGCGGCACGCCGACCACAGGCAGAATGCCGCTGACCATGCCCATGTTGACGAAGACATAGGTGAACAGACTCAGCGCGACGGAACCCGCCATCACGCGCGCGAAAAGCGTAGAAGCATTGGCCGCGATCATCAGGCCACGCGCCACCAGCAGGAAGTAGAGGAGCACGAGAATGCTGTTGCCGAGCAGACCGCGCTCCTCGGAGAATACGGCGAAGATGAAGTCGGTATGGCGCTCGGGGATGAATTCGAGGTGGGTTTGCGTGCCCTCCAGCCAGCCTTTGCCAAAAGTACCACCGGAGCCGATGGCGATGGTCGACTGAATGATGTGATAGCCGGCGCCGAGCGGATCACTGGTCGGATCGATCAAGGTCAGGATGCGTTTGCGCTGGTAGTCGTGCAGCATGGTCCACACAAAAGGGGCTGCGGCCCCGGCGGCAGCCGCAAGGCCGAAGATCACCTGCCAGGGCAAGCCGGCGAAGAAGATGACGTAAAAGCCGCCAGCGCCGACCAGGATTGCCGTCCCCAGGTCGGGCTGCTTGGCGATCAGCGCGAAGGGCACCAGCAGCAGCAGGCAGGCGACCACGTAATGGCGGAACTTGAGCATCGCTTCGTGCTTGTGGAAGTACCATGCGAGCATTAGTGGCACGGCGATCTTCAGAACTTCCGACGGCTGGATACGGGTAAACCCGAGCGACAACCAGCGCCGGGCGCCGTTGACCTTGACCCCGAAAAGAAAGACGAAAACCAGCAGGATCACGCCGACAATGTAGAGTGGCACGCCGAAACCCATCAGCTTCTGCGGCGGAAACTGCGCCACGACCCACATCGCGCAAAGCCCGACGAGCATGTTCAGGCTCTGCGCGAACAAGCGATTGTTGGCATCATACGTGGCGCTGTAGACGGTCGCCAGCCCGGTGATCATGATCAGGCCGGTAATCAACAACAGCGGCGCATCGACGTGCTTGCTTAGACGCGTCCAGGTACGGTGCCAGAAGTGCTCGAACATCAGCTAGTCTTCCTCGACATCTTCTTCCCCGGCCGCACCCTTGGGCAGTTTGCCCAGCAGATAATAATCGAAAACCATGCGCGCGATCGGCGCCGCCGACTGGGCGCCGAATCCGCCGTTCTCGACCAGCACCGCGAGTGCTATCTTCGGCTGATCGGCCGGCGCGAAGGCGATGTACAAGGCGTGATCGCGCAGTTCCTTCTTCACGCTGGAAGACTTGTAATCTGCCCCCTTCAGACTGAAGACCTGTGCCGTGCCGGTCTTGCCAGCCGATACATAGGGGGCACCGGCAAAGGCGCGGGCTGCGGTACCCGCGCTATTGACTCCGATCATCGCCTTCTTGACAGTCTCGACATTCTGCCTCTTCCACGGCAGGATGCGCAGCGGCTCGGGCTCGATCATCGTCCGCTCGCCGGTGCGGCTGTCCGTGATGTACTTCACGAGGTGCGGGCGGAACATGACGCCGTTATTGGCGACGGTAGCGATCGCCTGCGCCAGCTGGATCGGCGTATACGCATTGTAACCCTGGCCGATGCCGACCGAAATCGTTTCGCCAGCGAACCACTTCTGCTGCTCGGGTCGCTTGAAACGACGCTGCTTCCACTCTGGCGACGGCAGCACGCCTTCCGACTCGCCCTCGATATCGATTCCCGTGCGCTGACCGAGCCCCACCTGCGCCATGAAGCGGGCGATGCTGTCGATTCCCATGTCGTTGGCCAGCATGTAATAGTAGGTGTCACAGGACTGGACGATCGACTTGTACATGTCGACGGTGCCGTGACCACCCTTCTTGTCGTCACGGAACTGGTGCCCGCCAAAATTGAACACGCCGGGATCGGCAATCGTCTGGCCGGCCGTGCGCTTGCCGGTTTCCAGTGCGGCCAGTGCCATGAACGGCTTGAACGTCGAACCCGGAGGATAGGCGCCGTTCAGCGCACGATTGAGCATCGGCCGGTCGGGTGAATTGTTGAGCAGTTCCCAGTCGTCGCTGCGTATGCCGTCGACGAAGAGGTTGGGATCGAAAGAAGGAGCCGATACCAGTGCGAGGATTCCTCCGGTCGCCGGTTCGATCGCCACCAGTGCGCCGCGTCGGTCGCCGAAAGCCTTTTCCGCCATTTCCTGCAGCTTGACGTCCAGCGTCAGCGTCAGGTTGTTGCCCTGCACCGGCGCCGTGCGCGAAAGACTCCGACTCGCCCGGCCGCCGGCATCGATTTCCACCTGTTCGTAGCCGGTTTCCCCGTGCAGCTGATATTCGTACCTCTGTTCCAGCCCGGTCTTGCCGATGTGGTCGGTTCCCTTGTAGTTTGCCGCCTGATCGTCTTCCTCGATCATTTCCAGGTCGCGCTTGTTGATCCGGTTGATGTAGCCGATGGCATGGGCGGCGACCGGCCCGAGCGGATACTGGCGAAACAGACGCGCCTTGACTTCGACCCCGGGAAACAGATAACGGTTGGCGGCAAAGCGCGCCACCTCCTCTTCGCTGAGGCGCGTGCGAATCGGCAGGCTCTCGAAGTTCTTGCTCTCTTCCAGCAACCTGCGGAAGCGTTTGCGGTCCTTCGGCAGGATTTCGATCACCTTGCTCAAGCCCTCGATCGTCGCTTCGAGATCGTCCACCTTGGACGGCGTGATTTCCAGCGTGAATGCCGAGTAGTTGCGCGCCAGGACAATCCCGTTCCGATCGACGATGACCCCGCGGTTGGGCACGATCGGGACCAGCGAAATGCGGTTGTCCTCGGCGCGCGTGGTGTAGTAGGCGTGCTGAACGACCTGCAGGTGGAAAAAGCGGCCGAGCAGCAGCACGAAGGCGGCAAATACCAACGCACCGGAGAGCGCGACGCGAAATCGGAAGCGATCGAGTTCGCGATCCTGAGCATTGAGCGGCGATTGCCTACGTAGCAAGACCAACCCCCCGGGATTTCATCGGGCACACGCTCGACGGCGCCGCCGCGGTAACCGGTGTTGCTGGCAGCGCATCACTGCCTCGCTGGGACGTTCACAGCGGCCGATTGTCATCGCGGTCGACCGGTTGATGCTGCGGCAACAGCAGCAGAAAGGTGAGCAGCGGCCAGAGCAGGGCGGAAAAGACCGGGCCGAGAAAATAGCCGATACCCGGGAAGTCGCCGCCGATCAGCATGCGCACGCCGAACTGGACAAGCTGCACCAGCAGGAGGAGCGGAAAGACCTGCAGCGCCTGCTGGGCCAGCGGAAACCAGAGGATCCGCCGTGACAACGAGGAAGCGGCATAAGCGACCAGCACGTAAGCCAGCGCATGTTGTCCGAGCAGACTGGCGTCGGCCACGTCCATCGCCACGCCGAACAGGAACGCGAGGCCCATGCCGACGCGGCGAGGCTCGCGTACGCTCCAGAAGACGATCAGCAAGGCTGTCCAGTCGGGAACCGCGGGCCAGGCGGCGGTCGGCAGGAAGTTCAGGAGAAGCGCCAGCAGCAGGCTGCAAGCGATGAACCAGGGGCGAACCGGCAACAGGATGCGCGATGAGGAATAGCTCGTCTGCACTTGCTTCAGTCCTTTTTCAGGCGCTTCTTTTTGGTCAGCCCCGATCGGGCCGAAGACTTGGCGTCGCGAGCGGCAGCGACCTTGGCGAGCTGCTCGGGCAAGGCGACCGCCGGCCGCGGGTCGAGGATCATCACCTCGCTGAAATTCTCGACACCGGCGAGCGGCACACAGAAAATTCTGGCAAACGAATAGGAAGTGTCGCGCTCGATGTGCGCCACCTTGGCGACCGGGAAGCCCGGCAAAAAAATTCCGTCCAGTCCGGAGGTAACGAGCACGTCGCCATCGTGGACGTCGGCGTTGGCCGGCAGGTAGCGCAGTTCGAGCTGGCCGTTGCCGAGTCCGAAGACCACCGAGCGCAAGCCGGTGCGAACGATCTGGACGGGAACCGCCTGCTCCTTGTCGGTGATCAGCGTGACTTCGGAGACAAAGGGAAATACCCGCGTCACCTGACCAACGATTCCCACGTCGTCGATCACCGGCTGACCGGTGACGACCTTGTCCTGCTGCCCCTTGTCGATGACGATTCGCCGCGAGTACGGATCCCTCACCGAATAGAGAATCTGGGCCAGCTGCCCACTTGCCTGCTGCCTCTGCTTGACGCCGAGCAGCCTGCGCAGGCGTTCATTCTCGACTTCCAGTTGCTGGGTGCGCAGCAACTGGGCGACATTTTCGAGACGCGCACGTTTCAGTTGGGCATTTTCGTCCTGCAAGCGCGAGACGCTGACGAAATAGTTCCCGGCGTTGTCGAGAAACTGGGCGGGCAGGTGCGCGAGCTGTTGTACCGGCTCGGTGAACGCCGAGATCGCCTGACGCAGCACCTCGAGCGCCTGCAGGCGCGCGTCGATCAGCAGCAGGGCGAGCGATATCGCCACGTAAAACGAGAGCAGCGCCAAGGGCGCCGGCCCGCGCTTGAAAAACGGTGGCGGCTGGTGGTCCATCGGTCAGGCCTGGCTACGGGCAACGCGGCAGTCACGCCGCCGGGCGTCAGTCGGAAGCGAAAATGCTGCCGAGGTTGTCCATCTTTTCGAGCGCCAGACCGCAGCCCCGGGCAACGCAGGTCAGCGGCTCCTCGGCGACGATCACCGGCAGGCCGGTTTCTTCCATCAGCAGGCGATCAAGGTCGCGCAGCAATGCGCCGCCCCCCGTCAGCACCATGCCCTTGTCGGCGATATCGGCGCCCAGCTCGGGCGGAGTCTTTTCCAGCGCCGACTTGACCGCCGAAACGACGCTGTTCAGCGGCTCGGTGAGCGCTTCGAGGATTTCGTTCGAAGAAATCGTGAACTTTCGCGGAATCCCTTCGGCCTTGTTGATTCCCGAGACCTCCATCTCGCGCACCTCGGCGCCGGGAAATGCCGAACCGATTCTCTTCTTTATGTTCTCAGCCGTGTTCTCGCCGATCAGCATGCCGTAGTTGCGGCTGATGTAGTTCATGATCGCTTCGTCGAGCTTGTCGCCGCCCACCCGCACCGAACCGGCATAGACCATGCCACCGAGCGAAATGACGCCGACCTCGGTGGTGCCGCCACCGATATCGACGACCATCGAACCGGTCGCTTCCGACACCGGCAACCCGGCACCGATCGCCGCCGCCATTGGTTCCTCGATCAGAAACACCTGACTGGCGCCGGCACCGATCGCCGACTCGCGGATCGCACGCCGCTCGACCTGCGTCGAACCCGACGGTACACAGATGATGATTCGCGGCGACGGCGACAGCAGGCGCGAGTCATGCACCTTCTTGATGAACTGCTTGAGCATCTGCTCGGTCACGGTGAAGTCGGCGATCACGCCATCCTTCATCGGTCGTATGACGGTGATCGCTCCCGGCGCCTTCCCGAGCATCTCCTTGGCCGACTTCCCGACGGCCTGAATCGTCTTCTTGGAGTTCGGCCCGCCCTCGGTGCGGATGGCAACCACCGACGGTTCGTCAAGAACGATTCCCTTGGATCGCACATAGATCAGCGTATTGGCTGTACCAAGGTCGATCGCCAGGTCGTTCGAAAAATAACTGCGCAGAAAACTGAACATGCTCGCGAAATCCGTGATTGCCCGCAGCGGGAGTGCGGCGCGAAAAATTTTTATGATACCTTATATGGCCCCCTCGTTTAACACCTTAGTGATTTCGTAACCATGTCGCTTACCCTGGAACAGGTCCGCCGCGTCGCCCACCTCGCCCGAATCGAAATCAGCGAGGTCGAAGCGCAACACACGCTGGACCGGCTGAACGACATTTTCGTCCTCATCGAAGCGATGCAGGCCGTTGATACAAAAGGCATCGAACCGATGGCGCACGCGCAGGACGTGGCCCAGAGGCTGCGCGCGGACCGCGTCACCGAATCCGAACCCTTCGCCCAGCGGACCGCTTTCCAGGCCATCGCGCCGGAAACCGAGGCCGGGCTCTACCTCGTGCCGAAAGTCATCGAATGATCGAGCACAGCCTCCAGGCCATGGCACGGTCGCTCGCCGACAGGGAGATTTCGAGCGTCGAACTCACCCAGCTCTATCTCGACCGCATCGTCCGGCACAACTCTGGACTCAATGCCTTCATCACCGTCGACCCGGCCGCCAGCCTCGCGCAGGCGCGGGCCGCCGACGAGCGACTGGCACGCGGCGAAGGCGGGCCACTGACCGGCATCCCGATCGCCCACAAGGACATCTTCTGCGCCAAGGACTGGCTCACCACCTGCGGATCGAAGATGCTGAGCAATTTCGTCAGTCCCTACGACGCCGCGGTGATTTCCCGGTTCGGGGAGGCCGGCGCGGTGATGCTCGGCAAGACCAACATGGACGAATTCGCGATGGGTTCGTCGAACGAAACGTCCTTTTATGGTCCGGTGCGCAACCCATGGGACGGCAGTTGCGTTCCCGGCGGCTCGTCCGGCGGCTCGGCGGCGGCGGTCGCGGCACGCCTGGCGCCGGCGGCGACCGGAACCGATACCGGTGGATCGATCCGCCAGCCGGCGGCACTGTGCAACCTGAGCGGGCTGAAGCCGACCTACGGCGTCGTCTCGCGCTACGGCATGATCGCCTTCGCCTCGTCGCTCGATCAGGCCGGCCCGCTCGGTCGCTCGGCCGCCGACTGCGCGATTCTCCTGAACGTCATGGCCGGCTTCGACGATCGCGACTCGACCAGCCTCGACCGCCAGCGCGAAGACTACTGCCGCGAGCTCGCTGCGCCGGCCGGCAACAAGCCGCTGGCGGGGCTGACCATCGGCCTGCCCGAAGAGTTCTTCGGCGAGGGCTGCAGTGCCGAGGTGACGCGACTGGTCGAAGCGGCGATCGCGGAATACCGCAAGCTCGGTGCCGAAACCGTCGCCATCCGTCTGCCGAGCATGGGGCTCGCGGTCGCTGCCTACTACGTGATCGCACCAGCGGAGGCCAGTTCGAATCTGGCGCGCTTCGACGGCGTACGCTATGGCCATCGCGCAGCAGACTACCGCGACCTCACCGACATGTACTGCAAGAGCCGCGCGCAGGGCTTCGGTGCGGAGGTCAAACGGCGCATCCTGATCGGCACCTATGTCCTCTCGCACGGGTATTACGACGCCTATTATCTGCAGGCACAGCGCGTCCGCCGCCTGATCGCCCGCGACTTCGCCGAAGCTTTCCGGCAATGCGACGTGATCCTCGGCCCGACGAGCCCGAGCACTGCCTTCAAGCTCGGCGAGAAAGCGGCCGATCCGGTCCAGATGTACCTGTCCGACATCTACACGATCGCCGTCAATCTCGCCGGCCTGCCGGCAATCTCGATTCCCTGCGGTTTCGCCAGCGGCCTGCCGGCCGGTCTGCAACTGATCGGAAACTACTTCAGCGAGGCCAGGCTGCTGCACGCGGCCCACCGCTACCAGCAGGAGAATCCCTGGCACCTGCAGCATCCAGACGGATTTGCCTGAGGCGCGCAGCGGTCCGGCACGGAAATCCGTATGCCCGCTGCCCGTCCGCTGGTGCCCGGCCCGCGAGTGCCGTTCTTGAAGAGTGAGTAAGCAGTGATGAAACCATGGGAAGTCGTAATCGGCATTGAAACCCACGCGCAGCTGTCAACCCGGGCGAAAATCTTTTCGGGCAGCTCGACCGCTTTCGGTGCCGCCCCCAACCTGCAGGCGAACGCGGTCGACATCGCCTTGCCCGGAGTGTTGCCGGTGCTCAACAAGGGCGCCGTCGAATGCGCGATCCGCTTCGGCCTCGCCGTCGGCGCTAAGATCGCGGAAAGATCGATTTTTGCGCGCAAGAATTACTTCTACCCGGATCTGCCCAAAGGTTATCAGATCAGCCAGTACGAACTGCCGGTGGTGGTCGGCGGCAGCCTGGCGATAAGCGTCGGCGAACGCGAGAAGCTGATTTCGCTTACCCGCGCCCATCTCGAAGAGGACGCCGGAAAGTCCCTGCACGAGGGCGCCGGGCAGCAGTTGCACGGCCGCTCGGGAATCGATCTCAACCGTGCCGGCACGCCCCTGCTGGAAATCGTCAGCGAACCCGAGCTGCGTTCGGCGGCCGAAGCCGTCGCCTACGCGCGCACCCTGCACGCACTGCTGCGCTGGATCGGGATCTGTGACGGCAACATGCAGGAGGGATCGTTCCGTTGTGATGCCAACGTCTCGGTGCGCCCGATCGGTCAGGCGCAATTCGGTACCCGCCGGGAAATCAAGAACCTGAACTCGTTCCGCTTCCTGCAGCAGGCGATCGAATACGAAGTACAGTGGCAGATCGCGACAATCGAGGAAGGTGGCCGCGTCGAGCAGGCGACCGTGCTTTTCGATCCCGACAGCGGTGAAACGCGCGCCATGCGTTCGAAGGAAGACGCACACGATTACCGCTACTTCCCTGATCCGGATCTGCTGCCATTGCTCATCGATCGCCCATGGGTCGAGCAGATCCGCTCACAAATGCCGGAGTTGCCGCTCGCCAAACGCGACCGCCTGATCGCCGATTACGGGCTGTCGGCATACGATGCCAATGTTCTCACCACTTCGCTCGAACTCGCCGACTACTACGAGGCCACGGTGGCTGCCGCCGGCAAGGCGAACGCCAAGACCTGCGCCAACTGGGTAATGGTCGACCTCGCCGCACGCCTCAACAAGGAAGACCGCGAAATCGGCGAATCACCAGTCGCGGCCGAGCAACTCGGCGCACTGATCGCCCGCATCGGTGACGGCACGATCTCGACCAATATCGGCAGAAAGATCTTCGATGCGCTGTGGAATGGCGAGGGCAGCTCGCCCGACGAAATCATTTTCCGCCAGGGCCTGCAGCAGATCAGCGACAGCAGTTCGCTGGAAGCACTCCTCGACGAACTGCTTGCCGCCAACCCGGCAATGGTTGCCGAGTTCCGGGCCGGCAAGGAAAAGGCCTTCAATGCGCTGGTCGGTCAGGCAATGAAGGCGACGCGCGGCAAGGCCAATCCGCAGCGGGTCAGCGAACTGCTGCGCAAGAAACTCGGCTGATCGCGACCGCGCTTCAGGGACGTGCCGGTGGCCGCTTCGAGAGTTCGACGAAGCGGCGCAGATCCTCATCGTACTTCTGGCGGATCGCCTCCTGATCCTTGTGTTTGGCCTCGATCACCGACTCCTGTGCCTTGATCTCGTGATCGGCATCGCGCAGGCCCTTGGCCACTTCGGCCGGCAACTGCCGGTATCTGTAAAACTCCGCCTCGTCCTCGAATCGCTTGCGCTGCCGGCGTATTTCCGCAATTCGTGCCTGTGCCGCCGCAATCGCCGCCGTAAGGTCGCGTTCGGCGCGGCTGCGCATGATTTCGATATCCTTTTCGCTGCCGTAGGTGTTCAGCAACGCCTGATCCTTGCGCCGCTGTTCGTTGAGCAAACGCTCCTGCTCGCTGCGCCGCCTCTCTTCGGCCGCTCGTTGCGCTCGCTGCTCGGCGGTCAGCGGCGCTTCGACATTCCTTGCGCGACCGGAATCGCCGACCTCCCGGTAGGCACGCGCATAGCACGCCGGCGGCAGGATGTCTCCGCACACCTGCTTGCCCGAGTCGTCGTGACAGCAGAAGATGGTGGTCGCCGCACTCGCCGCCCGCCCGCTGCTCAGCGCCAGCAGCAACAGTGCGCCACTAGCCGCTGCGCGCAACGCCATACTCGTGTCGGTAGCGAGCGATTGCCGCTGCTTTCTGTTCAAATTCCGGGCTCTGGCGAAGAAAGCTCATCAGATCGTCGAGATTGGCGACGGCGAACACCGGAATCCCATAATCACGCTCGACCTCCTGCACCGCGGACAGCTCGCCGTTGCCGCGCTCCATGCGATCGAGGGCGATCACGACGCCACACGGCGAAGCACCGGCCGCACGGATCAGGTCCACCGACTCGCGAATCGACGTGCCGGCGGTGATCACGTCATCGATGATCAGCACGCGTCCGGACAGTGGCGCGCCAACGATGTTGCCGCCTTCGCCGTGTTCCTTCGCCTCCTTGCGATTGAACGAGAACGGCAGGCTGCGCCCGGCGCGCGCCATGGCGATGGCAACTGCGGCGACCAGCGGGATGCCCTTGTAGGCCGGTCCGAACAGACCGTCGATGGCGACCGCACTGGCGTCGATCGCCTTCGCGTAGAATTCGGCCAGCCGCTCCAGTGCCGCGCCGTCGTTGAACAGCCCGGCGTTGAAGAAATAGGGCGAGCGCCGCCCCGCCTTGGTCGTGAATTCGCCAAAACGGAGCACTGCCCGAGCGACGGCAAATTCGATGAATTCCTGGCGAAAGTCCATGATATATATTCGGCATGCGAGCCGTTCCCGGCACCGGGGGCTATGTTACGCATCATTACGCTGAACCTCAACGGTATTCGCTCGGCATGGCGAAAGGGGGTGCTGCCGTGGGCCGCCGCGCAGAACGCCGATGTCTTCTGCCTGCAGGAGTTGAGGGCACAGACTTCTGATCTCGGCGCCGAGATGAAGGCGCCCGCCGGGCTGAACGCCTTTTACCACTGCGCCGAGCAGAAAGGGTATAGTGGCGTCGGCCTGTGGTGCCGACAGCGACCGGACCAGGTGTACGATCGGCTTGGGGACGAGGAATTCGACCGCGAAGGACGCTACCTGCGCGCCGATTTCGCCAACCTCTCGATCGTCTCGCTCTACCAGCCATCCGGTTCCAGCTCCGAACAGCGCCAGAAGGCGAAATTTCGCTTCATGGACATGATCTACCCGCGTCTCGCCGATCTGCGCGCGAGCGGACGCGAAGTCATCGTCTGCGCCGACTGGAACATCGCTCACCGGGAAATCGATCTCCGCAACTGGCGGGGCAACCGCAACAATTCCGGCTTTCTGCCTGAGGAACGCGCCTGGGTGAGCCGATTGCTGAGCGAGGCCGGCTGGTGCGACGTATACCGCGATCTGCATCCCGAAGCCACCGACCAGGCGTACACCTGGTGGTCCAATCGTGGTCAGGCCTGGGCGAAGAACGTCGGCTGGCGCCTCGACTACCAGCTTGCGACCCCGGGCATCGCGCGTGCCGCGAAACACGCGGCGGTATATAAGGCGCAGCGCTTCAGCGACCATGCGCCGCTGACCATTGATTACGAGTACCGGCTGCAGACCGGCGGCGCGGACTGAGCCCACGCCCGATTGCACGAGCGGGGGCCCGCCACAGAGCTTCCGTGCATTGATATTCCAGCCCACTTTCTATAATCTGGGAGCTTCGTAGAGGGCTCCTGTTGCATCGTCGCTCTTCCCGTCGTCCCCTTCCACTGTGAGGTCCATCATGTCCGAAGTTTCCGATCTGTCTACCGCCAACAAACAAAAGCTCGTCTCCGACATGAGGGTTGTCGTTGCCGACGCAGAGGAGATCCTGCGCGCCACGGCTGGCGTTGCGGGAGACAAAATGGGGGATCTGCGCGAGCGCATCGGCGAGCGGCTGCGCGACGCCAAGCTGCGTCTGGCCGACGCCGAAGCGGCTCTGGTCGACCGCACCAAGGCAGCCGCACGTGCCACCGACGACTTCGTGCATGAAAATCCGTGGCGCGCTGTCGGCGTGGCCGCTGCCGTCGGCCTGCTGCTTGGCGTGATCATCGGTCGCCGCTGATCCCCCCTCCGCGCCGTCCGAGCGATGAGCGAGACGCCAGCCAGTGGCGGCCTGCTGGCTGCCACCCGGAACAGCGCGGCCACACTGCTGGCCAGCGGGCGGACGCGTCTCGAACTGCTGGGCAATGAAATCCGGGAAGAGAAGCTGCGTGCCGTTCATCTGCTGCTACTCTCGCAAGCGGTGGCGTTCTGTCTGATGATTAGCCTGATTCTCGCCATCGCCCTGCTGGTCGTCGTTTTCTGGGACAGTCGGGTGTTCGTGCTCGGCGGTTTCACTGCCCTCTTCGCACTCATCGGCAGCTTCGCCTATATCGCTCTGCGGCGCGCGATGCGCCGCGGCCAGAGCATCTTCGCCACGAGCATCGCCCAGCTCGGAGAGGATCTGCAGCAGCTCAGGACCGCCGCCGGCAATGAATCAAGACCTGATTGAACTTGCCGTCCAGCGCGGCCGGCTGATCGAGCGCATCAGCCAGCAGCGCCGGCAGCTCGGTCAGCAACTGCAGCCACTGGGCGCCAGCCTGCACGGCCTGGATCAGGCCGTTGCCGTCGTGCGTCGCGGCAGCGATTACGCCAAACAGCATCCGGAAGTGGTCGCCGCCGGAGTGGCCGTCCTCGTCGTGCTGCAGCCCCGCCGCGTGTGGCGGTGGAGCCAGCGCGGATTCTTCGTCTGGCGTGCCTGGCGCAAGCTGCGCCGGCAGATGTCGGATCTCGGCCTGCTGGCGCGGCCGTAGGCCGCTGCAAGAGCCGCCGGCAGGCGCCGCCGGGCGCGCAGCCGCTCAGTCCCAGACGCCCAGCGCCAGCAGTTGCCCGGTTGCCGCTGCCGCCCAGCCGCGATTCGCCAGAGGGCTCGCCGGGCTCGGATGCAGTATCCGCCCCGTGCGCACCGTCGTCCCGGTCAGCGCCTCGGTGGCGCGCGCCTCGGCGAAAGCGCCGACGCCAATCACCCATTGCGGCTGCAGGACCGATGCCAACGTCTGCAGATGGATATCGCAGGCAACACGTAGAGCATGCGCCTCGACGGCCGGCAGTTTGTCCGGAGTCAGGTTGCGACCCTGATCGAAGAAGGCCAGCGGGCAATAATTGGCGACGAAGTGCTCGGTGAAAAACGCGTCGGCAGTGCCGAAGCGCTCGCGAAACAATCCCCACAGACGTTGCCCGCTGACCTCGCAACGCGCACAGGCAAAACCTTCGACCGGCCGCCGCGGATTCTCGGGGTGCGGCTTACGCACGGTCGCCTCGATCCCCAGCCAATCGCGAACCATGCGTACGTCACCGAATGGCACGCCGCATTGCACCATGCCGAACGGTCCCGGGTTCATCCCCAGGAAAAGAACGCGCCGCGTGCTCGCGCCGTAGCGGCGCAGGTACGCCTCGTGTGCGCACCAGGCGTAGTCGAGCGGATTGTAGGTGTGGCTGACCGGGGGTGAAAAGCGGAGCGTCGAGACGCTCGCCGACAGTTGCCGGGCGGCGGCAATCAGCCTCTCGGCGACTGGGGGAACTCGTTCCACGGCGCAACTTTCAGCAGCAACAACATGCCGGGCGCGGCAAGCACGAAACAGAGAAGAAAGAAACTCCCCCAGCCAAGTGATTCCACCAGTGCCCCGGCCGTCGAGTTGATGAACGTGCGCGGAACGGCGGCCAGACTGGTGAAAAGGGCGAACTGGGTCGCCGTGAATGCCGGATTGGTGGCACGCGCGATGTAAGCGACGAAAGCCGCGGTCCCGAGACCGACACCGAGGCACTCGGCGGCAATCACGCCGGCGAGCGCCACCCGATCGAAGCCATCGACCGGGGTATGCACACCACGCCACGCCAGCCAGGCAAAGCCGAGGATGGTCACCATCTGCACCAGACCGAACAGCCACAAGGCGCGGTTGATCCCCAGACGGACCATCCACAGTCCGCCGAGCAGGCCGCCGAATACCGCTGGCCAGAGTCCGGCGTGCTTGGCGATCACGCCGATGTCGGTCTTGCTGAAACCGAGGTCCAGATAGAAAGGCGTGGCCAGGGCGGTCGCCAGCGAATCGCCGAGCTTGTAGAAAAAAAGGAAACCGAGCACGAGCAATGCCCCCGACCATCCGCAGCGGCCGACGAACTCGTGGAACGGCTCGACCACGGCCTGACGCAGGGTTTTCGGCACGCCCACCACGACCGGCTCGCTGACCAGCAAGACCATCACCATGCCGGGCAGCATGAAAGCGGCGGTGATCCAGAAGACCTGCACCCAGGGCAGCAGGTCGGCGAGAACCAGCGACAGCGATCCGGGTACCAGACCAGCGATCCGGTACGCGTTCACATGCACCGAATTGCCAAGCCCGAGTTCGCGATCGCTGAGGATTTCACGGCGAAACGCGTCGAGGGCGACATCCTGGGTCGCTGACAGGAAAGCGAGGACAACCGCCAGCCAGATCACCGGCGTCAGTTCGTTCGCCGGCGAGAAGCCGCCAAGCAGACCGATCGAGCAGAACAGGCCGAGTTGCGAGACCAGCATCCAGCCGCGCCGACGACCCAGCGGCAGACGGAAGCGATCGAGCACCGGCGCCCAGACGAATTTCCAGGTGTAGGGAAACTGGATCAGCGCGAACAAGCCGATGGTTTTCAGATCGACGCCCTCGCTGCGCAACCAGGCCGGCAAGAGATTGAGCAGCAAATAGAGGGGCAAACCGGAGCTGAAACCGGTGAATACGCAGATCAGCATCTGCCGGGTCAACAGCAGACGCAGCCACACGGGCATCAGGATGGCCGTCCGAGGCGGAAAAAGGCCAGGCTGCCGTTCAGGTTGGGGTCGTCACTCACCTCGCGGCCGGCTTCGTCGAACGCCAGACGCTCGCGGATTTCGAGGCCGAGCCGTGCACACAGATCCTCGAAATCGACAATGGTGAAGAAGCGCACGTTGGGGGTATCGAACCAGTCATACGGCAGGTCCTCGGACACCGGCATGTGCCCCCGGTTGATTGCCTCCCGGTTGGCACGGTAGGCAAAGTTCGGGAAGCTGACCACCGCCTCGGCCGCGACGCGCAACATCTCGCCGAGGATGCGCTCGGTCGCATGCATCGTCTGCAGCGCCTGCGAGATGATCACGTGGTCGAACGAATTGTCCTCGAAGCCAGAAAGCCCGCATTCGATGTCCATCTGCAGGACATCGACGCCGTTGCAGATGCACCGGAGAACGCTCTCGTCGTCGATCTCGACGCCATAGCCGGTGACGTCGCGCGTTTCGTTGAGATAGCGCAGCAACCTGCCATCGCCACAGCCCAGGTCGAGGACACGCTCGCCAGGCGGAATCCAGCTCGCGATCACGGCAAAATCGAAGCGCTCTCGCTGTTCGGCTCTGGCCCTCCTCTCCTGCTCGGTCATACGGCGATGTTCTCCAGATAGGCGCGCAGCAGGGCATGATAGTGCTCGTCGTCGAGCAGGAAGGAATCATGCCCGGCGCCGCAAGCGATCTCGGCATAAACCACGCGCAGGCGATTGTGCAGCAGGGCAAAGACGATTTCGCGCGAACGCGCCGGCGCGAATCGCCAGTCGGTCGAAAAGCTGGCGACGAAGAAACTCGCCCGCGCACGCGCCAGCGCGGCCGCCAGGTTGCCGTCGTACTCGTAGGCGGGATCGAAGTAGTCGAGCGCCTTGGTCGTCATCAGATACGTGTTCGCGTCAAAGTAGGTGGCGAACTTGTTTCCCTGGTAGCGCAGATACGACTCGATTTCGAAATCGACGTCATAGCTGAACTTGTGCTCACCGTGGCGCAACTGGCGACCGAATTTCTCGGCCATCTGACTATCCGAAAGATAGGTGATGTGAGCCACCATGCGCGCCAGCCGCAGCCCCCTGGTCGGGACGACTCCGTGCTCGGCGTAGTAACCGTCGTGAAAGTCCGGATCGGAAAGGATCGCCTGGCGAGCCACCTCGTTGAAAGCGATGTTCTGCGCCGACAGCTTGGGCGCCGAGGCAATGACCATCGCATGCCGGATGCGCTCCGGGAACTGCAGCGACCATTCGAGTGCCTGCATGCCACCGAGGCTGCCGCCGATCACCGCTGCCCAGGTGTGCACACCGAGATGGTCGGCCAGTCGTGCCTGCGCGGCCACCCAGTCCTCCACCGTCACCAGCGGGAAATCGGAACCATAGCGCTTGCCGGATTCCGGGTTGATCGACAGCGGGCCGGTGGAACCATAGCAGCCGCCGAGATTGTTGACCCCGACGACGAAGAACTTCCGCGTGTCGAGCGGCTTGCCAGGGCCGACGAGATTGTCCCACCAGCCGACGTTGTCCGTTTCGTCGGCATAGTACCCGGCCACGTGGTGGCTGCCCGAAAGGGCGTGGCAAACCAGCACGGCGTTCGACCGTTCGCCGTTGAGCGTGCCGTACGTTTCGAAAACCAGTTCGAAACCCGGCAACTCGGCGCCGCTCCGCAGCCGCAGCACTTCGCCGAAGCGCACTCGCTGCGAGGCAACGACTCCGACAGAATTCTCCGGTGACATCTTGATCGTATCGATGACAAAAAAAACCGGCCAGCTGGCAAAGCGGACCGGACCTGCCGCGCTTTAGCCGTATTTGTAGGGCGCCCGCAAGCTGATCGTTCAAATCGGCGCCAAGGGCACGAAAGTTACCCGCGACCCCGGAAAAAGTCAATTCAGCCGGTGGCGTTCAGCTTGTCGAGCTGTTCGCGAATCTTTGCCGGTTCCTCGTGGCGCAAAAGGCGACGCACCATCGGTGCCAGCTCGGAACAATTGCTCTGCATGATCTTCTGCTTGACCGACAGGATTTGCGCCGGGTGCATCGAGAACTGGCGCAAGCCCATTCCCAGGAGCAGGCGCGTGAGATTCGGGTCGCCCGCGAGTTCGCCACAGATCGATACCGGGATATCGACCTTCTCGGCGCTGGCAATGGTGTGCGCGAGCAGCATCAGCACGGCCGGATGCAGGGGATCGTAAAGCGGCGCAACCTCCTCGTCGCTGCGGTCGATGGCCAGGGTGTACTGAATCAGGTCGTTGGTGCCGATCGAGAGAAAATTCATGCGTCGCAGGAACATTCCCACGGCCAGCGCGGCAGCGGGAATCTCGATCATCGCACCGACCGGGATTGCTTCGTCGAAGGGAACACGTTCCCCGCGCAGACTCGACTTGGCGCGCTCGATCGCTGCCAGGGTCTGATCGATCTCATGCGCCTGCGAGAGCATCGGAATCAGCAAGCGAATGCTTCCGTACTTCGAAGCCCGCAGGATCGCCCGCAACTGCGTCTGGAACATCTTCGGCTCGGCCAGCGACAGGCGGATGGCGCGCAGGCCGAGTGCCGGATTGCTCTGCAGGCGTTCGCCCTGTACCTTTTCCGGATGCAGGTCCTTGTCGGAGCCGAGATCGAAAGTGCGGATGGTCACCGGTTTTCCCGCCATCCCCTTGACGACCGTGCGATAGGCCTCGAACTGCTCGTCCTCGCTCGGCATGTCGCCACGGTCGAGAAAGATGAACTCGGTACGAAACAGGCCGATGCCGTCGGCGCCGCCGTCGAGCGCATTGGCGACGTCGCCGGGCAGCTCGATGTTGGCGTGCAGGGCGATATCGATACCGTCCAGGGTGACCGATTTCGCCGTCTTGAGGCGCTTGAGCTTGGTACGCTCGAGTTCGATCTGGCTTTTCCTGAGCCGGTATTCCTCCAGGATGCGCAGGTCAGGGTTGACGATCAGTACGCCACGCGTACCGTCGACGATCAGCACTTCGTTGTCGTGGATCAGTTGCCGGGCGTTGTGCAGCCCGAGCACCGCCGGAATGCGCAGGCTGCGCGCGAGAATTGCAGTATGCGAGGTGGAGCCGCCGACGTCGGTCACGAAAGCGGCGAAATGGTGCTCCTTGTAGGCAATCACGTCGGCCGGCGAAAGGTCGTGGGCGACGACGATCAGATCCTCTTCCTTGATGCCCTTGCCAGTCTTCAGCAAGGTTCGACCGGGCTGATCCACCAGTTCCTTGATCACCCGTTCGACGACCTGCCGCACGTCGTAACTGCGTTCGCGCAGGTACTGATCATCGAAACTCTCGAACTGGCTGACCAGCACCTCCATCCGCTGCACCAGCGCCCACTCGGCGTTGCAGCGCCGCTCGCGGATCAGTTGCTTGGGGGCCTCGGCAAGTTCGGGATCGGAAAGGATCGCCGAATGCAGGTCGATGAAGGCGCCGAACTCGGCCGAACTGTGTTGCATGCGGCCCTTGAGTGAGGCGAACTCCTCGCGCACCCGCTGCACTGCCGCGTCGAAGCGTGCCACTTCCTTTTCGATCAGACGGGGAGCGATGACGAGGTGCGACACCTCGAGCGTCGCGTGCGACATCAGGTGCGCCTGCCCGATCGCAATGCCTCCCGACACCGGCAGGCCGTGCAGCGTGAAACTCATCGGACGATCACTCCGCCTCGCCAAACCTGGCCGCGATCAGATCGAGAATCGCCTCGTTGGCCGCCTGTTCGTCACTGCCATCTGTTTCGACGACCACCGTCGACCCCTTGCCGGCAGCCAGCATCATTACCCCCATGATGCTCTTCGCGTTGATCCGGCGCGCGCCTTTCTCCATCCACACGTCGCTGGCGAAGCGGCTGGCAAGCTGCGTCAGCTTGGCGGAAGCACGGGCATGCAGGCCCAGTTTGTTGATGATTGCAGTTTCAGCACGTACCATCGAAAACTCCTGTGAACCTAGGTTGGCGGTGGCAGCTTGATCACCCCGTCATGGGCACCGCTGACCGCTTTCTGCAGCATCGTCTCCATGCCCTTTTCGCGATAGGTCAGGGCGCGCAGCAACATCGGCAGATTGACGCCGGCAATGCCTTCGACGTGTCCCGGTGCGAGCAGCTTGAGCGCCAGATTGCCGGGTGTCGCACCGAAAATGTCGGTCATGACGACGACGCCTTCGCCGTCATCGACTTCTTTCAGCAGCAGGTTGGCCAGCGGCAGGACATCCAGCGGATCGTCCTGCGCGGCCACGCCGAGCTGGGCGATCAGCGGCGGGCGCTTGTTGAGCACGTGGCAGACATTCTGAATCAGGCTCTCGCCGAATGAACCGTGCGTTATCAGAAGGATACCGATCATCGTTCCCACCCGTCACCCAAGACCGCCATTCTAAGCGATTCCCACCCCTTCGGCAGAAATCAGGGGATCACTTCACGTGCCGACGGCGGCTCGCCGACGTAGGAAAGCCGATTTTCCATCGCCCGGCTGACCTGCAGGTGGCCCGCAGCGTCGATGCGCAGCACGTGCTCGACCTGCAGGCGGTGCGCCAGGCGTGGCCAGTCGCGACCGCCGATGAACAATGGCTTGGAAGCAGCATCGGAGAGCGTACCCGCCGCGGGGCGCCGTGTGATCAGTACGGTCAGCGCCTGCGTATGCGTCACCGGCTCGCCCGTGCGCGGGTCGAGCAGGTGGCTGTAGCGCCGGCCACCAGCCTCGAAGTAGCGTTGATAGTCGCCGGAAGTGCCGATCGCCTCACCGTCGCCCAGCTCCAGCATTGCCAACGGCCCCGGCTGGCGGGGATGCTGGATGCCGACGCGCCAGGGCTCTCCATTCTTGCGGCCGAGCGCCATGACGTTGCCGCCGATGTTGATCAACGCATCGTGCGCGCCCTGCGCCTGCAGAATTTTCGCCGCATGGTCGAGCGCGACCCCCTTGAGATAGCCGCCGAAATCGAGCGCCACCTGTCGCTTGCGACTGCTGACGTAACCGTTCGCCAATTGCAGGTCGAGGATGCTCGGCGCCGCTTCACGCCAGGCAGCGACGGCACTCGGCGCGGGCAGCGTGGCTGGCATGTCATCCGACTGGAAGCCCCAGAGGCTGACCAGACGACCGATCCCCGGATCGAACAGGCCCTCCCCCAATCGTGTCAGCCGTTGTGCGTCGGCAATCAGATCGGCCATTTCGACAGTGACCGGCTGTCGCCTGCCGGCGGCGATGGCGAGGTTCAGGGCGCTGAGTTCGGACGGTCTCCAGGCGTGGTAGGTGCGATGCAGGCGGTCGAACTCGCGCAGAACGGCGGCCGCCGCCGAACGGGCCTCGCCTTCCGGCAGGCCAGCGATCAATACTTCGACGCGCGTCCCGAAAACGAAGGCTTCCTGATGATGCAGCGGCGCACGGCTGCAGGCCGCCAGCAGCCAGACCAGAACGAGAACTAGGCAGCGGCTGCGCACTGCCGTTCGAGTGCGGTGATGAGCATTTCCGCCACGTCGAAACCGGTCTGCTCGGCGATCTCGACCATGCAGGTCGGGCTGGTGACATTGATCTCGGTCAGCCAGTCGCCGATCACGTCGAGGCCTACCAGCAGCAGGCCACGCGCGGCCAGTACCGGCGCCAGGGCGGTCGCGATTTCCCGGTCACGGGCAGTCAGTTCGCGTGCCACGCCGGTGCCGCCGGCAGCCAGATTGCCGCGCGTCTCCCCCGCTTTGGGAATGCGCGCCAGGCAATAGGGAACCACTTCGCCGCCAACGATCAGGATCCGCTTGTCGCCATCAACGATCTCGGGAACGTAGCGTTGCGCCATGATCGTGCGCGCACCGTTACGGGTGAGCGTCTCGACGATCACGTTGCGATTCGGGTCGTCGTGACGGACGCGGAAGATCTGGCTGCCGCCCATGCCGTCGAGCGGCTTCAGGACCGTGTCGCGCTCGCGGTCGATGAACGAATGAATCACCCGCGCGTCGCGTGCCACCAGCGTCGACGCGGAAAAATGCGCGAACTCGGCGATCGACAACTTCTCCGAATGATCGCGCAGGGCACGCGGCCGATTGAAAACGCGCGCTCCCTCGGCTTCGGCACCTTCGAGCAGCCAGGTGCTGGTCACGTATTCCATGTCGAACGGCGGGTCCTTGCGCATCAGCACGGCACCGAAATCGCGCAGGGCGACGACGTACCGGTCGATCTCGACATACCATTCGTGGTCGTCGCCGAGCATTTCGAGGTGCATCGCCTCGGCACAGACGCCGTGCAGCGGCGACCAGTACAGCGCCTCCTGCTGGATCGTCCACACCGCGTGTCCGGCCGCCTGCGCGGCACGCATCATGGCGATGCTACTGTCCTTGTATGCCTTGAGCGACGGCAACGGGTCGACGATGAACGCTATGCGCATGCCGCCTCCGCCATTTTCGGTTGCAGGGTGCGCTCCAGTTCCAGCGAGGCGGCGAGCTGTGCCAGGCGGGCAACCACCCCATAGACGTAGAAGCGGTTCGGCGCGGCGTCGGGATTCTGGCAGTAGTCGGGCAGCGAGCAACTGGTTTCGAAGGCGAGCGGCTCGAAATGCATCCCTGGCGCATTGAGGTTCTCGTCCTTGCCACGCCCGCTATGCACGCGGTAGAAGCCGCCCACGACGAAGCGGTCGATCATGTAAACGACGGGTTCGGCAACCCCTTCGTCCGTACCGCTGCCCACCCGCTCGTAGGAATGCACCCCTTCCTGAATGATCACCTGCGACACCGCCAGGCCCTCCTTGATCACCGACATCTTGTTTCGCTGCCGACGATTGAGACCGGTCACCTGGGCCGCGTCCTTGACTGTCATCACCCCCATGCCATAGGTCCCGGCGTCGGCCTTGACGACCACGTAGGGAGTTTCGTCGATCCCGTACTGCTGGTACTTCTCGCGGACCAGTCCGAGTACCGCGTCGACATTGGCCGCCAGGCAATCCTCGCCCTGCCGCTCGTGAAAATTGACGCTGCTGCAAACCGAAAAGTACGGATTGATCCTCCACGGATCGACCCCGACCATTCGGGCGAAATCGCCCGCGACCTCGTCGTAGGCAGCGAAATGATTCGACTTGCGGCGGAATGCCCAGCCCGCGTGTACCGGCGGCAAGACGAACTGCTCGTCGAGATCGCGGAGTATCGGCGGGATGCCTGCCGACAGATCGTTGTTGAGCAGGATGGCGCAGGGATCGAAACCATCGAGACCCAGCCGGTGACCACTGCGCAGCAGCGGTTCGAGAAGCAGCGAGCTGCCGTCGGGCAATTCGACCGGAGTCGGCCGGTCGATTTCCGGCAACAGCGAACCGAGCCGCACCTCGAGACCGGTCAGCCCGAGGATCGTCGCGATTCGCGCCACGTTCTGCAGGTAGAACAGGTTGCGCGTGTGGTTCTCGGGGATCAGCAAGAGCCGCCTCGCGTCCGGGCAAATCCGGTCGATCGCGGCCATCGCCGCCTGCACGCAGAGCGGCAGAAAGGTCGCATCGAGATTGTTGAAGCCGCCGGGAAAGAGATTCATGTCCACCGGCGCCAACTTGAAACCTGCGTTGCGCAAATCGACCGAGCCGTAAAAAGGCGGCGTGTGCTCCTGCCACTGGCTGCGCAACCAGCGCTCGATCTCCGGCATGGCGTCGAGGAAGCGGCGTTCGATCTCCAACAAGGGGCCGCTGAAGGCGGTCATCAGGCGTGGAACCATGGGCTTTTCTCCTTCCCGTCGCTGCCGGCGCCGGCGAATACTCGGTCAGAACAGCTCCCGCTGCGGCAGGTCGGTCCGGGATCTTACACCGTCGCCGGGCAGGAAGGCACTCAGGGACGCGGGAAGCGGCGATTGTTCGAGACTGCGCTGGGTGAACAGGAAGCGCCCGTCGCAAACGAAACCGAGGTCGTCCCAGTCGACCGCATTCAGCGCAAGCGCCAGCGCTCGCACGTCGACCCGCGGATCGTGCGGGAAGATCGCCAGCACCGCGCCGTCGTAATTCGGGCAGGAGTGCACGAAGAAGGGCTGTGAACGACGCGTCTTGTGGTTCACATACACCCGCGGCTGCGTCGACTGATGGTAACGGCGCCCCCACTGCCACCAGTTGGATTCGTCGAAGGGGCGAACACGGCGCGCGAGCAGACGATCCTTGTACGGCAACAGTACCGGCGGTGGCGGCTCACCCGGCTCGCACCAGAGCATGCGGCGCGTTTCTCCACTCGTCAGCGTCGCCGAACAGACGAAGTCGCGATTGCCGTACGCTTCGCTGGCGTACAGCTCATCGGCACCCGACACCGCGCCCACCTTGACGAAAGCGAGGTCGGCCAGATGCAGTGGATAATCGTCACGAGTAAACAGCAGATGTCCACCGCTTTCGACGAAATGCCGCTCTTCCCATTGCAGTCGAAGCAGACCGGCGGCGCCATCGGCGACCCCCTGCGCGGCGTAGCGCGTGCGCCGCGAAAAATTGCCGTGCTCGAAGCGCCAGATGGCGCAGTTCGGCGTCGCGCCGTCAAACAGCCGTGAATCGCCGAGATCGACGAAATCGGTGATCGTTCCGGCCGCGTGCAGCAGGCGATTGAGCGGCACCGCCGAGGTCGCCTTGACGAAATCGCGCGGCGTGATGAAAACCAGTTCGCCGCCCGGCGCCAGATGCCGCAGGCACTTCTCGATGAACAGCAGGTAAAGGTTGGAGCGCCCGTCGAGAACACTGCGCCGCAGCCGCCGCCGCGTTTCACCGACGATATCCTGGTAGCGTACGTACGGCGGATTGCCGATGATCGTGGCGAATTGCTCGTGCTCGGGCAGTGCGAAGAAGTCCATCACCCGCGCCCCGGCCGGCGCGTGCCGCGAGTCGATCTCGATCCCCACGGCAGACGGAAAATGCCGCAGGAAGGCGCCATCACCGCAGGCCGGTTCGAGCACGCGCCCGCGATTGCGGACCAGCAAGAGCATCGCCTCGACCACCGCCGGCGGCGTGAACACCTGCCCGAGACGGTCGACGTCGTAATCGCTCGGCACGGTCACGGGCCTCGCCGGTTCTGCTTGCGTAGCGCGGGCGCGTCACTCATCCGCCGCTGCGGCCAACACGACGTTGCCGAGATGTCCGACCGGCGAACCGCGGCGGGCGCGCTGACCGACATGCCGGTCCTCGGAAAGCAGCGTCTTGCTGCGGTTGCGCAGCGTCCCCTGGATGGTCACCCGGGCACCCCGCGTGAGCACCACCGAACGCAACGATTCGTTGCCGTGCAGCCCGATGATCTGCACTCCCTTGCCCGCCGCCAGACGCTTCATCTGGGCAAGCGGAAAGATCAGCAGACGGCCGTCTTCCGACAACGCCGCCAGATGATCCTCGCCGGCCAGGCGCAATGGCGGCAGGATGCTCGCTCCTTCTTCGACGGTCAGGAACGCCTTGCCCGCTTTCTGTCGCGAAAGCAGATCGCCAAAGCGGCAGACGAAGCCGTAGCCGGAGCTCTTGGCGATCAGGAATTCGTCCTCGGGCACACCGCCGAGCACATGCGCGATCCTGCCGCCACCGAGCTCGACGAACGACGACAGCGGCGCGCCCATGCCGCGACCGTCCGGCAGGCTGGCAATCGGCACGGTAAACGCGCGACCCTCGGTCGAAACGACGATCAGCGAATCGACCGAGCGACACTCCTGCGCCGAACCGGCGCGATCGCCGTCCTTGAAGACGACGCCAGAGAGGTCCAGACCATGCCCCTGGCGGACACGCGCCCAGCCCTTCTCGGAAATGATCACCGTCACCGGCTCGTCGGCAACGGCCGCGACTTCCGAGCGCGAAGCCGTCGCCGCCGGTTCGAGAATCGTCCGCCGCGCGTCGCCATGCTTTTCGGCATCGGCCCGGATTTCGCGGATCACCTGCCGGCGCAGCAACTGGTC
>NZ_JAMTDV010000055.1 GCF_023806565.1 Accumulibacter sp. | reverse complement strand
CGGGACGGCCGACATTCTTGCTAAACGAGACCAATTCCAGTAAGTTGAGCGGCGACGATGGGGGTGCTGCGCGGCTGCAGGCGTGGCTGAGAGAGACCCTTCGAACCTGTACGGGTCATGCCGTCGTAGGAAAATGGAGCGCGCGCCGTGTCGCGCAGTCGGTTGCTCCTTCGTCGCCTCGCCTACCCTTGCATGCTCCGGATTTCAGCGCTTTGCCGTGCCCACTCGCAAGGAAACATCATGAACGCTAACGACAAATTCATCGCCGCCGACGCTCGTGTAGACGACGCGGCGATCAAACCCTTGCCCAGTTCGCGCAAGATCTACGTGATCGGAAGCCGGCCGGATGTTCGCGTCCCGATGCGCGAGATCACACAGGCCGATACTGCCACTGCACTCGGCGCCGAAAGGAATCCGCCGATTTACGTGTACGACTGCTCGGGACCGTATTCGGATCCACAGGTGACGATCGATATTCGTGCTGGCCTGCCGGCACTGCGCGCCGCCTGGATCGCCGCGAGGGGAGACAGCGAGCCACTGCCGACACTGAGCTCCGACTTTGGTCGCCAGCGCGCGGGTGATGCGACGCTCGATGAATTGCGTTTTCCGGGTCTGCATCGCCGGCCCAGGCGCGCCAGAGCGGGCGCCAATGTGAGCCAGATGCACTATGCGCGGCGCGGGATGATCACGCCGGAAATGGAATTTGTCGCCATCCGCGAAAACAACAACCGCCGTGCGTACATAGAGCAGTTGCAGGCTGCGGGGCCACAGGGCAAGCGGCTTGCAGAAATTCTCTGTCGCCAGCACCGTGGGAACAGCTACGGCGCCGCTATCCCGGACGAGATCAGCCCCGAGTTCGTCCGATCGGAAGTCGCGCGCGGTCGTGCGATCATTCCTTGCAACATCAATCATCCGGAAAGCGAACCGATGATCATAGGTCGTAATTTCCTGACCAAGATCAACGCCAATATTGGCAATTCGGCTCTCGGCTCGAGCATCCAGGAAGAAGTCGAAAAGATGACCTGGGCCATTCGTTGGGGTGGCGACACGGTGATGGATCTGTCGACCGGCAGGAACATTCATGAAACACGCGAGTGGATCATTCGCAATAGCCCGGTACCCATCGGCACGGTGCCCATCTATCAGGCGCTGGAGAAGGTTGACGGCAAGGCCGAAGAACTGAGCTGGGAAATTTTCCGCGATACCCTCGTCGAGCAGGCCGAGCAGGGTGTCGATTACTTCACCATTCACGCCGGGGTGTTGCTGCGTTACGTGCCGTTGACCGCCGGCCGCTTGACCGGGATTGTTTCTCGGGGTGGCTCGATCATGGCCAAGTGGTGTCTCGCGCACCATCAGGAAAGCTTCCTGTACAAGCATTTCGAGGAAATCTGCGAAATCATGAAGGCCTATGACGTGGCTTTCAGTCTTGGCGACGGCCTGCGTCCCGGGTCGATATACGATGCCAACGACGAAGCCCAACTGGGTGAGTTGAAGACTCTCGGCGAGCTGACCGACATCGCCTGGAAGCATGAGGTGCAGGTGATGATCGAAGGCCCGGGGCACGTGCCGATGCAGATGATCAAGGAGAACATGGACCTGCAACTGGCGTACTGCAAAGAAGCTCCGTTTTACACTCTTGGCCCCTTGACCACCGACATCGCTCCCGGTTATGACCATATTACCAGCGGGATCGGGGCGGCGATGATCGGCTGGTTCGGTACGGCGATGCTTTGCTACGTGACGCCCAAGGAACATCTCGGGCTGCCGGACAAGGACGATGTAAAAACCGGCATCATCACCTACAAACTGGCTGCACACGCGGCGGACCTGGCCAAGGGTCATCCTGGCGCGCAAATTCGGGACAATGCCTTGTCCAAGGCGCGCTTCGAGTTTCGCTGGGAGGATCAGTTCAACCTTGGCCTCGATCCGGACAAGGCACGCGAATTCCACGACGAAACGCTACCGAAGGATTCGGCCAAAGTGGCGCATTTTTGTTCGATGTGTGGTCCGCACTTCTGCTCGATGAAGATCACTCAGGAAGTACGCGACTTCGCCCTCAAAGAAGGTCTGGGCGAGAGCGAAGCGCTCGCCCGAGGAATGGAAGGCAAGGCGATCGAGTTCGTGAAGACGGGGGCCGAGGTATACCGAAAACTCTGAGCGTGTGGCGCGGAATTGCCGCGAATGCGGTGACCTGCTCCTGGTGACGGGAGCGTTTCAGAAGTCGTGAGCCGCTTCCCAGAGCACGAAACCGTCTTCCTTGCGTGTCCAGTCGAGCAATTCGATCAGCGGATAGGCGCGCTGGGCGATGCCGACTCGGGAACCGCCTTCCGCTTCGTCGATGCCGTCTTCGGGCTCGCTATTCGCCGGGGGGGGACGATGCGCGTCGGCGACGGCGCCACGCAGTCTGGCGATGGCATCGGGTAACTGCTCGGAAGTGATCACGCCGCGTGCGTTGCAGTCCTTGCCGAGGATCTCGAGCATTTGCCTGGCGACCTGGGCGAACATCATGATCTGGCCGGACGTGCTCGAAGTGAACTTCACCAGCATCTGGGTCTCCGCGAAATTGACGTTTGTCCATTGTTGCAGGTCGGCCCTGCGACCACAATAGCCGGAGAGCTGGTCTTCAACTGGGGAGGCGTTCGCTGATCACGCTGGAAAGATTGCTCCGGTCGCAAGGATTTGGCAGCCGTGCCGAATGCCGCGCGCTGGTTGCCGCCGGTCGTGTGGGCATTGCAGGGGCGATTTGTGGCGATGCGGATGCGCAACTCGATTCGGATGGGTTGCGGTTTTCGGTAGATGATGTCGAGTGGGAATATCGTCGACAGGCTTATCTGGCCCTCAACAAGCCTGCAGGGTACGAGTGCTCGCATCGGCCAAGCCATCATCCGAGCGTCTATTCGCTGTTGCCGCGGGTGTTGGTGACGCGCGGTGTACAGGCGGTCGGCCGCCTCGATCAGGATACGACCGGCCTGCTGCTGCTGACGGATGATGGCCAATTCATTCACCGCTATACCTCGCCACGCAAGCTCGTTCCCAAAGTGTACGAGGTGGCGACACGACACTCGGTCGATGATCGGCAGCTCGCGGCACTGTTGAGTGGAGTGGAGTTGCATGATGAAGCTAAGCCGGTAGTGGCTGCCAACTGCGTCCGGCGCGAAGAGCGGCTGCTGCATGTGACCGTGACGGCTGGCAGCTATCATCTGGTCAA
Organism: Accumulibacter sp.; assembly: GCF_023806565.1. GTDB lineage: Bacteria > Pseudomonadota > Gammaproteobacteria > Burkholderiales > Rhodocyclaceae > Accumulibacter. The sequence goes on along the minus strand of NZ_JAMTDV010000055.1, from coordinate 25,587 downwards.
GCGAATGGTCGCGGCCGCGGGCAATCGCGTTGAGCGACTGCACCGCATCGCGATCGGGGGCCTTGCCTTGCCACCGACGCTGAATCCAGGGGAGTGGACCTGGCTGGAAACAGCGCAGCTCGAATCGCTGGCGCGAAGCGAGTGATGCGAGGAGGGGTTCCGCTGTTCGGCTGGTGAGAGGAAATCGATCATGATGACGCTGACGGAGTTGCGCTATATCGTGGCGCTCGCGCGCGAAAGGCATTTCGGACACGCCGCGGACAAGTGTCACGTCAGCCAGCCGACGCTTTCGGTTGCCTTGAAGAAGGTCGAGCAACGCCATGGCGTGATTCTCTTTGAACGATCGTCAGCGGAGGTGCGGCTGACCGGCGTCGGCGAGCAGATTGCGCTGCAGGCCGAGCGAGTGCTCGACGAAGCCGCCAAACTGCGGGAGATCGTCGAGCAGGGCAAGGACCCTTTGCTGGGGCCTCTGCGCCTGGGCGTGATCTATACGATTGCACCGTATCTGCTGCCTCGCCTGATTCCTGCCCTGCATTCACGCGCCCCGCACATGCCACTCTATCTGCACGAAAATTTCACGGTTAACCTTGCGGCCCAGTTGCGGCGGGGTGAACTCGATGCGATCGTCGTCGCGTTGCCCTTCGCGGAACCAGGTGTCGTCTCACAAGTGGTGTACGAGGAGCCGTTTTGCGTCGTGATGCCGAGCGAACATCCGCTGGCGGGGACCGAGGTGATCGATCCTGGCCAGGTGGCAGCGGAGAATCTGCTCCTTCTGGGCAACGGAAACTGTTTTCGCGATCAGGTCGTGCAATCCTGTCCGCAGCTCGCCGAACCCGGAGGTACTGCCGGAACGCTCGAAGGAAGCTCGTTGGAGACGATTCGCTACATGGTGGCGAGTGGTGCGGGAATATCCGTGGTTCCTGCGTCCGCCGCGGCTTCCTGGCCACAGGATGATTCACTTCTGCGCTTCCGCCGTTTCGGTGAGCCGGTCCCGGTACGCAGGGTGGTCATCGCCTGGCGGGTGACTTTCCCGCGACCACAGGCGATTGATGTCTTGCGGGCGGCAATCCTCGACGCACCCCCGCCCGGAGTTGTCGCAGGCGGGTAGCAGCGGGTTGTTCCACGTGAAACGGCTGGCGTTTCGCCAATCCTCCTCACGCCTGGCCTAGACGACTGCCTTCTTGCGACGCACCGGCGCAGCAGCTTCCGCTGCCGGGCCTGCTGCTGCATCCCCGCTGCGTCGGGGTATTGCGGTCCCTTTCGGCTCGCGCTTCTCAAACTCGAAAGCAACCTTGCCGTCGGCTGCGCGCACCAGAAAGGCGGAAAACTTTCGCCGCGTGCGCGCCGATACGAAATTCTTCAGGAGGTCGGTACGACCGGTACTAAGGAGTTTGCGCATTTGCTCCGGTTCGATGGCCTGTTGCAGAATTACCGTTCCCGAGCGGAAGTCACAGCTCCTGACCGGTCCCACCGACTTCTCGCAAACGTACGCCATCCCATGCGCGAAGACGCGTGCCGCGCACTTCGGACAGGAACCGAGCACCTCACTCTGCGAAAAATCGACTTCCTCGGCCGCTCCGTCGCTGCCGGTGCTGCTTTGTCCAAAGTCGAACTCCGGAGCATCTGCCGCGTTGAGCTGGATGATTGCGCTGAAGGGGCGCCCTTGCTTGTTGCGGAAGCCGCTCAAAGGGCCCACTTTGCGTTGCGCGAGTAGCTCTTCGATTTCGCTCGCTTCGAACTGGCGCCCGGCAACGATTTTCCACAACGAAAATTCGCAACCCTGGCACTGAAATTTCTTGTAGGTTTCCTTGATCCGTCCACCACACTTCGGGCAGGGTGTCGATAGCTCGCCAAAGTCACCAGGGATGCTGTCGCTGTCGTAACTCTTCGCGCGGTCGACGATGTGTTGCGTCATCGCCGCGATCTCTTTCATGAATTCCTCGCGCGACATTTCTCCTCGCTCCAGGCGTGCGAGTTTCCATTCCCATTCACCCGTAAGTTCGGGTGCGGTGAGTTCTGGAATTCCCAATCCGTTGAGCAAGGTCATCAGCGAGAAAGCCTTGGCCGTCGGCAGCAGTTCGCGTCCTTCGCGCAGCAGGTACTGCTCGCCGAGGAGATTTTCGATGATCTGGGCACGTGTTGCGGGGGTGCCAAGGCCCCGTCCCGCCATCGCCGCACGCAATTCCTCATCGTCCATCGCCTTTCCCGCACTCTCCATGGCGGTCAGCAGGCTGGCTTCCGAGTAACGAGCAGGGGGCTTGGTCTGATGCGCACTGAGCACCACTCTCTCGGTCCGCACTTTCTCCCCGGGAGCCACGGCGACCAGATTTGCTTCATCTCCCTGCTGCGCATCGCGGCCATAGACGGCTAGCCATCCGGGGTTGACCAGCACCTTGCCCTCGGTCTTGAAGGGCTCTCCATCGACGCGGGTGATGCGGGTGGTGACCAGGAACTCTGCGGCGGGATGGAAGATGGCGAGGAAACGCTTGACGACCATGTCGTACAGCTTGGATTCAGGCTCGGAAAGGTGTTTGGGCGCCTGCAGCGTCGGAATGATCGCGAAGTGATCGGAAACCTTGCTGTCGTTGAATACCCGCCGGTTTGGTACAAGCCAGTTACTCTCCAGAATACGCGTCGCGAACGGTGCGTAACGAGCCAGCAAGGCTTCGTCGTGTCCTTTGCCGACGCCTTCGCCAGTCAACATGGCGAGGGTGGTACGAACCGTCGCCAGATAGTCCTCGGGCAGCGCGCGCGAGTCGGTACGCGGATAAGTGAGCAGCTTGTGTTTCTCGTAGAGCGCCTGTGCCAGGCCGAGCGTTGCCTTGGCCGAAAAGCCGAAGCGAGCATTGGCTTCCCGCTGCAGACTGGTGAGGTCGTAGAGCAGGGGAGACAGTTGGCTGGATGCCTTCGATTCCTCGCTGACTTCCCCGGGCTTCCCCTGGCATTTCTGCTGCAGCATCCGACCGCGCGCTTCCTCCCACAGGCGGTCGGCCCGCGCATGCTCGTCCTCCTCCTTTCCCTTGAATTTCTCGTCGAACCACTTGCCGCGATATTCGCCGGCGCGGCAATGGAATATGCCTTCCAGCTCCCAGTACGCACGGGCCTTGAAGCTGCGTATCCGGTCTTCGCGCTCGACGATCAGCGCCAGCGTTGGCGTCTGCACACGGCCGACCGTGGTCAGGTGGAAGCCGCCGGTCTTCGAGTTGAACGCAGTCATCGCACGTGTGCCGTTGATGCCGACCAGCCAGTCGGACTCCGAGCGGCAGACCGCAGCGTCACTGAGTCCTCGCATGTCGCTGCCACTGCGCAAGCGGGTAAAGCCTTCCTTGATCGCTTGCGGAGTCATCGACTGGAGCCACAGGCGCTGCACAGGCTTGCGGTTGGCCGCATGTTGGGTAATGTAGTGAAAAATCAGTTCGCCCTCGCGACCGGCGTCGCAGGCGTTCACCAGACCGTCGACGTCCTTGCGCTTGATCAGACGGACGAGGAGCTTGAGGCGAGATTCGGTCTTGGCAATCGGTTGCAAGGAGAAGTGTGGAGGAATCACCGGCAGGTTGGCAAACGACCATTTGCCGCGCTTCACTTCGTATTCCTCGGGACAGGCGAGTTCCAGGAGGTGACCGATCGCCGAGGAGAGGACGTAGTCGTCACTCTCATAGTAGTCGTCGTGACGAACGAATCCACCGAGGGCGCGTGCCAGGTCGGCAGCGACGGACGGCTTTTCGGTAATGATCAGTTTCTTGCTCATGCGATCTTCGGCAGACGGGGAAAGTGGCGGAAATCGATCGGCGAACCACCGCTCGAGTAAGTGCTGCAGCTCATGATAAGAGCTCTATGCTGCGCTTGGCAAGCAAGCCGGCGCGACATCGAGGGTTCAGAAATGTGGCTACGACAAGCGCGAGTCGTCGCCGCGGAAAGCTTTGCGGACTCGTGAGAGCAAGGAAACTCTTCCTGGCGACGCGAGCAATCGCTTTCGCGAGTGTGCGAGAGTCAGCGACGGGCGACGAGCGGCACCCTCGCCTCGGGTCGAGTCGGTCAGATGGGCGGAATGCGTTGATAGCGGCCGCCCGGCAGGCTCGCGACGAGACCGGCCAACTCCAGTTGCAGCAGTGTCGCCGAGACGACGTCAGCGGTCAGGCCGCTGCGACTGGCGATCTCGTCGATGGCACAGGGGTCGTAACCGATGCTCGGGAGGAGAGCATGACTTTCGGGGGTACCGTTCGCGTCCGCTGCAGGTGCCGAGGGGCGTGTCGCCCAGCTCAGTTCCTCGAGAACGTCTTCGACGGTTTCGACCAGTTTGGCACCTTGCTTGATCAAGCGATGGCAGCCGCGCGACTGCGGTGAATGTATCGAGCCGGGGATGGCAAAAACTTCGCGTCCCTGTTCGGCAGAGAAGCGTGCGGTAATCAGCGAACCGCTCTCGATCGTTGCCTCCACGACCAGCGTACCGCGGGAAAAGCCGGCGATCAACCGGTTCCGGCGCGGAAAGTTGGCGGCGGCGGGCGGCGTTCCGAGCGGAAACTCGGAAACGATTGCGCCTTTGTCAGCGATTTCAAACGCGAGTTGTCGATTCGCTGCCGGATAGATGCGGTCGATGCCGGTGCCCACGAAGGCGACAGTGCTCCCCTCAGACACCAGTGCACCGCGATGCGCCGCTGCGTCGATGCCCAGAGCGAGTCCGCTGGCGATCGTCATGCCGGCCTTGCTGAGGGCGGCGGCGAACTGTTCGGAGTTGTGAACTCCCTGCGGCGTCGGATTACGGCTGCCGACGATCGCCAGGGCTTTGCCGTTGAGCGCAGCCAGGTGACCGCGCACGTAAATCAGCAACGGCGGATCCGGAGTCTGCAGCAAGTCCTGCGGATACTCGGCGTCGGCCAGACATAGCAGCCAGTGATGCGGCATTTCGGACCACGCCAGTGCGTTTTTGACGGCATTGCGATTATCGGTGTCCAGCAGGCGATCGGCAGTCTGGTCGCCGACGACGCTGCCCAGCGCGTTGCGATCGGCGGAGAAGATTGCAGAGGGGAGTCCGAAAGCGGTCAACAGCTTGCGCTGCGTACTGCCGCCCACTCCCGGGATCAGCGTCAGTCGCAGCCAGTCCGCCAGCGACTCGGCCGGCTCCATCGTCTACGGCGTACGGACGAAGTCGTTGATGTCAACCGTGCCCGTCGCTTGTACGACCAAGCCATACGAAAGACGCTCGAACGTGCGAAAGACGAACAGCAGACCAATTCTTTCAGGCGGAATCGTCAGCATCACCTTGGCATCGCTTTCGTTGCGCTCGCTTACGACGCGATTACGTTCCAAAGCGAGAACATGGCCGATTTCGATGCCATCCCGAACGCCACGGTTGATGGTGACGATCGACCCGCGTCCGGCTGCGTCGACACCACCGTAAACCGAGATCACACGGCCATCGACCGGGAAGTCCGGTTTGTGCGGCACATACGCGATCAGCGGAGGACGCGTCGCCGGCAGCAGGCGATCGCCGCGACCGATTTCCTGCTTCATGGTGACGACCAGGAAGGTTGCCGGGTTGCCCGCCTCGAGCTGGCGTGCGGTGCCGAGATAAAAGGCTTCGTAACCGAGGACTTCGTTGCTTTCGGGATCGCGCAGGGGTCTGCCGTTCCGATAGAGCTGCCAATCCAGTTTGGACGGGTCGGCGTCGGCGACGTACGCAATGTCACCGTTGCCGAGATAGACCCGATCCTGCTGAGTGGCGACGATGCGCGCCGCACTGTCGAGGCTGCCCGCCTCGACGATCAGCGGTTCAGATAGAAATGGTCGAATGACGTTCGGGGGAATCGCGGGAATCGCCTCGTCGATCGTAACAGCATAGATTTCGGGGCGCAGCCGGACGCGTTCCAAACGCAGCCTCGGCTTGCCATAGGAATCCCGTTCGAGCACGATCACGTCGCCGGGGAAGATGCGGTTCGGGTTCCTGATCTCGTCACGGTTCATTCGCCAAACCTCGGGCCAGCGCCAGGGTTCCTTGAGAAACTTTGCGGAGATTCCCCAAAGCGTGTCACCCGGCAGCACGACATGACGGGTCGGCGCACCTTCGGCCAACTCCAGCTCTTGCCCGGCGACGCAGACGGCACTGGCCAAGACGAGAAGGAACGCGGACAGAAACCGAATCATCGTGTTATCCTCATACGAGCGGTCGCACACGCGGGGGTGGGGAACTCCCGTTCGAGATTTCTGTCCCATGTCCCCGGTTGAGCGGGTCTCCTGCCACGGTCGTCGCGCACCGCATCAACGACGTCGGCATGGCCAGGAAAACGCCTCGGATCTTGCACGTAGTTACCACTTCGATCAAGCCTTATATGTCTCTATTACCCATCCTCCGTTTTCCCGATCCGCGTCTGAGGAAGGTTGCCGTCGCCGTGGAGGAGATAGACGACAACATCCGCCGCCTCGCTCGGGACATGGCCGAAACGATGTACGAGGCGCCGGGAATCGGCCTCGCGGCTACTCAGGTGGATGTACATAAGCGGGTCGTCGTCATCGACCCTTCGGAAGCCAGGGATCAACTGCTCACGCTGATCAATCCGGAGATCATCGAAAGCGATGGGGCACAGATCAGAGAGGAGGGATGCTTGTCGGTGCCCGGCGTTTATGACCGGGTCGAACGCGCGGAGCGCGTTCTCGTCCGTTATGTCGATCTGGAGAGCAGGGTGCAGACCATCGAGGCGACGGGCCTGCTCGCAGTCTGTCTGCAACACGAAATCGACCACTTGCAGGGGCGTGTTTTCGTCGAGCACCTGTCGCAGTTGAAACAGGTGCGCATCAGGAACAAACTCGCCAAACAGGCGCGCATCACCGCATGAGGCTGGCTTTTGCCGGGACACCGGAATTCGCCGCGCATGCCCTGCGGGCGATCGTGGCTGCCGGCCACGAGGTGGTACTGGTGCTGACGCAGCCGGATCGCGCGTCCGGGCGAGGCATGGCGTTGCGGCCTTCGCCGGTCAAGCAGATAGCCGGCGAGATGGCGATCGAGGTTCTGCAACCGGTGACCTTGCGCGATGTCGGTGTACAGGAGCGCTTGCGACTCGCCGGCGCCGAGGCTATCGTCGTTGCCGCGTACGGCCTGATCCTGCCGCAGGCGGTGCTTGATCTGCCGCGCTTTGGCTGCATCAACATCCACGCGTCGCTGCTGCCCCGCTGGCGCGGCGCGGCACCCATCCAGAGGGCAATTCTCGCCGGCGACACGCAGACGGGAATCTGCATCATGCAGATGGATGTCGGGCTCGACAGTGGTCCCGTGCTGCTTTCGGCGAAGCAACCCATTGCCGACAACGACACCGCTTCGTCGCTGCACGACCGACTTGCAGTGCAGGGCGCCGGTCTGATCGTCGACGTGCTGGCACGCTTGCCGATGGTGGCGCAGCCACAGGCGGAGAGCGGAATCACCTACGCGCCAAAGATCGGCAAGGCGGAGGCGGCTCTCGATTGGCGCTTGCCGGCGGTGCACCTGGAGCGGCAGGTACGGGCTTTTGATCCGTTTCCTGGAGCTTCCTGCGTTGTCGATGGCGGTCCGCTGAAGGTCTGGCGTGCCGAAGTGGTTGCCGGCAATGGTTCGCCTGGGAGCGTTCTAGCGGTTGGCAAGAACGGCGTAGTTGTCGCCTGCGGTAGCGAAGCGCTGCGTCTTGCCGAATTGCAGAAAGCCGGCGGTCGACGCCTCCCGGCGGCACAATTCCTGGCGGGCAACGCGATTCGCGTGGGCACTCGCTGCGCATCGATAGCGGCTTGAAATGCTGCACCGCTGCCCCATGTAGCGGAGCGTGGGGGGCTATGTTTGCAAAGGAAAGGAAAATGCTCGGCAACTGGCTGAAAACTTCGATGCTGATGGCGGCGATCCTGGCACTGTTTGGCGCAGTGGGTGCGCTCGTCGGCGGGAAGTCGGGAATGTTGTTGGCACTGCTCTTCGGTGGTGCGATGAATGTCTTCGCCTACTGGTTTTCCGACAGCATGGTGCTGAAAATGTACAGCGCGCGCGAGGTCGACGAGGGCTCGGCACCGCAGTTCTACGCGATGATTCGGGAGCTCGTGCAGCGCGCCGGACTTCCCATGCCGAAGGTGTACCTGATCGACGAAGCGCAGCCGAATGCCTTTGCTACCGGTCGTAATCCGGAGCACGCAGCAGTCGCGGCAACGACGGGGATATTGCAGCTTCTGCCGGCGCGCGAGATCCGCGGAGTAATGGCGCACGAACTGGCGCACGTACGGCATCGTGACATCCTGATTTCGACCATTTCGGCGACGATGGCCGGCGCCATCTCGGCGCTTGCGAACTTTGCGGTGTTTTTTGGGGGCCGCGATTCGGAGGGACGCCCCAGCAATCCGCTGGCGGGAGTGATGGTGGCGTTGCTGGCTCCGCTCGCCGCGTCGCTGATTCAGATGGCAATCTCGCGGGCGCGCGAATTCGAAGCGGACCGGGGTGGCGCCGAAATTTGCGGCGATCCGAACGCGCTTGCGGACGCCTTGACGAGGATCGACGCCTACGCTCGCGGCGTTCCAATGGCGCCCGCGGAGGCGCACCCGGAGACAGCGCAAATGATGATCATCAATCCACTTTCCGGCAGTGGCATCGCCGGTCTGTTCAGCACCCATCCGCCCACCGAGGAGCGCGTTGCGCGCCTGCGCTCGCTGGCTCGCGCTTAGGAAAACGGGGAAGCGCGTGTTCCACGTGGAACACGCGTCGAGTTCGTGTCGCGAACCTCAATGGTCGCGGCAGAGCTCCTGCAGTAGCTTGGCCAGTCGATAGCCGGCTTCAGCGACACGACGGTTGGCGATCGCCAGCGTAATTTCGTAGTAGTCGAAATCGATCGTCGGCGTCTCGTCCATCCCTGGCGGGTAGCCATGTTGACCGGCAAGCTGCCAGCTTTCATCGAGCCACTGCGGAGGTGTCCCCGTTGGAACCGGTGGCGGGTAGCGGGCCATCAGCGCCTTCGCCGCGTTTTCCAGCCGACTGCCGCGCAACCATGGCGGTCCTGGGAGGTCGTCCCAGTAGCGATGCAGACTCAGGGAGGCGTAGCGCGATGGAAAAGGGCTGTTCACGAGCAATCGGTTGCCACCACCGTCGCCCTGACCATCCGCTCCGTAACGGCTGCCCACGTGCAGGGGTTGATGTGCGTCACCAACCAGATGGATCAACCAGGGCAGGGCATAAGCCCGCTCTCCTGAATTCGCGTCACGGTCGGCAATCGTCGCCGCCAATTTTTCCAGCTCCTGATCGAGTCTTCCAGGTGACGGATGCCGATTCTCGACCAGGGTCAGCGGGCGATCGACGTAATGCCAGGCAAGGCGTCTTTCCATGTCGGGAAAGCCTGCCACCGTTGGTGTGGGCTCGTCGACGCCGGCGGTGTAGAAGCGCTGGTCGTGGCGAATGTCGTCCGGCCAAGTGGACGCTTCGACAAATGCAGTCAGGTCGGGATCCGAGCCATTGCCATGCGCCTGCCAGCGCTCGAAGTCCGGATGTTGGCGCAAGACGAGGGCGACGCCATTCCTTGTGGCAAAATCCATGCATTGCCAGGCAATTATCGCGCTGATCCGATGCCCGGCGGCGTTCCAGGCGATCGCCGAAGGCGGCAGGATCGACAGAAATGCCAGCCAGAAAGCTCGTCTGCAACTCGCCCAGCTCATCGCCTAGCGATCCAGTGCAATGTCGTCCAGCGAAGTGGGGTCTTCGATCGGTTCGAGGTGGGTGAATACCGATGCGTGTGGCAGCGCGTCACGTATCTCGCGTTCGAGGTCTTCCGCCATTCGATGGCTCTCCGCGATCGTCCACGCACCGGGTACAAGTACGTGCAGCGAAATGAAGCGGCGTGCCCCGGCTTCGCGTGTGCGCAAGGCGTGGTAGTCGATGCCCAAGGCACGATAGCGATCGAGAACGGCGATCACCTTCGCATACTGATCGGCGGGCAGGCTGCTGTCCATCAGGCCGGCGGTCGAGCGCCGCAGCAACTGCCAGGCGACCCAGACGATGTTGGTGGCAACCAGCAGCGCCAATACCGGGTCCAGCCACAACCAACCGGTGACGGCGACTCCGCCGACGCCAAGAATTACCCCCAGCGACGTCCAGACATCCGTCAGGAGATGGTGGGCATCCGCTTCCAGCGTAATCGACCGGTGTCGACGCCCGGCGAACAGGAGAATGCGGGCGACGACGAGATTGATCAGCGAGGCGGCTACCGACACGAGCAGGCCGTATCCGATCTGTTCGAGTTCCTTCGGGAAGACCAGTCGCTCGATCGCGGCGACGGCGATGGCGACGGCCGCCAGCAGGATCAGCAGTCCTTCGAAACCGCTCGAGAAATACTCGGCCTTGCCGTGTCCGAAAGTGTGCCCTGCGTCAGCCGGACGTTCCGCTATCGTCAGCATCGCCAGGGCCATCGCCGCGCCGGCGAGATTGACGACCGATTCCAGTGCGTCCGATAGCAGGCCGACCGAGCCCGTGATCAACCACGCGATCCCCTTCAGCGCGATCGTCGCCAGGGCGGTGGCGATCGAAAGCCAGGCGTAGGATTTTGGCGAGTCCAGACTCATCGTTCCATTATCCTTCGCTGGCGACGAACCCGCCAGCCTCGGGCATCGTGCTAAACTCGTCGGACCGTCCATTGCAACGAACCCAGACTTTGGCTTTTTCGCCCCACTCCCCGCCTGTGCGTGTCCCCCGTCCACGCAAGGCTGCGCCCGCTGCGCAGGAATCGCCGGAAACCATCCACTCAACAGAAATCGCGTCTGGACTGCCGCCGGATTCACTGGCCCTCAGTCTGCTACTGGGCGCACGCGTGATCGCCGCAGTGCGGGCCGGGAAGAGTCTCACGCAAGCGCTGGCGGTGTTGCATGCGGCACCGCCAGCGGCGCGTGCCGCGGCACAGGACATTGCCTACGGTACCCTGCGTCGTTACGCTGCCGGGGAATTCATCCTGGGGCAACTACTCGAGCGAGCCCTGCCGCATCCGGAAGTGGAAGCGCTGCTGCTGGGAGCGCTCTATCGCTTGCAGACACGTCCCGAGTCTGTGCACGTCGTCGTCGATCAGGCGGTCGCCGCGGCCGGGGGATACGCTGCCGGCGCATTCAAGCGACTGGTAAACGGGGTTTTGCGCAACTACCTGCGGCAACGCGACGGTTTGCATTCCCTGCTCGCTGCTGACGATGAAGCCGCACAACAACATCCGCGCTGGTGGCTGGGCCGCCTGCGTCGTGCCTATCCGGACCGTTGGCAGGACATCGTTGTGACTGGCAATGGCCCGCCACCGCTGACCGTCCGCGTCAATCGGCGCCGTGCGCTGGTGACCGACTACCTGGCACTCTTGCAGGAAGCCGGCTTGCCGGCGCGGCGGGTTGGGCGCGATGCGCTGCTCGTGGAGAGAGCCGTGCCCGTCGATTCGCTGCCAGGCTTCCGCGAAGGACTGGTGTCCGTCCAGGATGCCGGTGCCCAGCGCGCCGCGCAACTCCTGGCGCCGCAGACAGGGCAGCGGATCCTCGACGCCTGCGCCGCACCAGGTGGCAAGACCAGCCACCTTCTGGAACTCGCCGATGTAGACTTGCTGGCGATCGATATCGACCGGGCGCGAGCGCAGCTTGTCGAGGACAACCTGCGGCGACTTCGCCTGACAGCGACGGTCCAGGTGGCCGACTGCCGAAACCCCGGCCAGTGGTGGGATGGGCGTCCTTTCGATGCTATTCTCGCGGACGTGCCATGCTCCGCTTCCGGCGTTGTGCGTCGCCATCCCGACCTCAAGTATCTGCGCCGGGAGAGCGACGTTCGAAATTTCGTGCGCACGCAGGCGGAGATTCTCGATCGCCTCTGGCCGCTGTTGAAAGCGGGCGGCAAGTTGCTCTACGCGACCTGTTCGCTTTTCCCGGAAGAGAACGGTGCGCAGATCGACGCCTTTCTCGTTCGCCAGCCCCTGGCCAGGCGGCTGGCTGAAGAAAGCCTCCTGCCCCGGGAAGAACATGACGGATTCTTCTATGCGCTGCTACGGAAAGCTGCTTAGCTTCTTGCTCTTCGCGTTGCTCGTGTCGGCGTCGCCGAGCGGGCACGCATCCGACATCAGCGTACGCAATCCGGCCCTTTCGCCGAGCGAAGAGGGCTACACGCTGTCCGCCGACTTCAACATCAATTTCAACGCTCGCCTCGAGGAGGCGATCGCCAAGGGCATCACGCTCTATTTTGTCGTGGACTTCGAACTGACCCGTTCGCGCTGGTACTGGCTGGACGAACAGGTAATCAGCCGCAGTCAGACTTTTCAGCTCTCCTACCACGCGCTGACACGACAATATCGCCTGTCGAGTGGCGCGCTGCATCAGAGCTTTCCGACGCTCGACGATGCGCAGCGCATCCTGTCGCGGTTGCGCAACTGGCAGGTCCTCGACAAGGGCTCGGTGAAGTCCGATCAGACGTACCTGGCCGGTGTGCGCATGCGCCTTGACCTGACGCAGATGCCGAAAACCTTTCAGGTGAATGCCTTGGCTAACCGCGACTGGAACCTCTCCTCCGACTGGGCGCGCTGGAATTTCACGCCGGTCGAGACGGTCACCGCGGTGATGCCACCGGGGGTCGCCACGAGCGAGGCGAAATGAAAGCGCTGGTCGTCGCGGCCGCTTCGTTCGGCGGCATCCTGCTCTTCCTGCTTGCCTCGGCAAGCGCCAATACTGCCTTGTTTGCCCGTCACTACCCGTGGCTGCTCGGCCTGAACGCGGGGGTGGCCGTATCATTGCTGGCACTCATCGCGTGGCAACTGCATGTCATGTGGCGGGAACATCGGGCACAGGTCTTCGGTTCGCGCCTCAAGCTGCGTCTGATGCTCATGTTCGGCCTGATGGCGGTCGTTCCTGGAGTGTTGATCTACGCGGTTTCCGTGCAGTTCGTCACCAAGAGTATCGAAACGTGGTTCGACGTCCGCGTCGAGAAGGCGCTTGAGGCCGGCCTCAATCTCGGCCGCAGCGCGCTCGATTCCCTGCTCGAGGATCTGGCGGCCAAGGGGCAGACCATGGCGCTGGAGCTTGGCGAGCGCAGCGAGGCGCAGCGACGGCTCGAACTCAATCGCTTGCGCGAACAGAACGGTGTGCAATCGGCGGCGCTGTTCTCGAACTCCGGCGAGCTGCTGGCTACGGCCACAGGCGAGTTGGCGACGCTGCTCCCTGCGCAGCCGACCGCCGAGCAATTGCGTCGGGCGCGCAGCGAGCACAGATACGCAGTCATCGAAAGCAGTGGCGAAAGGGATCTGACCTTGCGTGTCCTGGTCACTGTCCTGCCCTCCGGACTCGGTACCGAACCCCGCATTCTGCAGCTCACCGAGCCGGTGCCCAGTACGCTCGCAGTCAACGCCGACAGCGTGCAGACCGTGTATGCCGACTATCAGGAGCTCTCGCTTGGCCGTGAAGGCTTGACCAGAATCTATGCGATGACCCTCACGCTGACCGTGCTGCTTGCCCTGTTTGCGGCAATCGCGCTGGCCTTCGTGTTGGCGCGCCGTCTGTCGGCGCCGCTGTCGATCCTCGCCGAGGGAACGCAAGCCGTGGCCGCGGGCGATTACACGCCAAGGCAGGCGGTCTACAGTCGCGATGAACTGGGCGTCCTCACCCGCTCGTTCAAGCAGATGACCAGCCAGCTCGATGAAGCGCGACGTGACAACGAGCGTCACCGGGCCGAGCTCGAGGCGGCACGTGCCTACCTCGAATCGATCCTCGCCAATCTGTCGGCCGGGGTACTTGTGTTTGATCACCGCTTTGTGCTGCGAACGGTCAACAACGGCGCGCTGACCATTCTTGCCGACGATTTCACGGGATTGCTCGGTGAGGTGGCGGCCGCCTGGCCACGCCAGCAGGTGCTCGGACAGACCATCTGCGACGCTTTCGCCGAAAGCGATCGCATGGAATGGCAGGAGCAGATCGAGCTGGATCACCCCGGTGGGCTGCCGCAGATCCTCCTGCTGCGTGGCAGCCAGTTGCCCGCGGGCTCGCACGGTGGCTACGTGGTGGTTTTCGACGACGTGACGCGGCTTGTCGCCGCGCAGCGCAGTGCGGCCTGGGGCGAAGTGGCGCGGCGCCTGGCGCACGAGATCAAGAACCCGCTGACACCCATACAGCTTTCCGCGGAGCGCTTGCAGATGAAACTTGCCGATCGACTCGCCGGTGCCGACGCCGAAATGCTGGCTCGATCGACGCAAACGATCATCACGCAAGTGCAGGCGATGAAACACATGGTGAACGATTTCAGCGACTACGCGCGCATGCCGGCTCCCAATCTGGCTGCGGTCGACCTCAATGCACTCGTTGGTGAAGTGCTCGGTCTCTACGAAACTTCGCGGGCAACGATCGAACCGCAGCTGGCTGCCAATTTGCCACCGGTCTGGGGTGACACGACCCAGTTACGGCAGATCATCCACAATCTGCTGCGCAATGCCGAAGATGCGCAGGAAGCCGCAGACTCGCCATACATATCGATTTGCACGCGATGTAGCGAGAACATGGCCGAAATGACGGTCGGCGATCGCGGACCGGGCTTTCCCGCCGAAATCATCGCCCGTGTCTTCGAGCCCTATGTGACCACGAAGGTACGCGGCACCGGTCTCGGGCTGGCGATCGTCAAGAAGATCGTCGACGAACATCACGGCCGCGTCAGAATCAACAACCGGCAGCCGGTCGGCGCCGAGGTCAGCATCCTGCTACCCTTGGCTTCCCAGCCTGCACCGAGGCGACGCGCGAGCCATCTTTCTTCCGAGGCCTGACCATGGCGCAAATACTGATCGTCGATGACGAAATGGGTATCCGAGAATTGCTTTCCGAGATCCTTGCCGACGAAGGTCACTCGGTGTGGCTGGCCGAGAATGCTGCGACGGCGCGTCGGCTTCGCACCGAAAAGCGGCCGGACCTGGTTCTGCTCGACATCTGGATGCCGGATACCGACGGTATCTCTCTCCTCAAGGAGTGGTCCGCGAGTGGTCTGCTGACCATGCCGGTGGTGATGATGTCCGGGCACGGAACGATCGACTCGGCGGTCGAAGCGACGCGCATCGGGGCAACCGATTTTCTCGAGAAGCCGATCGCCCTGCAAAAACTCCTGGTCACCGTCAAGAAGGCGCTCAAGCACGAAACGGTATTGCAGAAAAAGCCCTTGACGCTCGAAGCTTTTTCACACTCGCCGCTGCTCAAGGATCTCAAGAGGCGTCTGGAGCAGGCTGCGGCGAAAACGTCGGTGCTGCTGCTCAAGAGTGCGTCCGGCGGTATCGCCGAAATATGCGCACGAACGCTGCAGACACACCGCACTCCGTGGCTCGATCTGTCGGCGTCGAGCGCGCCGCTGACGCAGGAAATGCTGCAAAACGCAAGCGGCGGCATCGTCTTTGTCTCCGACCTCGCGCAACTCGGGAAGCTGCAACAGATGAATCTTGTCTTCGCGCTCGAACGCCTGGAAAGATACCATCTGCAACTGGTGGCTGCGTCTACTCGTCCCCTGCCGGCACTCATCGATGCCGGCTGGGATGCGCTGCTGGTCAATCGCCTCGGTGAAGTCTGGGTGGCGCTGCCACAGATTTCGGGACATGCTGACGACGTTCCCGAAATCGCTTCATTGCTGTTGGCGCATCTCGCAGAACGCGGCGAGGTTCCCTTGCGACGCTTTTCGAGCAGCGCGCAGAATGCGCTGCGCCTGCATCGTTGGCGCGGCGAATGGGCGGAACTGTTGACCACCGTGAAGAATCTCGCGCTCTCCGCACTCGACGAAGAAATCAGCGCGGACGATGTGGCCCGCATCCTGCAGACGGAGGTCGAGCAAACCGCTGTGCAGTCGCCGCTGCCGGCCACTTTTTTCGATCAACCCCTGCGCGAGGCGCGGGAGGCGTTCGAGAAACTGTACTTCGAGTACCATCTTGCCGGCGATCGCGGTAGCATGACCCGTCTGGCGGAGAAGACGGGCCTCGAGCGCACGCACCTCTATCGCAAATTGAAGCAGCTCGGATTGAACATCGGCCGACGCGGCGACGAACGGGAGTAAGGCTTCGCGTCCTGCCGGCCATCGGGGGGAGATCACGAAAGATGCGAATCGTCATTCTTGGCGCGGGGCAGGTGGGAGGCAACCTCGCAGAAAATTTGGTCGCCGAAAACTATGACATCACTGTCGTTGATCGGGACCAGGAGCGTCTGGCGCACTTGCAGGATCGCCTCGACCTGCAGACGGTCGCGGGAAACGCGGCTCATCCGTCGGTATTGGCCAATGCCGGGCTCAACGACGCTGATCTGATGATCGCGGTGACTCGCAGCGATCAGACCAATCTTGTTGCGTGCAAGGTTGCCCAGAGCCTGTTCAACGTTCCGACGCGAATCGCCAGGTTGCGTGCCATGGATTTTCAGGACAACGAGAAGCTGTTGGCGAAGGAGAACTTCGCAGTCGATTACGCGCTCTGCCCGGAGCAGATCATTACCGAGCACCTTGCGCGCCTGGTGGATTTCCCGGAAGCGCTGCAGGTTCTCACCTTTGGCGGCGGGCGTCTGGCTCTGGTGGGCGTCCGCGCACAATCCGGGGGCAATCTGATCGGGCGTCGGATCAAGCAGATGGGAAGCGATTTGCCAGCCGGCGTCGATGGGCGGATCGCCGCGATCTATCGTCGTGATATGGCGATCCTGCCCACTGGCGAGACGGTGATCAACCATGGTGACGAGGTTTTCGCGCTGGCGGCCGAAGAGCACATCCGCATCGTCATGCGCGAATTGCGACGTTCGATCGAGCCTGTGCGACGGGTGATGATCGCCGGTGCGGGCAACGTAGGCCTGCGCCTGGCGCGGGCACTCGAAAGCAAGTGCGAGGTCAAGCTCGTCGAGCTCGATCAGCGTCGTGCCGAATTGGTTGCAGATTCGCTCAAGTCCGTACTGGTGCTCCGCGGGGACACCACCGATCAGAACGTTTTGACCCAGGAGTCGATCGAGTCGATGGATCTCTTCTTCGCGCTGACCAACCGCGATGAGGACAATATCATGGCTGCCACGCTGGCCAAGCGCATGGGTTGCCAACGCGTGGTGGCACTGATCAACCGCCGCGCCTACGCGGAGCTGGTTCAGGGCGGCCCCATCGACATCGCGATTTCCCCGGCGCAGCTGTCGATCAGCGCCTTGCTCACGTACGTACGCCGCGGCGACGTGGCGCAGGTACACAGTCTACGTCACGGTGCTGCCGAAGCGTTCGAGATCGTCGCGCACGGTGACGAAAAGAATTCGAAGGTGATTGGTCGGCGAATCCGTGATCTGCCGGTAATCAATGGCGCTTTCATCGCTGCAATCATGCGCGATGGCGAAAGGCATGGCGGTACCTCTCCGCCGGCGTTGGCGCGGCAGAAACGTATCGGTCCGGTGCTCATCGCGCACAAGGATGCGGTAATCGAGCCGGAAGACCACGTCCTCGTCTTCTGCGTCGACAAGAAGGTCGTGAAAGAGGTCGAGAAGCTCTTCTCCTTCGGCTTCCATTTCGTCTGAGGAGTCGCCATGCGGAGCTATTACCCGGTAATTCGGGTCTTGTCCTTGGTCATGGTGATGTTTGGCCTGACCATGCTGGTTCCGGAGGCACTGTCGTGGACCTTGCATGATGGCGCCGAGAGTGCCTTCGACGAAGCAGTGTTGCTTACGGTTGGCACCGGCGTAGGGCTATGGTATGTGTCGCGCAAGGAGACGCGCGATCTGACGATCCGCGATGGGTTCCTGATGGTCGCTCTGGTGTGGACGGTGTTGCCGGTCTATGCTGGGCTACCGCTGATGATACAGCTCGACGCCAGTTTCACCGACGCCTATTTCGAAGCCGTTTCCGGGCTGACGACAAGCGGTGCGACGGTTTTCGAGGGGCTCGACGACTTTCCGGTTTCGATCAACTTCTGGCGCTGACAGTTGATCTGGCTGGGAGGCATGGGTCTAGTCGTGCTCGCCGTGGCGATCTTGCCAGCCCTGGGGGTCGGTGGCCGACAGATGTTCAAGGCCGAAGCGCCGGGGCCGATGAAGGATGCGAAGATGACTCCGCGGATGGCCGAAGCGGCCAAGGGATTGTGGTTGGTCTATATTCTGATTTCGATCTGCTGTACGCTGGGTTATCACTGGGCCGGAATGACTTGGCTCGATGCCATCATGCACATGTTCAGCACCATGGGCCTGGGTGGCTTTTCCAGCCACGATGACAGCTTTGGGTACTTCAATTCGCCGGCGATCGAAGCGGTCAGCATCGTCTTCATGCTGATCGCCGGTTGCAACTTCGCCACCCATTACCTCGCCCTCTCGGGCCGCTCGCTGCGTCCCTATGTCACCGATCCCGAGGCGGGATGGTTTCTGCTGGTGACCGTCGGCAGCTCGATTGGCATCGCCCTCTTTCTTTACGCGCACGACGTCTATCCGTCCTTTTCCGAGGCACTGCGCTACGCGGCTTTCAACCTCGTTTCGATCGCCACCACCACCGGCTACGCGAACACCGACTATTCGCTCTGGCCGCCGTTCGCACCCTTGTGGATGCTGTTTCTGTCGTGTTTCGTCAGCTGCGCCGGGTCGACCGGTGGAGGGATCAAGATGATCCGCGCCATCGTACTCTATAAGCTGGTCTATCGGGAGCTGATCCGCGCCATGCACCCGAACGCCGTGCATCCGGTGAAGGTTGCCGGTGAAGTGATCCCGGCCAATATCCTGTTCGCGGTACTCGCCTTCGCCTATATTTACATGCTGTGCATCGTCTCGATGACGCTTGCCCTTTCGTTTTCCGGAGTCGATACGATTACTGCCTTTTCGGCGGTCGTCGCCAGCATCAACAATATGGGACCAGGGCTGGGGCGGGTGGGTCCGGCAGCCAATTTTGGCAGCTTGACGGATTTTCAAACCTGGGTGTGCACCATCGCCATGCTCCTTGGCCGCCTGGAGATCTTCACGCTGTTCGTGGTAATCACCCCGGCGTTCTGGCGCAAGTAGCGCAGAAGAGCGGATAATCGCCACATTACGCTACCTTTCGCGGCGGAGCCCAAGGTGACCCGACCCTGCAATGACAGCTTCCTGCGCGCACTGCTCAAGGAGCCCACCGCTTACACCCCGATCTGGTTGATGCGGCAGGCGGGGCGATATTTGCCAGAGTATTGTGAAACGCGCCGACGTGCCGGCAGTTTCCTGCAGTTGTGCAAGGTTCCCGCTCTGGCCTGCGAAGTGACCCTGCAGCCGCTTGCCCGCTATGATCTGGATGCGGCGATCCTTTTTTCCGACATCCTTACCATTCCCGACGCGATGGGCCTGGGGCTGTATTTCACCGACGGAGAGGGACCGCGCTTCGAGCGTCCATTGCGCGAGGAATGGGCAATTCGCGATTTGACCGCACCAGACCCCTGGGATCACCTGCGCTATGTGACGGACGCCGTCGCCGAGATCAGGCGGGCGCTGAACAACTCGGTGCCCTTGATCGGCTTTTCCGGCAGTCCCTACACGCTTGCGTGCTACATGGTCGAAGGCGGAGCGAGCGGCGATTACCGCCGCATCAAGAGCATGCTCTATGACCGGCCAGACCTGCTCCACCATATCCTGTCGGTAACCTCCGACGCGGTGAGTGCCTATCTCAACGCGCAGATCGAATCCGGGGCCCAGGCGGTGATGATCTTTGATTCCTGGGGTGGTTCGCTTTCGGCCGCAGCGTATCAGGAGTTCTCGCTTGCCTATCTGCGACGCATCGTCGACGGGCTGATCCGCGAGCGATCCGGTGAGCGTGTGCCATCGATCGTGTTCACCAAAGGCGGGGGACTGTGGCTGGAAGCGATCGCCGATGTCGGCTGTGATGCGATCGGCCTCGACTGGACGATCGACATCGGGGAAGCTCGCAGGCGCGTCGGTCATCGCGTCGCCCTGCAAGGCAACCTCGACCCCGCGGTGCTTTTCGCATCGCCCGAACGGATCGCTTGTGAGGCGGGAAAGGTGCTGGATAGCTACGGCTTGCACGATAGCGGCCACGTGTTCAATCTGGGTCACGGCATCTCGCAGTTTACGCCGCCGGAGCACGTGGCCGCACTGGTGGACGCAGTGCACAGCCACAGCCGCCTGCAACGCGGCAAGAGCGCATAAATTGGCCTCCGGCTCTTGACTTATTCACAGAAACGACCCTCATTTTCGCGCGCCAACGGAAGTCCCTTGTAAATCAGCAAGGTAATTGCAATACATTGATTTTTATACAAGTTTTGTGGCGCCTATTTTTTCGGCAATTGCCGGAAACCCTTGCGACATGGGGCTTTGCGACGTTTTCAGGCAGACTCATCCACAGATTTATCCACAGAAATGTGTATGACTGGAAAAGCCGAAACGAGTGAATGCCTTAGCTCTCATAACCAGAAGTAGCACGAGCTCTTGCCGCTAACTGGGCGACCTCCATTCAAAAGGAATAATCGACTCTTGCCCGGATGGCCCTCCTGCAGATTGCTCGCGTCGCTCTCGACCTGCCACTTCGCCGTCTCTTCGACTACCGGATTCCCGAAGGCGAATCGCTGACACGGCAGGACATCGGCTATCGTGTACGGGTCCCTTTTGCCCAGCAGCAAAAGATTGGTGTCCTCGTCGATGTGCTGGCGGACACAGAGCTTGCGCCGGCGCAGCTCAAGACTCTCGGTGACGTCTTGCGCGATCTGCCGCCCCTGCCTGCCTCCTGGTTTCGCCTGACCGAATTCTGTGCCGCCTATTATCACGTCCCGCTTGGACAGGTAATGCTGTCCACGTTGCCGGCAGGACTGCGCACCCCGATGCCAAGAAAGCCAACGCGACGACGGCAGGTACCGGCGACCGGGCGGACCGAGCAGGTGCCCGTGCTGACGGGCGAGCAGGAGGCATCGCTGCAGGCGATCGCCAGTGGCGGAACGGGATTCCGTGCCTATCTGCTGCACGGTGTCACCGGTAGCGGCAAGACCGAGGTCTATCTCCGCCTGATCGAACGTGCCCTGGCGAGTGGGCAGCAATCGCTGCTTCTGGTGCCCGAAATCAACCTGACGCCACAGCTGGAAGCGCGCGTCCTGGCGCGATTCGCATCAGCCCGACCGGTCAGTCTGCACAGCGGACTTGGCGAGGCAGCTCGCGCGCGCAACTGGCGGGCGGCGCTGACCGGCGAAGCGCGCATCGTTCTTGGCACCCGGCTGGCAGTATTCGCCCCCCTGCCGGAACTCGGCCTGATCATCGTCGATGAAGAGCACGATGCGTCGTTCAAGCAGCAGGACGGCATCCGCTATTCGGCGCGCGACCTGGCGGTCTTCCGCGCTCGCGATGGTGAGCTCCCGATCATTCTCGGATCGGCCACCCCCTCTCTGGAGAGCTGGGCGAACGCCCAGCGGTCAGGTGGTGGGCGCTACCAATTGTTGTCGCTACGCGAGCGCGCGTTCGTGGGTGCCCGACTGCCGCTTGTGCGCTGCATCGACACGCGTGTAGACCGGCCACGGGACGGACTCTCTGCCGCCGTGCTCGCAGCCATCGAGCAGCGCTTGGCACGCGCCGAGCAAAGCCTCGTTTTTCTCAACCGTCGCGGCTACGCGCACGTTCTCGCCTGTGTTGCCTGCGGCTGGACGTCGTCCTGCCAGCGCTGCGCGGCCAATCTGGTCGTGCATCTCGCTGACCACTGCCTGCGCTGTCACCATTGCGGATTTGCGGCGGGTGTTCCCAGGCGCTGTCCCACCTGCGGCAATCAGGACCTCGCCACATTCGGGCGTGGCACGCAACGGCTCGAGGCGAGTCTCGCCGAGCACTTCCCGCAGGCATGTATCGTCCGTGCCGATCGCGATTCGGCGAGCAACCACAAACAGTGGGAAGCGCTGCAGGCCAGAATCGAGAGCGGCGAGGCTCAAATCCTCGTTGGTACGCAGATGCTCGCGAAGGGCCACGACTTCCCCCGGCTCACGCTGGTCGCTGCCGTTGCTCCCGATGCCGCGCTGGTCGCCGCCGACTGGCGCGCGCCGGAACGACTCTTTGCCCAACTCATGCAGGTGGCTGGTCGCGCAGGTCGTGCCGAGCGGCCGGGCGAGGTCCTGCTGCAAACACAGTTTCCCGAGCACCCGCTGTACGCTGCGCTGCTTCGACAAGATTATCAGGCGTTTGCCACCGCTCAGCTCGCGGAACGCCGCCAGGCCGGCTTCCCGCCGTACGCGTTTCAGGCGATGCTGCGCGCCGAGGCCGGCCGCATGGAGGATGCGCTGACCTTTCTCGCTGCAGCGAGAGCTTTTCCGCCCTCGCTGGCCGAACCGGCGGTAAGCTGTTACGATCCCGTGCCGATGCGACTGTCCCGCAGAGCAAGCCTGGAACGGGCACAACTGCTGATCGAGTCGCCGTCGCGGCGCGCCTTGCAACGTTTTCTCACGTCCTGGGTGGTCTGGCTGGAAGCGGTGCGGGCTCCCTCGCGACTGCGCTGGCACCTCGAGGTCGACCCGCTCGAATTCTGAACTGCGGTTCATCCGCCAGCACAGGCAATGGACATGGCTTTCCGCCCGGCACGGGGCCGAGCGGGGTGTCGAGCGCAGCGATATACTCCCGTTGCCGACCACCATGTTGCCGACCGTGCGGCATTTCACGGCACGCGGGCAGTATCGGGGCGAAGATTGCGGGCGCCGGGAGAGCTGCCTCGTGCTTGCCGCAACAGTGCCGGCCGGCAGGAAGGAAGGCGAGGCTCCCTCCCGGCGCCATCACGACCGTTGGGCGGCGTCCGACGGCATGACCTGGCGACGGCTGGCAAGGAGCTCGCAGCGTACTCAACCCTATCGAGGAATTCTCAAATGTCTTCGGATTTTGTCGCGGCGATCGACCTCGGTTCGAACAGCTTTCACATGATCGTTGCCCGCATCGCCAACGGGCACGTGCAGATTCTCGACCGCCTGCGCGAAATGGTTCAGCTCGCCGCGGGTCTCGACAGCCATCACCGGCTGTCGGCTGAATCGCAACAACGGGCACTCGACTGCCTCGCGCGTTTTGGCCAGCGACTGCGCCACATTCCGCCTGCCCGTCTGCGTATCGTCGGTACCAATACTTTGCGGCAGGCACGCAACAGTGCCGAATTCGTTGCTCGAGCCGAGCAACTCCTCGGGCACCGGGTGGAAATCGTCAGCGGTCAGGAAGAGGCGCGCCTGATCTACCTCGGAGTTGCGCACAGCGTCGGCGACGTTGCCGGCCAGCGGCTGGTGGTCGATATCGGCGGTGGCAGCACCGAACTGATCATTGGCGAACAGTTCGACCCGGTGCACCTGGCGAGCCTGCGCATGGGATGCGTCAGCATGACCCGTGGCTGCTTTGACGACGGCCGGATCACTGCGAACGGCCTGCGCGAGGCTGAATTGCTGGTCCAGCTCAATCTCGAACCGGTTCGCGAGGCCTACCTGGCCCGTGGCTGGCAAGTCGCCACCGGCGCATCGGGATCGATCAAGGCGATCCAGGATGTCATCGTCGGCGAGGGCTGGAGTCGCGAGGAGATCACTCTCGACGGATTGCGGCGCCTGCGGGCGGCGCTGCTCGAGGTGCGTGACACCGCGGGAGTTGCCAGCCGTTGGCAGCTCGAACCAGCCCGGGCGCGCGTCTTTGTCGGTGGTTTCGTGGTGCTGCATGGCCTGTGCGAGGCGCTCAACGTCGAGCGCATGGAAGTTTCCGAGGGAGCCCTGCGCGAAGGTCTGATCTATGATCTGCTCGGCCGCATTCGGCACGAAGATGTGCGCGACCGGACGATTGCCGACGTTACCCGTCGTTTCGGTCTTGACGAGGCGCAGGCTGGCAGGGTAAGCGCCGTGGCACTCGATCTCTTGCGCCAGGCGCGCGTGAGTTGGGGGCTGGCGGGGAAGGAGATGCGCCATGTGCTCGAACGTGCGGCACGCCTGCACGAAATAGGCCTCCTGCTGACGCACGACCAGTACCACAAACACGGCGCCTACGTGCTGGCGCACTCCGATCTGCCGGGCTACTCGCGCAACGATCAGCAACTGCTTTCCGCACTGGTCAGGCGCCACCGGCGGTCCTTTCCCGCCGATGCTTTTGCCGATTTGCCCAAGGACTTGGCCCGACCCGCGCGTCGTCTATGCGTCCTGCTGCGCCTGGCGGTGGTGCTGCACCGCGGGCGCAGCAACGAGCCGCTGCCTCCGATCAACCTGCGCGCGGATCGGCAACGGGTGCATCTCACTTTTCCCGAGGGGTGGCTGGCCGAACATCCACTGACCCGTGCCGACCTGCAGATCGAGGCCCGTCTGCTGCGCAGGGCGGGTTTCGAGCTGCGCGTCGGCAGCCCTGTGCCGGCTGTTTGAGCAGAGGCCGGGCCGCGTTGGCGGGGGGCGGTGGGCGCCGACGAGGTCCGTTGCGCTGATGCGTTGCCTCGTCTGGCTCGCCTTGTTGCCGGTGCTGATGACGGCAGTCGTGCTACTGGCCGTCTGCGAATCTTCGCCGCTCGTCCGTCGTGGCGAAGCCATTTTGCCGGATTCGGTGGCCGAAGCCAGACGATTGCTGACCAGCAACGATCCGCGTCGGCTCCGCCGCGGAGAAGAGCGCACGGCCTCGATCCCGGCAACTCTGGTCGATACGCTGATCGATCACCTCGCAAGCCGCCGCTGGCGCGGACGGGGCGAGTTCCAGCTGGGCGAAAATGCTGCCGAAGTGCGCGTCACAGTGCCGATCGAGAGCGTTCCTCTGCCGTGCTACGTCAACCTCACCGTCGTCGTCCAGGCGATGGCTGGCGAACCACGGGTGCTCCGGGCATCGATCGGTCGTCTCCGAATCCCGCCGGCGTTGGCCGAACTGCTGATCGCCTCGACCATCAGATCGAGCGGATATGCGCCGCAGTGGCAAGCGGCCAGACAGGCAATTCGCCGGCTGGTTTTCGCGCCGGAACTCGCCAGCGTCGAGCTGACCTACGTGTGGGAACCGGGCTTGCTCGATAACGCCCGGGCGGTGGCGTTCACCT
The DNA here is from genome assembly GCF_023806565.1 of Accumulibacter sp. Classification (GTDB taxonomy): domain Bacteria; phylum Pseudomonadota; class Gammaproteobacteria; order Burkholderiales; family Rhodocyclaceae; genus Accumulibacter. Next base: position 674 of record NZ_JAMTDV010000055.1, on the reverse strand, counting down.
CTGAGGACATCCACCGCATGCAGCGGGCACAGACCGAACTGGCCGTTCTGCTCGATCACTATACCCCACGCGTCGCGGTGCCGCTGGGCAGGATTCTCGCGCCCCTGCTCGCAAATTCCGGTAATCCGACGCCGGCGGAGGGGCGTGCGGCCCTGTTCGTTCTGGCGACCTATCTGGCAGAAGCCAGTCTCGCGAACCTCCTACCGGAAGCGAACAGCTGGCCACGGCCACGCCGTGTGAAACTGACTCTGCGCGGCCGCTACGACAGCGCCCAGCATTTCGGGATTTCAGCGGCACTTGCTGCCTGGGTCGGCGAACCGGCTGCGGATGCGATCGGCTTGTACAAGGAAATCGAAGACTCGCGCGGTGGCAGTGGCTTCTCGTTTGCCGACCTCGCTGCCGACCGCGCCGGGACACGCTTTGGCGAGCTGGTGATCGGAGCGTCGCCTCGACTGTACACAGCTCTCGCGGAGCCACTGAGCGACGGCGATCTTGTCGGCTCGTTCGACGGCCTCCCCGAGTCCCTCTCGGAGTCCGAGTTCGCGCGGCGCTTTGGCGGGATGGACAGCCGGGCCTATCGCGAACTGACGGACGAGGTCGAACGTCGTCTGGCTGCCCTGCCCCTTTACCGCTGAACGCTGTCGTCGCGGCGCGGCCTCCGTCGCTCAGCGCGA
>NZ_JAMTDV010000054.1 GCF_023806565.1 Accumulibacter sp. | reverse complement strand
CTTTAGCCCACTACCTCCTCGGTGGCGGGAGGCCGGCTAGATGATTTTCAGGGTCAATCTTCGGAAAAGTCGGTCCTGGCGAGCCGGCAAAAGTAGAACAACAGACTACGGCTTCCAAGGTGTAAGTATGGAAACTCCACTGCCATCAGTCTACGTTGAAACACCCATCGTGAACTATCTTTCTGCACGAGAGTAGTGCCATTCCGGACAGACCCCGATTCTTCTGTCCGGCTAACCGGCGCCTGGGCACTGCGGGCATGCTCTGATACATGACGACGGACGGACTTATCCGACCCAAGAAATGATGCGGCAGTTCTACAAGTGGTCGCGATGAGCCTTGACCCTGCGTTCGAGAGAAGTTCACCCTCGGATCGTGAGGGCCTGATTCCGGCTCCAACTCCGCCACTACCGCCCCCCTTTCGCCACCCGGTCGGTTGACAAGCAAACCGGCATGAACGTCCTTCGGCGGGGCCGTTGGGGCGGACAAGTGAGCGAGTTTTCCGGCGACGAGCTAGGCCAAAGCGAACGAAAGCGACTCAAGAAGGGAGAAGGGTCGGCTTGAAGTCGCGCTTGCGTCATCTCGGGCCGCCCCCCCTGTCTTTCGATCGACCGGAGTGGTAAGGTGCTGCTCCCCGGCCCGAAAGGTTTCGGGAAAGCCCTTTACCTTCGGACGAATCCCTCCAGCACGGGAGATCGAATCATCATGTTGACGACCTGCCTGCGTCTGTTCGTCGCCGCCTGCGTCGGCGCTTTCGCCATTCCCGCCCATGCCTGGGGACCCGGCGGACATCGGACCGTCGGCGCAATCGCCGATGGTCTGCTGGTCGGCACGCACACCGCGGAGCAGGTCAAGGCAGTGCTTGGCGGGCTGACGCTGGCCGACGCAGCGGTCTGGGCGGATTGCGCGAAAGGCGTGTCCACGGACCACGGCTTCCATTATGGCGAAGTCGGTCGATTTCCCGAATGCCGGGGCTTCGAAACCCCGGAAGGCGAAGCGGCAATGGTCGATTTCGTTCGGCGCAACCACGCGAACTGCGTCCTCAGGACGAGCGAGGATTCCTGCCACAAGGAGTACCACTACTCGGACGTCGCCATCCAGCGCGCCGGATATGCGAGCGACGTGACCGGAGCGCGCGCAGACGACATCGTGCACGCCCTGACCGCAGCCATCCTGGTCCTCAAGGGGCAACCCGCGCCAGCGCCTTTCCAGATCAAGGATCGACGGGAGGCGCTGCTGTTGCTGACGCACTACGTCGGCGACATTCACCAGCCGCTGCACGTTGGCGCGATCTATCTGAATGCAGCCGGACGAGCGGTGGACCCCGATCCAGGTCATTTCCGTCCGGCGACCGACACGCGAGGCGGAAATGACCTCCTGCTTTCGCCCGCCGGCGAGAATCTTCACCATCATTGGGACGAGGTGCCGTCGTCGATGAGCGCGAGCAGGATCGGCAATTCCTGGATCACGCTCGCCAGGAGCACGCCGCTGACGCCCGGGCCAGTCGAGGAGTGGCCGGCGAAGTGGGCAAGCGAAACGCTGACGCATACCAGGCAGGCACTGCAGCCGCTCAAGTTCGGAGCAAAGCGCGGGACCGCCTGGAGCGTCACCCTGCCGCCAGACTACGAAACCACCATGAATTCGATCAAGAAGGCGGAGTTGATCCAGGCAGGGGCGCGTCTCAGCCAGATCCTCGAAGCAATCTGGCCATAGCGCTTCGCCGGACGGACATTCCGTCGGCCCCTGTCCGCCCGCTGTGGGATCGGGCCGCGACCGGTGTCGTCACTGCCTCGCCTCGCTGCGCTTCGCCGTCCAGGTGGCACTGTCACCGCGATTCGATGCAGTCAGCCCGTTGGTCATCGAGGTGTGCGAGGAATCGAGAACCGCGGTGTAGGTCCCCTCGACACCATCGGCGTAACGCAGCACGAACATGATCCTTGTGCCCGCGACCTCGCTGCGCACGATCCGTCCCGGAGCCTCGGAATTCCAATCCACACGCCCCGTCAGCCTCGGGGGCTGGCCTTGCACGGTAGTGACTCCGATGCGCAACAAGCCGTCGGCTGTCGTGCCGTTCGGGCTGCGCTGGGTGATCTTCCATACTCCCGCCACGCTGAGACTTTCGCCAGCCGCCGCCACCGAGCCACTCGAGGACGGTGGCGGCGTCGGCGTGTCCCGGGTCACAGGCTTTTTCTCTTTTCCCTCGCCCTGCGCCGAAGCAGCCGTTGCAGCATCCGAAGGCGGATTCCCCGCCAGACTCTTCTCCGCCGCCGAATGGGCGCCGCCGGCCTCGCCTGGCGCTGTAGCCCCGGGGGTCGCAACCTGCGGCCCCGATTGTGCCTTCTCGTCAGCCAACCCTACGGAAACGAAGATCGTCACCGGGTCCGTCTTCGCGACGTTCGTGCCCGCGTGGGGTTCGGTGCGAACCACCCGCCCTGCCCCGAACTCTGCACTGGGCAGCACCTCTTCGTGAACGCTCTTGAACCCGTCCCTGGCCAGAATGTCGCGCGCCATTTCGGCGGGCTTGCCTTCGAGATGCGGCACGACAATTTTTCCGACACCGATCGTGACCGCAAGGCCGGCGTACACGAGGCCGCCGATGACCGCCGCGGCGACCGCGGCCGTGATTGCGGTGTGCCTCTTGCGGCGCGAGCTCACGACACCTTCAAGGCTCTTGAGCAACAGCGACACATCGGAATCCCACGCGCTGTCGCGCAGTTCGCGCGCATTGCGGCCAGCGAGATCCTGCAGTTCCTCCGGAAGCTCTTCGCGCAGGGGCAGCGACGCGCCCTGGACCAGGACGGGGACTACGCGAATTCCACGGCGCAGCAGGATTCCGACCTCGGTGCGCACCCAATCGTCCGAATTCTCGAACCGCCGCACCCCCTGCTCCGTCTGCGCGTTCACCCAGTTCCGCCCGATGACGACCAGCGCCACCTTGCAGGAGTCGAGCGCGCGCTCGATCACCTTGGCAAACTCCTCGCCGTCGGGGATGTCATCCACATCCTGAAAGACGACGTCGTCGCCGAAGTGCGCGCGCAGCCGGTCGCGCAGGCGACCCGCGTGGCCCGAAGCGTCCGACCGCCGGTAGCTGATGAAAATCTGCGCCAAGACGTCCCTTCCCGTGCATGCCGTGGTGGCGTGCCGCCCAGCATCCACGGGGCACGGCCGGCCTCCCGAGCATGCAAAAAGTATCGCTGACGCCGCGTGCAGGTGTCAATCGCCGATCCTGGCCGATCCTGGCCGATCTTGGAGCGGCATGCGTCTCCCAATGCCGTACGGCCCAGGCACTGCGGGCCACGGCACGCCGGCATCGGTTTGTCGCAGGTCGCCGCAAGAGTCGGTGCGGACGCAACGGCAGCAAGTGTCCTCGCCATCGCTGCCAGGCGCAGTGGTGCATTGGGCGCGCACGCACCGCCGGGTGCCGTCACCGTCCTCCGATCATCTGCCCTCTGGAATCGATGTCCCGGATCACCGCCCGATCGTCGACAGCCAGTAAATGCGGTTCCTCCGGCCCGCGCTGCCAGACAGACCGGCCGCCGGTATCGCCTTCGAGGTTTCGCAGGCGTTCGTACCACCCGGCAGCAAAGCCCACCGGATGCCCGCGCGATCCCTCGTACACCGGCGCTGCAAGGGAGTGTCCCTGTGCGATCGCCTGCGCAATCAGGCGATGGGTTGCCGGCGCGATGAACGGCATGTCGCCGAGGGCGATCAGCCAGCCGTCGGCAGCCGGCGCCGCCCGCACCCCGGCGGCCAGACTGTGCCCCATGCCTTGCGCGGCATCCGGGGCAACGAGGATCTCGCAACCGGTTTCGGCGAGCAGGTCGGCCAATCTGTCGTCGCCCTCGCGGGTGACGGCGATGACGCGCTCGACGGCGGCGCGCAGCGAGCGGGCCGCGGCGACGCCGATCGGGGTGCCGTCGGCGAGCGGATGCAGCAGCTTGTCGCCGCCGAAGCGGCTGCCGCTGCCGGCGGCGAGCAGGATGCCGACGATGCCGCCCATCTTCAGCCGATGCGGCAGCCCGTGCCTGCCGGGGGCGGCGCCTCGACCGCGTTTGCCGGCGGGCCAAAGCGGGCGGCGGCGCCGTTCTTCACCGCCGTCATTTCCGCCACGATGGCGACGGCGATTTCGGGCGGCGTGCGGCTGCCGATGGGCAGGCCGACAGGGCCGTGCAAGCGGGCGATTTCGCCCTCCGTGAGGTCGAAGTATTGCCGCAGCCGCTGCCGGCGGCTGGCGTTGCTGGCGCGCGAGCCCAGCGCGCCGACGTAGAAGGCCGGCGATTTGAGCGCCTCCAGCAGCGCCAGGTCGTCGAGGCGGGGGTCGTGGGTGAGTGCGACGACGGCGCTGCGGGGGTCGAGGGCGAGTTCGACGACCACGTCGTCCGGCATGCCGGGAAGCAGATCGGCACCGGCCACGTCCCATTCCGCGCTGTATTCGACGCGCGGGTCGCAGACCAGCACGCGGTAACCGAGGGTCTGCGCGAGCGGAGCGAGGAAGCGGGAGATCTGGCCGGCGCCGATGAGCAGCAGGCGCCAGGCCGGGCCATGCACGGTAACCAGGCGCTGGCCATCCCAGGCCACGGCGTCGGCCGGGCTGCCGGAGCCGACGAAGGCGCTGCCGCGGGCGAGGTCCACGGTGCGCCGGGCGAGCTGCCCCGCGCCGATGCGAGTGGCGAGTTCTTCCAGGCCGGCGGGGTCCGGCGCCGGCTCGATGACCAGTTCCAGCGTGCCGCCGCAGGGCAGGCCGAAGCGCCGGGCTTCTTCGGCGGTGACGCCGTAGCGCGCCACGCGCGCGGCAGTGCCGGCGAATTCGCCGGCGCCCATGCGCGCGATGAGGTCGTCCTCGATGCAACCACCCGAGACCGAACCCTGGACCAGGCCGTCGTCGCGCAGCACCATCCAGGCTCCTGGCGGGCGCGGGGCGGAGCCCCAGGTGCGGGCCACGGTGACGAGTGCGAAGCGGTGCCCGGCGGCCGCCCAGCGACGGGCGGCGTCGAGCAGCTGCGAGTCCGGTCCGTCCACCTCAGGCGGCCAGTTCGGCGGTGCGCAGCGGCAGCCGGGTCAGGGCCTTGCCCGTGGCCGCCAGGATGGCATTCACGACGGCCGGCGCCAGCGGCGGCACGCCCGGTTCGCCGATGCCCGTAGGCGGCGCGGCGGACGGTACGATGTACACTTCCACCAGCGGCATTTCGTTGATGCGCAGCAACGGGTAGTTGCCGAAGTTGTCCTGCTCCACCTGCCCTTCCTTGAGCGTGACTTCGCCGTGGAGGACGGCCGAGAGGGCGAAGCCGACGCCGCCTTCGACCTGCGCGCGGATGTTGTCCGGGTTGATGGCGATGCCGCAATCGACAGCAGCGACGATGCGGTCGACCCGCACGCCGCCGTCCCTGGCAACGGTCACCTCCGCCACCTCGGCGACGTAGGAGTGGAAGGATTCATGCACGGCGACGCCGCGGCCACGCCGCTCGCCGGCCATGCCAGGTTGCAGCGGCGTGCCCCAGCCGGCTTTCTCGGCGGCCAGCTTGAGGACACCGGCGTGACGGGGATGGCCAGCGAGCAGTTCGAGGCGCAGAGCCACCGGGTCCTTGCCCACGGCGGCGGCCACCTGGTCGAGGAAGGCTTCGCTCGATAAGGCGGTATGCGAGGAGCCCACCGAGCGCCACCAGAGCACCGGCACACCAATGTCGGTGGGCGTGTGCAGATCCACCGTGAGGTTGGGGACGGCGTAGGGAAGGTTCGCCGCTCCCTCGACCGAGACGGCATCGATGCCATTCCGGACCATGGCCTTCTCGAAAGGGGAGCCGATGAGGATCGACTGCCCGACCAGGCGGTGGCGCCAGCCGGTGAGCTGGCCGTCGGCGTCGATGGCCGCTGCCAGCGAATGATGGAAGAGCGGACGATAGTAGCCGGCGCGCATGTCGTCCTCGCGCAGCCAGACCAGCTTGACCGGCGCCCGGCCATCGATCGCCCGCACGATGGCGGCGGCTTCGAGCACGTAGTCGGAATCCTTGCTGGCGCGGCGGCCGAAGCTGCCACCGGCGTAGAGGGTATGGATGCGCACCTGCTCCGGCCGGAGACCGAAGAAGCGGGCGAGAGCGTGCTGGTCTCCGGTCTGCATCTGCTCGCCGTTCCACACCTCGCAGCCGTCGGCGCTCAGGCGGATGACGCAGTTCATGGGCTCCATAGCGGCGTGGGCGAGATAGGGAACGTCATAGCTCGCCCGCACCACCCTGGCTGCCCGGGCGAAGGCGGCTTCCGCATCGCCCGTGCGGCGGGCCACCTGACCGGGAGTCCGGGCGAGTTCCCGGTAGCGTGCAAGGATTTCGGCGCTGCCCAGCTTGCACGCATTGCTCTCGTCCCAGACGACGGTCAGGAGATCGCGGCCCTTCTTGGCCGACCAGGTGTCGATGGCAAGCACGGCGACGCCCTGGGGAATCTGCACCACGTCCACGACGCCCTTCACTGCCCGGGCGCGAGCGACGTCGAAGGATTTCACCGTGGCCCCGAAACGCGGCGGATGTGCCACCACGGCCACCAGCATGCCGGGCAGGAAGACATCCTGGGTGAATTGCGCCTTGCCGCTGGTCTTGTCGACGGAATCCAGGCGGTTGGCACGCTTGCCGATCAGGCGAAAATTGCTGGGGTCCTTGAGAAAGACCCGGGCCGGCACCTGCTCCGCCGCCGCAGCCCGGGCGAGCTGGCCGAAAGTGGCGCGGCGCCGGGAGGGCGGATGACTGACGACGCTCTCGCGCACCACGATCTCAGCGGCCGCCACCTGCCACTCGCGGGCAGCCGCGCTGACCAGCATGGCGCGGCCGGTGGCGCCGGCCTTGCGCATCTGCTCCCAGGAGTTGGCCATGGCGGTGCTGCCGCCAGTGCCCTGCGCGTCGCCCCAGAAGAGATTGTTGTAACGCCGGGCGTCGGCCGGGGCGCCTTCGACGCGGACGGTCTGCCAGTCGGCGTCCAGTTCCTCCGCCAGCAGGGTGGCCAGGCCGGTGTAGGTGCCCTGCCCCATTTCCAGATGCTTGGAGAGGACGGTGACGGTGTTGTCGGTGCCGATGCGCAGGAAGGCGTTGGGCGCGAAGGTCGCCGCTGCCGGCGGCCCGCCGCCCGCGCGAACGGCAGCAGCCCCGGCGGCGGGCAGGACGAAGCCGAGGGTAAGGCCGGCGCTGCCCCGCAGGAAGCGGCGACGGCTGAGGTTGGCGATGCCGATCCCGGTCATTCTCGTCTCCTCACGCCAGCGCCCTGGCGGCCTCGTGTATGGCAGCGCGGATGCGCTGGTACGTGGCACAACGACACAGGTTGCCGGCCATCGTCTCGTCGATGTCGGCGTCGGTCGGCTGGCGGTTCGCGGCGAGCAGTGCCACGGCACTCATGATCTGCCCCGACTGGCAGTAGCCGCACTGGACCACGTCCAGCTTTCGCCAGGCATCCTGCACTGCCTGGCCAATGCGCTGCTGGTCCACCGCCTCGATGGTGATCACCTGGCGACCGGCGACCGAGGAAACGGGAATGACACAGGCGCGCGTCGGCACGCCGTCCACATGCACCGTACAGGCACCGCAGAGAGCCACGCCACAGGCGTACTTGGTACCGGTGAGATGAAGGGTGTCGCGCAGCACCCAGAGCAGCGGGGTATCGGGAGCCACGTCGACCTGGCAGGGTTTGCCGTTGATGTTGAGCTGGATCATGGGGGGAACTCCGTCGGGGGGATGCAGCCGTGGAACCGGCAGTCGGGCGGCAAGTCGAAAAGACGTCGTCGCATCAGGCGTGAGCTTCCACCGAAATGCCGCCCTTGGCAAGCAGCGTGGACAGCGGCGCCGCAAGGTGCAGGCACCCGATCGACGGACCAGCGCATCCAGACTTGCGTGCCGCAGCGCACGCGAAGCCGCGAACCGCGCGCTGCAGGTCGATGTCCTGGCCGTGCCTGACGTTGGCGCCCGAGCTGCGCAATCGGGGCGATAATCACGCACCGTGTCGCCGACGCGGCTGGACTGGTACACCGGCTGTCGGCCGCTGCGGTACCCGTACGAACGGCAGGAGGAATCTGCGATGAAAAAGCGCTTTCCGCTCCACCCGAAACATCCCGAGCGCGTCTGCTGGGGCTGCGACTCCTATTGCGCCACCGATTCGATGCGTTGCGGCAACGGGTCGGACCGTACGCAGCACCCGGCCGAATTGCTCGGTGACGACTGGTATGCCCACGGTGACTGGGACCTCGATGACACGGGCGGCGGCAATCCGCCTGCGGCGGGAGCGAAGTAGAACCTTGCGTGAGAGCACTCGAACCGCTCGCCAGGCGTTGGCGGATTTCCGGTTATCCCTGGCACGGCAGGGGAACGATACTCGCGGGATGGGGGCGAATCCTCCCGTCCCGCTTCTTTCGGGGGAAACATGCTGGACCAGGAACACGCGGCTTTCATCCAGACCGGGGTGAGCGTCAATCTCGCCTCGTGCGACGCCGACGGTCTCGGGTCGATGATCCGTGGGCTGGCGTGCAAGGTGCTCGACGACGGTCGCGTTGCCATCTTCGTGCAACGAACGCCCTGCCGGGATCTGCTTGCCAACGTCGAACGCAGCGGGAACGTGGCGAGTGTCTTCAGCCAGCCGTCCACGCACCGCACTCTGCAACTCAAGGGCCGGGACGCACGGATCACCACCGTCGATCCGTGCGATCTGGCGATCATCCGTCGCCATACCGACGAGTTCGTCCAGGAAGTGGTGCCGCTCGGCGTCCCCGAGGCGATCATCCGCACCGTATACACCTGCGACCCGCTCGATCTGGCGGCAGTGGTGTTCACCCCGTGCGCCGTTTTCATCCAGACGCCGGGCCCGAGGGCTGGCGAAGCAGTGGCATGACTCCGCGCCTGGAAACCATCCGCGAGTGCCTGGACGGCGTCATTCCCGGTCTCATCGCCACCAGCGACCGCGAGGGAATGCCGAATCTCGCGTATCTCTCGCAAGTGCAGTTCATCGACAACGAGCACGTCGCACTGACCTACCAGTTCTTCAACACGACGCGGCAGAACGTCCTTGGCGGATCGCCGGTACGCCTGCTGCTCAGCAGCCACCTGACCGGGGCCCAGTACCGCCTGACCCTGCAATACCTGCGTACCGAGACTGCCGGGCCCATCTTCGAGCAGATGAAGGCAAAGCTCGCGGGCATCGCCTCGCATTTCGGCATGACCGGAGTATTCCGGCTGCTCGGCTCGGACATCTACCGCGTGCTGGCGATCGAGCCGATTCCGGGACCGACTCTGGCGCCACCGCCGCCGGTCAACTACCTGACGGCTCTGCGCCGCGCCAACCGGCACCTCGCCGGCTGCGGCAATCTGGCCGCCCTGCTGGAGACGGCACTTGCTTCGCTGGCTGACGAATTCGGCATCGCTCACGTCATGCTGCTGATGCATGACGAGGGCCGGGGGCGACTGTACACGCTGGCCAGCCGCGGCTATGCTCAGTCCGGCGTCGGATCGGAGATTCCCGTTGGCGCGGGCGTCATCGGCATTTGTGCGCGCGAGCGCACGCCGATCCGCATCGGCTTCATGGCTGCTGAATACAGCTACGGACGCACGGTGCGCGACGGGCTCGCCGCCGACGGGCAGGCGGATGCGCTGGAAACGGCCATTCCCCTGCCCGGCCTGCCGGAGGCGCGCAGCCAGCTCGCCGTGCCGATCACCGCCATCGATCGCCTGCTCGGAGTGCTCTACGTGGAGAGCGTCGCCGATCTGCATTTCGGCTACGACGACGAAGATGCGCTGGTCGCGTTCGCCGCGCAATTGGGCCTGGCGATTCTTCATCATCAGCACGCCGACGATCTGGCGGACGAGACTCCGCCTGTCGACGAGGCGGCGCCGACGCCGGCCGGTCCACCCCTGGTCGTGCGCCATTTTGCCGCCAATGACAGCGTCTTCATCGACGACGACTACCTGATCAAGGGCGTCGCCGGCGCCATCCTCTGGGCGCTGCTCAGCGACTTCGTCGAGCGGCGGCGTACCGGCTTCACCAACAAGGGGCTGCGCGTCGATCCCCGCATCCGCCTGCCGGGAGTGAGCGACAACCTGGAAGCGCGGCTCGTCCTCCTGCAGCGACGCCTGGAAGAGCGCGCCGCCGGCGTGCGCATCGACAAGAGCGGCAGGGGGCGGTTCACGCTTTCGGTGGCACGACCGCTGCAACTCGTTGAAGGCTGAGGGAACGGCTTTTCTTAAATCTTCATTCAGCGCTTCTTAAAAGAAGGCTAAGCGGGCTTTTCCCGTCTTGTGCGGATTTCCACGCAGCCTAGACTTGCTTCCGTGACAACCACGGGAGCAAGAATGAACGCCACGCCAAGCAATCCGCGCCTGCTCGAACAGATGCTTCTCGTTCGCGCCTACGAAGAGGCCATCGTCGCCGGCAGCGCGGCCGGCCAGGTGCCTGGCACCTGCACCTCGGTCGGTCAGGAGGCTGCCGCCGTCGGCGTGGTCAACGCCCTTTCGGCAGACGACCTGATCCTCACCAACCACCGCAGCGCCGGCCATCTGCTCGCTCGCGGCGCCGATCCCGGCCGCCTCCTGGCCGAGGTGATGGGCCGCCGCGATGGCTACTGCGGCGGCCGCAGCGGTTCCCTGCACATTTCGGTCAAGGAGCTGGGAGTCGTCCTCACCTCGACCATCGTCGGCGCCGAGCTGTCGCTGGCTACCGGTGTTGCCCTCTCCCGGACCATGCTCGGCCAACCCGGGATCGTAGCCTGTTTCTTCGGCGACGGGGCTGCCTGCGAAGGCAGCTTCCACGAATCGCTGAACCTCGCCGCCCTGTGGAAGCTGCCCGTTCTCTACGTTTGCGAGAACAACCACTGGCAGGCCTTCGTTCATCGGCGCGAGGCGATCGGCCACGAGCACGTCGCCGACTGGGCGGCGGGCTATCGCATCGTGGCCCGCACCGTCGACGGCAACGACGTCGATGCAGTTCTCGCGGCGGCGAGCGAAGCGGCGGCCCGGGTGCGCGAAAGCGGCCAGCCGTTTCTGCTGGAAACCTATACGTACCGCACCCGTGGCCATTTCGAGCCGGACGACCAGGGCTACGTCGACGCCGCGGAACTGGCGGCCTGGCGGGCGCGAGACCCGATCGCCCGGTACCGCGAGCGCCTGCTCGACGCGGGCATGCTCACTGCTGCCGAGGCGGACGAGCTGGCGGCGCGGGTGACAAGCCGTATCGCGGCGGCCCGCGCCTTCGCCGACGCCTCCCCCTACCCGTCCGCCGCCGATCTGGCGAGCGGCGTCTATGCCTGAGGAAATACCATGCCCACCCTGACCCTTCACGATGCCGTCGGCGCTGCCCTTGCCGAGGAAATGCGCCGCGATGGCAGCGTCCTCGTCTTCGGCGAGGGCGTCGCCACCAAGCGTCACGACCTGCTGACCGAGTTCGGCGCCCTGCGCGTGCGCAATACGCCGCTCGCCGAGGGAATCATCGCCGGCACGGCGGTGGGGGCCGCCGGCACCGGCCTGCGCCCGGTGATCGACCTGCTCTTCGCCCCTTTCCTCTGCTATGCCATGGACGAACTGGTCAATAGTGCCGGCAAGCTGCGCTACCTGTCGGGCGGACAGTTTTCCTTTCCGCTCGTCACCCTGGCGATGACCGGTGCGGGCTGGGGAGTCGGCGCCCAGCACAATCACAATCTCGAGGCCTGGTTCGTCCACAGCCCCGGCCTCAAGGTGGTGATGCCGAGCAATCCCGCCGATGCCAAGGGTCTGCTCAAGGCGGCCATCCGCGACGACAACCCGGTGCTCTTCTTCCTTGACATCGGTCTTCTCTACCAGCCCGGCGAGGTGCCGGAACAGGAGGCGGTGGTGCCGCTCGGGCAGGCGGCGGTGGCACGGGAAGGCCGCGACGTGACGCTCGTCTCATACGGCAAGACCGTGCAGCACTGCCTGCAGGCCGCCGACTCGCTGGCGGCAGCCGGCATCGCCGCCGAAGTCATCGACTTGAGGAGCCTGAAACCCCTCGACACCGGCATCGTTCTCGCCTCGGTGACCAGGACCGGCCGCCTGCTGGTGGTGCACGAGGCCAATCGCCTGTGCGGCGTCGGCGCCGAGACCGCCGCCGTGGTGGCGGAGGAGGCCTTTGCCGCGCTCAAGGCTCCGATCGTCCGCCTGGGCGGGCCCGACGCCCCGGTGGCCGCCAGTTTCCCCCTGGAACAGGCGTTCGTACCCCGGCCGGAAGCGATCGTATCGGCCGCCGAACGGCTGTGTCGGCATCATTCCGCATGACTTTTCCCAACAAACGTCCAAGGAGCCAGCAATGCAGCACAACTTCCCGGCATCACTTCGCACCTCCGCCGCCATCGCGGCAACCCTGATCGCGACCGGCGCTCTCGCCGGCGAGCGCGACGCGCAGATCAGGCGCGGCGCCTTCCTGGTAGCCAGCGGCGACTGCGTGACCTGCCACACACCGTTCCGGATGGGAGCGAACGGCCCGGAAAAGGACCTGGCGCGTGGCCTCTCCGGCCACCCCGAAGACGTGAAACTGCCGCCGCCACCGAAACTGGATGCGGCCTGGAACTGGGCCGGCTCGGCCACCATGACCGCCTTCGTCGGTCCCTGGGGAACGAGCTATGCGGCCAATCTGACGCCGGACCGGGAAACCGGAATCGGCGCCTGGAGCGAAAAGGAGTTCATCCGGGCAATGCGCGCCGGCAAGCACATGGGGGTGGCCCGGCCGATCATGCCGCCGATGCCGTGGCAGGCGATCGGGCAGTTGCCGGACGCGGATCTGCGCGCCCTGTTCGCCTATCTCCAGTCGCGCCCCGCAGTAAAGAACCGGGTTCCCGACTACGTCCCTCCAACCGGGGCGGCAGCCGGGGCAGCGGGCAGCAAGTCACCCTCGTGAACGCCGCCGGGGTCCGCCTCCCGGTGCAGCTGCGCTTCGGGGCTTTGCTCGGACAAAGACTTGCCCCTCGCAGGTCGCGGCCATCGCCGACGTCGGCATGGTCGGGCGCGTGCCCGGCAGCCTGATCGAGAACGCCATGCGCCACACGCCGTCAGGCGGCGCCGTCCGGGTGGATGAGGAGGCGGCCGACGGCGGCCGGTGCCCTGACGATGCCACAGGTCGAGTCGACGAGCACGTCGTCGTTCGATGGTCAGGATCGGGCCAATGGCGCCTCCATCACTTGCGAAAGATAGGAACCCAGTCGCAAGTCGGCGGTAAGAATGTGCTCGCTCAGCCAGCGCTCCAGGTATTCGATTTGCTGGTCCATCATCACCATGTCCCCGTGCAGGATTTCCCGTTGCAGATCCCTGGCGCTCCTGATCAAATCCTGGTGTTCCGCCTGGTGCGCTTCCGTTTCCCCGTAACGATGCTTCAGCATCAGCCGCTCCTCGTGGCTGAAGTGCCAGACGGTGCAATTGATCAGCTCTTCCAGCGTCGCTGCCACGTAATCCGCAGAGTCGCCCTCGATCACGGCACGATTGAGCAGGTTGAAAATGTTCAACAACCTGCGATGATCCTGATCAATTTCGTCGACGCCGACGCTCAGTATCTCGTCCCAGACCACATCCTTCATCTTTCTTCTCCCATTTGACGTAACACACCTGGCGAGCCGGGTTGGCAAACGGCAACCGTACTCGGCTCGGCACACATCGCCGCCATCGCTGCTGTCGCCACCTGCCAGCGCAAGACACGATCGATTGATCTGGTACCCGCTCAGTGGACGCGAAGAGACGAGGAGCGGTCTCCACAGCCGGGCGGACGGGATGCGAGTCGATCGCAACGCCGCCTTCGCAAACTCCGGCGAGTAACTCCGATTCACCCTCTTCCTGTCGCACCGCCACAAGCTCAAGATACCATACCTCGTGACGGCCATTTTTTGCGTACCAGATCATCTTGCCGTGGCGGAGAGCGCGGCTGTGGCGGTGTCCATGCCGCCCCCGGGAGTTATAATCGCGGGCTTGTTCCATGCACGCTGGTGAACGTTTGCGGAAACGCCAGCTCCCGGTCTTTTTCCCAGATAGAGGCAACCATGCAACCCACGGCAAAACCCAAGAACCCCAATTTCTCGTCCGGTCCGTGCAGCAAGCGGCCAGGCTATGACGTCAACGCGCTGCAGCTCGACACCCTCGGTCGCTCGCACCGCTCGGCGCTTGGCAAGAAGGCACTTGGGCTGGCGTGTTCGGAAACTGCGCGCGTCCTCGGCCTGCCCGAGGGCTATCGCGTCGGCGTCGTGCCGGGATCGGACACCGGTGCCGTGGAGATGGCGATGTGGTCACTGCTCGGTCAGCGCGGTGTCGACGTCCTCGCCTGGGAATCGTTTGGCTCAGGCTGGGCGACGGACGTCGTAAAGCAGCTCAAGCTCGCTAATGCGAGGGTGCTGAAAGCCGACTATGGCGACATCGTCGACTTTTCGCAGGTGAATTTCGCGAACGACGTGGTGTTCACCTGGAACGGTACGACGTCGGGCGTGCGGGTGCCGAACGGCGACTGGATCCCCGACGATCGTGCCGGTCTGACGATCTGCGACGCCACTTCGGCAGTCTTCGCGATGGCGCTGCCCTGGGAAAAACTCGATGTCGTGACCTTCTCCTGGCAGAAGGTGCTCGGCGGCGAGGGCGCGCACGGGATGCTGGTTCTCGGTCCGCGTGCCGTCGCTCGTCTCGAGAGTTACAGCCCGCCGTGGCCACTGCCCAAAGTGTTCCGCCTGACTTCGGGCGGCAAGCTGAGCGAGGGCATCTTCCGCGGCGAGACGATCAACACTCCTTCGATGCTATGCGTCGCCGATTATCTCGATGCCCTGCAGTGGATCGAGGCAATCGGTGGCGTACCGGCGGCGATCGCGCGCAGCGAGGCGAATCTGGCCGTGATCGCCGACTTCGTCGCCGCCAATGACTGGATTTCCTTCCTGGCCAGGGATCCCGCGACACGCTCGAACACCAGCGTCTGCCTCAGCGTGCGGCTCGACGCGGAACAGGTCAAGAAGATGGTCAAGCTGCTCGAGGCCGAGCGGGTGGCCTTCGACGTGGGATCGTACAAGGACGCGCCGGCCGGCATTCGCATCTGGTGCGGCGCAACTGTCGAGACCGCCGACCTGCAGGCGCTGATGCCCTGGCTTGCCTGGGCGTACGAGCAGGTCGCAGCCTGACGCTCCTTCCACGCCAAGCACCCTATGTGAGTCACATTGCCATGTACAAGGTCAGAACCTACAACAAGATTTCGGTGAAGGGTCTCGATCGCTTCCCGCGTCAGACCTATGAAGTCGGTAGCGACATCGCGCATCCCGATGCTTTCCTCCTGCGCAGCCAGAAACTCCAGGGCATCGAAGTTCCCGCCTCGCTGCTGGCGGTCGCACGCGCCGGCGCCGGGGTCAATAACGTGCCGGTTGCCGACTACGGCAAACAGGGCATCGTCGTCTTCAACACCCCGGGGGCCAATGCCAATGCCGTCAAGGAACTGGTGATGGCGGGCATGCTGCTGAGCGCACGCGGCATCGTCGACGGCATGAACTATGTCCAGTCGCTGGCCGGGATCGCCGATGCTGCCGAGATGTCGGCCCTCGTCGAAAAGGCCAAGTCGCGCTTTGCCGGCCACGAGTTGCGGGGCAAGACGCTGGGTATCGTCGGCCTTGGCGCGATCGGATCGATGGTCGCCGACATGGCGCTGGCGATGGGAATGACGGTAATCGGCTTCGACCCGGTGCTGTCGATCGATGCCGCCTGGCGATTGTCGAACGAAGTCGGCCGCATGGAGAACCTGCAATCGCTGCTCGCCCGCTCCGACTACATTTCGCTGCACGTACCGGCGATCGATGCCACGCGTCACATGATCAACGACGACACCTTGGCCGTCATCCGGCAGGATGCCGTGCTGCTCAACTTTGCCCGCGATGCGATCGTCAATCCGGCAGCAGTGCTGCGCAGCCTCGACAGCGGACGGCTCGGCAAGTACGTCTGCGATTTCCCCGAACCCGTGCTGCTCGGCAAGCCGAACATCATTGCCATGCCGCACATCGGCGCCAGTACCGAAGAGTCCGAGGAGAACTGCGCGGTGATGGCCGCCAACCAACTGGTCGACTATCTGGAAAACGGCAACATCGTAAACTCGGTGAACTTCCCGAAAATCGGCATGGAGCGTAGCCCGGGCAGTTCGCGGATCACTTTCGCGAACGACAACGTTTCCGGCGTCCTCGGTCGTGTCCTGTCGATCCTCGCCGACAACCAGGTCAACGTCGTCGACATGGTGAACAAGAGCCGCGGCGAACTCGCCTTCAACATCATGGACGTCGAGCGGGCACCCGGCGCTGAAGTGATCGACGCCATCCGCGCGGTCGAGCACGTGATCCGGGTGCGGGTGATCTGAGCCGAATCAGCGGCAACGGCGAGCCAGCTGGGCTCGCCGGCCACGCAGCAGCCGGCAAACGGGGTGTGGGCGAAGCAGCAGTTCTCAAGGTTCTTCGTGCAACGGCTTGTGGCGAGCGAAGTCGCCATCGGCAGCCGGAACCATGCCGGACGAAGCGGGTCACAAAACCAGGTAGGCTGGCTGCCGCCAGGCTGGGCTGCCAAGCGCACCGAATATCGGGAATGTCATGGACTACCAACCGTTCGCAAGCTTGAGCTGGCACGAATTTGCCATCGTGCTTTTCGCTCTGCTGCTGGCTTTCGTCTTCGCGCTGGTGATTCGTCAGAACCAGAAGGACTACCTCGACATCGTCGCCTGGGTAAATGAGGAGAAGCCAGGCGGATAGGTCCGCGACGACCCTAGCTTCCGCGCTTGCCCAGCCGTTTTTCCAGCTTGTCCACCAGCTTGCGCAAGGCTCGTTCGTCGAGCATTTGCCTGGTGTCATCGATACCCAGCCAGCGTCTTTCGCGGTGGCTTTCTTCCCAATCTTCTTCCGGAATGCTGTCGCTGACTTCCATGGGAAACACGACGACATTGCACACACCGCCCCATTTCTTGTAGTCGTACTCGCCGATCGGCTGCTCGTCGATCCGACCACGTACGCCCGCCTCCTCCAGAGCCTCCTTCGCCGCCGAATCGCGCAAGGACAGCTCCGGCTCCTTGACTCCCTTGGGAATCACCCAGCGAGTGCCCCTACGTGAGGCGATGACCAGGACTTCGAGCCTGCCGTCAACCCGGCGATACGGGAGCACCGCCGACTGGGTGAAAAAATAGGCGGGAACGGGGCCACGGTCCTCGTCGTCCGGGGGATCGTCCGCCAGAGCATCGGGCACCTGACCCGGTCGCGTAACCGAAATCAAGGTGGCGCAGTTCTCCTCGAGTTTCGCCCAATCGGCAGCAATCTCCAGTTGCGCAAGCGCCGAAGTTGGCAACAGCTTGCCGTCTGCCGGAATCTCGATCGCGCCACCGGCAAGGTAATCGATGAGTTCCTCGAGCCCCGGATTGTGCCCGACCACGAGCACGCGCCGCGCACTCGCCGGACAGGCCGCGAGCACCGTCAACAGGTCTTCGAGCGAAGCCGCATACAGCCGTTCGTCCCAGCGCACCGTCTTCAACGGCAAACCCATCGCTCGGCAAGCGGCCTGCGTCGTGCCGCGCGCGCGCGCCGCAGGCGAACTGAGCAGCACGTCGGGGACCAGCTTGCGGCTCTTGATCCAGGTGCCCATCTTGACGCTGCCGACACGTCCACGCTCGACCAGCGGCCGGTCGAAGTCCTCGTCACCCGTGCCCCAATCGGACTTCCCGTGCCGCAAGATCAGCAAGGTCTTTGCCTTCATCCTCCACCTCCTATGGATTTCCACCGTTTTCCGTCCAGCGGGCGGCGCCCGACACCCAATGTGAATCAGGGCCGCTCGCGACACGCCGTATGATAAACGATGCCGCGCAGCAAGGCGGCGTGCCGCGCACGCTATGCGCTGCCTGCGCGCAGCGCTTCCAGCGGTGCGGCACGTAACAGCCGGGAGGCGGCAAACCAGCCAGCGCTGATCACCAGCAGAGCGCCACCACAGGCCGCCAGCGGCAACAGCCAGAAGTCGATTGCCACCGCAAAATGGAAGACCCGGAACGCCAGAAATTGGCCGACGACGATCGAGCCCACCGCCGCGATCAGGCCGGCCAGCCCGCCAAGCGTCGCGAATTCGGCGAACAATACGCGCTGCAGTTGCTTTCGGCGTGCGCCGAGGGCGCGCATCACGGCGAGTTCATAACGTCGTTCATCAGCCGCCGAAGCGAGCGCGGCGTACAGAACGATCACGCCGGCGAGCAGGGTAAACAGAAAGACGAACTGCACTGCCCGGGCCACCTGATCGATGATCGACTGCAACTGGCGCAGGATTGCCGCGACATCGATGACCGTCAGATTGGGAAACTCGCCAACCAGCCGATTGACGAAATCCGCCTTTTCCGGCGGCAGGTAGAAACTGGTGATCCAGCTCGCCGGATAGCCCTGCAGTACCGACGGCGGCGTCAGCACGAAGAAATTCACGCGCATCGTGTCCCAATCGAGCTTGCGCAGACCGACCACGGTCATGACGATTCTCTCGCCGGCGACGACGAACTCGATCCGGTCGCCGACCGCCAGGCCGAGCGTCTGCGCCAGTCCTTCTTCCACCGAGGCTGCCGCGATCACACCCCTGCCTGCGATCTCGGCGGGAGAAAACCAGCGGCCGGCACTGATCCGATTGTCCTCCGGCAATTCGGTCCGCACCGACAGATTGAACTCGCGGTCGATCAGGCGCTGCGCGCGATCGTCGGTATAGCTCGCGGCGCTGACTTCGACTTCGTTGATTCTGGTCAGACGGCCGCGCACCATCGGCGCCAGGGCCGTCGTCAGGCCCCGCGCCGCCAGTGCGGCGCGTACGGGCGCGACCTGCTCCGGCTGGATATTGACGACGAAGCGATTCGGTGCATCGGCGGGGACCGAACGTCGCCAGGCATCGAGCAATTCACCGCGGGTCACGGTGAGCAGCAACAGGGCCATCAAGCCGAGAGCCAGCGCGACGATCTGTACAACGCAAGCGCCCGCTCGCCGCTCCAGGCTGGCCAGGCCGTAGCGCCAGCCGAATGCCGCCGCCCCGCCGACACGCGCAACGGCAGCCAGGCGAATGGCGCCGCGCGCGATCACGGCAAAAACGATCAAGGCGGCACTGAAACCCCCGACGACGTACGCGCCCAGCTCGACCTCTCCGGCCACCCAGAACATCAGCCCGACGAGCGCGAGAAAACCGAGCAGGTAGCCGCCGAGCAGACTACCGCGGGGGCTGCCCAGCTCGCGGCGCAGGACACGCAGCGTCGACACCCTCTTGAGCTGCAGCAGTGGAGGCACGGCAAAGCCGAAGAGCAGCAAGAGGCCGACCACTACCCCCTGGACTGCCGGCAACATGCCCGGCGCTGGCAGCGGTGTCGCCAGCAACTCGGCGAGCCAGGCATGCAAGGCGAAATGGGCGAGATAGCCAAGCGCACAACCGAGCCCCGCGGCGAGTATGCCGAGTACCGCGAACTGTCCTAGGTACAGACGCAGGAGCAGGGTTTGCGTCGCCCCCAGGCAGCGCATCACGGCACAAGGATCGAGATGGCGCTGGACGTAGCGCCGTGCCGCCAGCGCCACTGCCACCGCCGCGAGGACCACCGTGAGCAGCGCGGAGAGGCCGAGGAATCTTTGCGCGCGCTCGAGCGCGATGCGGATTTCCGGCCGCCCGCTCTCCGGGTCTTCGAGCCGCTCCCCGCGCCCGAGCTGGCGCTCGACCTTGCGCCGAAACTCTTGCAGTTGGCCCGGTTTGCCAGCCAAGAGCAGTCGGTACGCAACGCGACTGCCGACTTGCAGCAACGCGGTGCCCGGCAGGTCGTCGAGATTCATCAGCAAGCGGGGCGCCACGCTGAAGAAATTGATCCCGCGATCGGGCTCCAGGGTCAGCACCGCATCGACGCGCAACGTGCGTTGCCCGACGACGATCGGGTCACCGACGCCAGCTCCCAGCGCCGACGCCAGGCGCTCGTCGATCCAGATGTCGCCGGCAGCGGGGACGCGCTGCACGGGTGCATCCGGAGCATTGAGCGCGGGCGCGATGCGCAGGCTGCCGCGCAGCGGATAAGCCGCGCCAACCGCCTTGATCTCGGCAAGTTGCGCACGCAGGTCGTCGCCCTCGCCATACGTCACCATGCTCGGGAAGGTGCGCGTCTCGACCACCTGCAGGCCATGCGTCCGTGCGGCTTCGGCCATCCCCGGCGGCCACGGATGATCGGCGGTCAGCAGAAGATCGGCACCGAGCAATTGGTGTGACTCACGTGCCAGCGCCTGCCGCACGCGGTCGGCAAAAAAACCTACTGCCGTCAATGCCGCGACCGCAATCGCCAATGCCGCCGCCAGCAGACGAAGCTCGCCGCCGCGCGCGTCGCGCCGCAGCATCTTCCACGAATGGGACAACAAACGCATCAGTGCCGACCTCGGACGGCCCGAATCCACCCGCAGCCCAGCGTCGCCGCGCATGCTGCACCAGTCATTGTCGGGCAGCGACCGGTCTGCGATCCGACTCCCTGCGTGCGCTTAGCGCTTATCATGGTGACCCCTTACTTTCCCGAGAATCCAGCATGCACGCCCTGATCAAATCCGCCGGCACCGTTGCCCTGTTTTCCTTCCTCGCCAACAACCACGCGGCCGAACCGGCAGCCGCAAAAAGGACGGTACCACGCTTCGACCATGTGCTGATCGTGATCATGGAAAATGAAGATCAGGAGCGAATCATCGGCAATCCGGCGGCGCCGTACATCAACAGCCTGGCGCGCGCGGGGGCCAATTTCACCGATGCGCACGCGGTGACGCATCCCAGCCAGCCGAACTACCTGGCCCTGTTTTCCGGCTCGACGCAAGGCGTCACCGACAACAGCTGCCCACTCACATTCACCGGCAAAGCCAATCTGGCGAGCCAGTTGGTTGCCGCCGGTCTGACCTTCACCGGCTTCTCCGAAGACCTCCCGGCGCCTGGCTACACGGGCTGCGCGGCGGGAGAATATCGCCGCAAGCACAATCCCTGGGTCAATTTCGACAATGTCGACAGCAGCAGCAATCAGCCCTTCACCGCCTTCCCGAGCGGGAATTTTGCCGCACTGCCGACCGTCTCGGTGGTCGTTCCGAACATGTGCAACGACAATCATGATTGTCCGACTGCGACCGGCGACTCCTGGCTGAAAGCCAAGCTGGATGGCTACGTACAGTGGGCGAAAACCCACAACAGCCTGCTCATCCTGACCTGGGACGAGGATGGATCGCGCCGGGACAACCATATTGCGACGATCATGGTTGGCGCCACGGTCAATCCCGGAAACTACAATACGACCATCAACCACTACACGGTACTGCGTACCGTGCAGGAAATGTATGGTCTGCCGCCGATCGAGAACGCCGTCGCTGCGCTGCCGATCACCAACATCTGGAAGAGTCCCTGATCGGCGTCCGCCAAGCCAGGAATCCGTGATGGGCGGGCAGCCCGTGACCAGCGCGAGACAGGCGTGCGTCGTCCATCGACCACACGCCTGCCGTCGCTCTAATGGAAATGCAGTTCGGCTTTTCCGGAGGCCCCCGCATCGAGATCCTTGCCGACGACTCTCGAGAGAACCGCGACGACGATCACGACCACGGCAGCAATCCCGAGGTACATCAGGCCATCCTGCAATGCCAGAGCCGCCGCGGCCTTCGCTGCCGCGGGATCGGGAGGCGCCTTGGCGGCAACCGCAGCAGCCTTTTCGTAGACTGGGATCATCCAGGAAAAGACGTAGGTCTGAAGCATGATGATGACGCCCACTGCCGTGGTGAGAATCAGCGAATGCTTGAAAGTGAAGCGGAAGATGTCTGCTTCCTTGCCCACCAGCCCGGTCGCACCGGTCGCAACCGCAATCGATTGAGGCGAAATCATCTTGCCGCAGACTCCACCGGAAGTGTTGGCGTTCATCGTGACCACCGGGTCGATACCGATCTGCTGCGCCGTGTAGGCTTGCAGTTTGCCGAAGAGCGCATTGGTGGAGGTATCCGAGCCGGTCATGAACACGCCAAGCCAGCCGAGGTAAGCCGCGAAGAACGGGAACAACACGCCGGTGGTGGCAAAGGCCTGGCCGAGAGTGATCGACATGCCCGAATATTCCATGATCTTGGCAAAGCCGAGAATGACGGAAATGGTCAGGATCGGATAGCGGAGCGTAAACAGGGTATCCTTGGCAACGCCCAAAGCCACTCGCGGCGTCGCGCCCATGACGGGTATCGAGAAGAACCAGGCGAAAAGAATTGCCGTACCGGCGGCGCTGAGGAAGTTGAAGACGAATACGGCAGCCTTCGGCTTGCCGGCCTGGTCGATCACCAGATTGTCGAGTCCCGGGATCAGGAACTTGAAATCCATCACCGTACCCCAGACCTGGTCGAGCGCCGCTTTCACCGGTTTGATTCCCCAGGCCGCAACGCAAAGAGAAAGAATGATGAACGGCGCCCACGCCCGGAATACCTGTCCACCGCTGTAGGCGAGTTCTGCACGACCCTTGCTTTTCGGCTCATCGGCAAAGTGCCAGCTCTCCTTCGGGTGCCAGACCTTGAGGAATACCACCGTGCACACGATCGAAGCAAGCGAGGAAAGAATGTCCGGAAGCAATGGCCCCAGGTAGTTCGAAGAGAGGTACTGCACCAACGCAAAAGAACCACCGCTGACCAGACAGGCTGGCCACACTTCCAGCCCCTTCTTGGGGCCAGCCATCAGGATGCAAAGGTAGAGCGGCACGAGAACACTGAGAAATGGAAGCGTCCGGCCCACCATCTGGCTGAACGCCATTTCATCGACTCCGGAAACCTGGGCGCCGACGACGATGGGAATCCCGATCGCACCGAAGGCAACCGGCGCCGTATTCGCCAGCAGACAGATTCCGGCAGCGTAGAGCGGATTGAATCCGAGCCCGGCCAGCATCGCCGCGGTCATCGCCACCGGAGTACCGAAACCCGCCGCACCTTCGATGAACGCGCCAAAGGAGAACGCGATCAGCAGCGCCTGCATTCGACGATCGTCGGAAATCGAGGCGAGGGAGTTCTTGATCACGTCGAATTGCCCGGTCGCCACCGACATGTTGTAGATGAACAGGGCGGTAATGACGATCCAGCACACCGGGAAAAGGCCGAAGAGCATGCCGTTCACGGTTGCCAGCAACGCCAGTTGGGTCGGCATGCCGTTAACGAAAATGGCCAGCAGGACCGCGATCGAGGTTCCGCCAAGCGCCGCCCAGTGGCCTTTCATACGCTTGACGGCGAGCGCCCAGAAAAGAAAAAGAATCGGGATCGACGCGACCAGCGCAGAAAGAACAACGCTGTCAGCCACCGGGGTGAGAATCATTTTCCATGGCGCCATGTTTTCCAACTCCCAAAAAGTTTATGTCGATAGCTTCCTGTAATCCATGTTGTGCAGCAGGGAAACATCCGTTGAACGGGATTTTCGGCGATGCGAATGCAGGCCGTGGCGCCGGCACCGGCTGCTGCCGGGTCAGCAGGTCATGTATTCCTCGGCACGACTGCATTCCTCAAGCAGGTAAGCGACCGATCGGTAAGGTCGCCCGGTTTCCTCGGTCAAACCGATTTCGCAGGTGCGGTTGGTCGAGACCCCTTCGTGGCAGGCACTGGGCAGCGCGTCGTGGATCTTGCGCAAGGCGTGCACGTTGAGCTCCGGCACGACGAAACCACGGTCACCAGCAAAACCGCAACAGGTCACTCCTGCCGGCTCGACGATCTGTTCGACGCAGGCAGCCACTACGGCGCGCAGCTTTGCGTCGGTCGCGGTGCGACGAACGCTGCAGTTGATGTGCAGCGCCACCGGACCGATCTTCCGCCGCAGGCGAAGGCGGGGCAGCAAGGCATCATGGGCGAATTCGTGGAAGTCGAGCAGGTTCAGCCGGCCAGTCAGGTATTTCTGCATCCGTGTCGCACACGAACTGGCATCCATGACCACAGGGTAAGTACCGCCGTGCCCATCGTCGGCGACCTTGAGCAAGGCCTGAGCGACGGACTCGGCCATTTCTTCGGCTTCGTCGGCCATGCCCTTGCTGGCCAGCATGAGGCCGCAGCACAGCTTGTCGAAACCCTCCGGAAGCCGCGGCGCGTAGCCGGCGCGGATCAGGAGTTCGATCACCACATCGCCCAGGCCCGGCTCGCCGGCAGTGTTCGCACCGAAGATGCGCCCACCGCAAGCTGGAAAGTAAACGACGGGATCGCCTGTGGCAGCTCGCTCGACGGGAAGCCTGCCGGCCAGCGGCATCGACTTCCGCCAGGCGCCACCGGAGAGTTTCGGCAGCAGGCTGTCGCCGACCACACCGGAAACGGCATGCCCCACCGTCAGCCCGGCCCGGGTGAGCGTCGACACGGCGCCGAAATGGCCAGCCGTCAGTCGGCCGACCTGCCGGCTGGCACTGCCGAGACCGCGTCCACGCAGCAGACGGGTGAGTTCGCCGGTGTCGATTCCCACCGGACAGGCGGTCGAGCAGAGCCCACAGCCCGCGCAGGTGTCGAGTCCGTAGTAGGCAAAGTCGGTGGCCACCGTTCCCGCATCCTCGTGCGCGGCTTCACGCCGCGACAGCTCGCGCCAGCTCACGATGCGCTGTCGCGGCGAGAGCGTCAGCCGATGCGATGGACAGAGCGGTTCGCAA
Organism: Accumulibacter sp.; assembly: GCF_023806565.1. Taxonomy (GTDB): domain Bacteria; phylum Pseudomonadota; class Gammaproteobacteria; order Burkholderiales; family Rhodocyclaceae; genus Accumulibacter. Next base: position 4,243 of record NZ_JAMTDV010000054.1, on the reverse strand, counting down.
AATCCGCATTCGATGCAGCGATCGACAATCTCCTCGGCCGCAGGCATGGGCTTCAGGTGCTTCAGATGCGCCTGCGGATCGTCATTCAGAATCACCCCGGGATTGAGCAGTCCCTCCGGGTCGAACAGCGTCTTGATCGCGCGCATCAGATCGGTGGCTTGGCGCCCCCACTCCATTTCGACAAAAGGCGCCATGTTGCGACCGGTGCCGTGTTCGGCCTTGAGCGAACCGTCGTATTTCTCGACAACCAGACGGCAGACGGCATCCATGAATCGCGCGTAGCGCTCGACTTCCGCCGCATCGCCGAAATCCTGGGTGAAGACGAAGTGCAGGTTGCCTTCCAGCGCATGACCAAAGATGATCGCTTCGTGGTAACCGTGCTCCACCAGCAACGCCTGCAGATCGAGCGTTGCGGCAGCGAGCGACTCGATCGGGAAGGCGACGTCCTCAATGATCACGGTCGTGCCGGCGCGCCGCATCGCGCCCACAGACGGGAACGTGCCCTTGCGCACCTTCCAGTACATTTCGCAGGTGGCGGGATCGGTCGAGAATTGCGGCGCTTCGAGCGTCTCGATTCCCGCCAGACTGGCGAGGACGGTGTCGATCTTCTTCTGTCGCACCGCGGCGGTGTCGGCGCGCACCTCGATCAACAGCGCCGCCGCCTGCGGGCCCAGCCTGCTGATCGCCGCCGGCAGGCCTGGCTTGTTCTCGACCGAGCGCAAGGCGGCACGATCGAGCAACTCGACCGCCGAAACCGGTTCCGACTTGAGGCGTATCACCGCCTGGCAGGCGGCGCCGATGCCGGGAAAGAAAACCAGCGCGCTCGCCTTGTAAGGATCCTCGACGACCGTACGGTAGGTAATGCGGGAGAGAAAGCCGAGAGTGCCTTCGGAACCGATCATGAGGTGTGTCAGGATGTCGATCGGATCCTCGAAGTCCACCAGCGCGTTCAGGCTGTAACCCGTCGTGTTCTTGATCTTGAACTTGTCGCGAATCCTCGTTGCCAGCACGGAATCGGCGCGCGTTTCCCGACCGAGCCTTTCGAGTCCGTCAAGCAACTCGGCGTGACTGCGACGGAAATTCTCCACGCTGGCGGGTTCCTCGCTGTCCACCACTGCACCGTCGGCGAGAACGACGCGCAGGCCGAGCAGCGTCCGGTAGCTGTTCTGCGCGGTGCCGCAGCACATGCCGGAAGCGTTGTTGGCGGCAATGCCGCCGATCTTGCAAGCATTGATCGAGGCCGGGTCGGGGCCGATCTTGCGTCCCAGCGGAGCGAGACGGAAGTTCGCCTCGCCGCCGATGATTCCCGGACCCAGGCGGACGCTGTCGGCATCGGCTGCGATTTCGCAGGTGGCAAAGCCGTCGCCGATCAACACCAGGATGCCATCGGTCACCGCCTGCCCGGACAAACTCGTTCCCGCGGCCCGGAAGGTCACCGGGCGCCGATGCGCACGCGCAACCTGGAGCACGGTACGGACTTCCTCCTCGTTCTCGACGATGGCGATCACTTCCGGCAGCAGGCGATAGAAGCTGGCGTCGGTACCGTAGGCAAGGCGGCGCAGGTCGTCGCTGACGACCTGACGCTGCGGCAGAACACGGGTCAGCGCAGAGATCAAGGAGTCCATACTTGGTTTTCCCCCGTGCAACCAGGTGGCAAAGAAGCGGGCATCCGTCGGGTTGCCGGAATTCCCGGCAGACAGGGCCCCTTGTATCAGCCGCTACCTGTCCCCGTTTCCCAATTCCGATCTCTGGTAAAGTGGTATGACAACCGGACGCGCGCTACCCTAGTCGAATAAATGGCCCATTGTCAACAAGGAATAGAGAAAATCGGATTGCGTAGAGGACAGGCTGTCGCTTGCCTTCCCGCATCAAGCTGGCGGCTCGTCGTGGTGCCATCCGCGAGAAACCCCGCCGATCGGCACGCGAATTGTCCGATGCAACTGGCCTACCACCCCGACCGACCTTTCACTCGCTCCGCTCCACGTACCCCGCTTCCCGCTGGCTGCGCACGGCCAGCACGATAACGGTATCGATCTCAGCGACGCAACGGTACGAGGCAAGGTATCCGTGGAAGCGCCGGCCGATGACGAGTTCGCGTCTGCCGTTTGCAACGGGGCGGCCGATCAGTGGGTTGCTCTCCAGTACATCCAGTGCGCCGATGACTTCGTCAATACGCCGTTCCGGATGTTCGACCTGGCACGTGGCGAGGTGATCCAGGATGCGCTCGAAGTCCTCCGCGACCTCGGGCGCAATCTCGATGCGCATCCCATTCAACGAGCCAGCTTGCGCGCTTTGGGCCGTGTTGCAGGCTTGCCGGCAGCGCGCTTTTGCAGATAGGCGCGCATGTCGCTCTAGGGAATAGTCATCCCGGAGGCGACTACCCTTGTGTAGCGCTCCTCAGCGTGGGCGTCGAACTCCGCACGACGCTCCTCGTTGGCGGTTTTTTCCGCGATGGCTTCGAGGATGAAGGCGTGCGCCGTCGTGCGGGTGCGTGCTGCCGCTGCCGCGACTCTGGCTTTCAGTTCTTCAGGCAGGCGAACGGTCGTGGTGGTCATGGCGATCTCCGGAGGGGTTGCTCGCGCAAATGTAGCACAATTGTGTTACATCTGGCCACGGCAGGAGGGTTGGACTTGCCCCCGTTCAGTGGACGGAAGATCGCTTGCATTCAAGCGACGGAACAGCCCGCCAGAGCACCGGTATCGACAGGGCCGCCGCAGACCACCAGTTTCCGACACTCTCCCGGCGCCGCTCGTGGCGCCGGGAGAAACGCCTTGCCGGCGACTACTTGCCGGCTGCTTCGCGCTTCTGGCGCGAGGTCGCCATCAGCGTCGCTTCCCCGTCGATGACTACCTTGCCACCGACCGTGCAGACGGTGTCAAGAACGACGCGGCTCTTCTCGGGAACGACTTCCTTGACCGTCGCTCTGGCGCGCACGGTGTCGCCGGGGCGGACCGGCGCCCGGAAACGCAGCGACTGGCTCAGGTAGATCGCTCCCGGTCCAGGCAGACGATTGCCCAACACGGCGGAAATCAGGCTCGCCGACAGCATGCCGTGGGCAATGCGGCCGCCAAACATCGTCGTCTGCCCGAACTCTTCGTCCATATGCACCGCATTGACGTCGGTCGACACCCCGGCAAACAGCACCAGGTCTGCGTCGGTAATCGTCTTGGCAATCTCGGCGCTCATGCCGACGGAGAGGTCTTCCACATCATAGCCATTCTGGGGATTCATGACAGTCCTTTCTCACAGTGATCGGCACGGTGATGACCGTACCGAGGGAATGTGGCGCATGCCGGCGCCACTCGATCTTCTGGCAGATGCTCGATGCCGTGCGCCTGGACCATCGCGGTCATGGCACTCACTGGCGAACGAAACCAAGTTCTCACAACGGGCCTCCTTCGAATGCCGACTGCCGTCGGGATCGGGCGCGACTCAGAGCTTGTGAATAAATCTACTGCGCGACCGATCTGCGGCGTTGCTCACTCGCTCCCCCGCGGCCGGCTTTGCACAGCCGGCCGGCTCCGGCGGCGCGCAGCAGGCTGCGCGAAACTCCGCCTACGCCCTCGCCTATCTACATGATATGTCTCGTCGTTCGCTCGCTCGCGCCTTGCATCTCGGCCTGCTCGCGACGATTTCTTCGTTAATGGGATGGTCGCCCCTTCCCGAAACGGCATCTGAAGTGCCAAACCCAGGGCATTGGGCATATCGCCAAGCGACTGCCGGACATCCTTGAGGACGGCGAGAACGGCTTGTCGGGCACGTGCCGTCGGTTGATCGATCGCTTGGGCAACCACGTCAAGGAACTCGACCGGCAAGTCCAGGAACTGGAAGTTCAGATCCAGGCGTGGCATCGTGAGCACACGGTCAGCAAGAAACTCGCACAGATTCCTGGCATTGGCCCGATCACGGCGAGCGCCCTGGTAGCCTCGATCGGCGAGGTCAGGAACTTCGAGAATGGCCGGCAACTGGCGGCTTGGCTGGGACTGGTGCCGCGGCAGCATTCCAGCGGCGGCAAGCAGACGCTGCTCGGCATCAGCAAGCGGGGCGACACCTATTTGCGCAACTTGCTGATTCACGGGGCGCGATCGGTGATTCGGGTGGCCGAACGGAAAGCGCAGCATGCCGGCAGTTGGCTGGCCGGGGTCATGGGCCGGCGAAACAAGATCGTGGCAGCTGTGGCGCTCGCCAACAAGAATGCACGAATCGCCTGGGCGTTGTTGGCGCACGGCCGGGACTACGAGGC
>NZ_JAMTDV010000053.1 GCF_023806565.1 Accumulibacter sp. | reverse complement strand
ACAAGGTCAAAATACCATACCTCGTGGCGTCCATTTTTCGGGTACCAGATCAGCATCCCCTAATCCATGTCCTTATGCACGCCTTGAGGCTCTCTCTGTGAGCTGCCGATTTGTTTGAGAGGGTGTCGGCATGGGCTGGGCAGGGGAGGAACTCAAGGAAGTTGGCTTGGGGGACCGAAGATTGAACAAGCGAGCGATCGCGTTGTTGGACACGCTGGCTGCCCAGACTTGCCCGCCGACTTGTTCTTCGACCAGGAGGAATGGCATGCCGCTTATCTCCTCAACAGGAAGAAGCCTCCGGCTGACCCACCCACTCTCAATCCGGCCCTACGATTGGTGCCCATGCTTGGCGGCTTCCTGGCGCGCAAAGGCGACGGCGAGCCGGGCGTCCAAACCATCTGGATAAGATTGCAGCGCGTCACGGACTGCGTCGTCGGCCTCCAGTTCATGCGTCAGGGCAGCTTCCGGGTGAGTGGGGTATAACGATATGGGTCGAAGGGCCACTGAGTTTCGCCCGAAGACCGTCTAATTGGGTGGATCGATGGATATATCTTTCGATGCGGTGACCTCGTATGCAACGCACGCCGCCAGGCCGCGTGCAATAGCATCCTGCTTTGCTTCAACATCATCGGCCGCTGCCTTGATATACTCTTCTGTAGCCATGGTCATGTTTTCTATGACTTTGTGACGCGCGGCGATAGTGGACGCGGCGTCCAGTCCGGTATTGCGGAGCATTTGTTGTGCGCTATTGGTCGCGCCGGCGAATCCGCCCCAACCCGCGATGGCCGATTTGGCCGCGTTCGCCGCGGCGAGTACTGGAACCACTACCGAGCCTGCGATCGTTCCGGCGACAGCAGTCCAGAATTCGGCGCGGCGCTCCTTGTCGGCGCGGACTTCAAATCTTGTGAGTACGGTATTACAGGTGGCAAGCATTTCCGCGAAATCCAGCTTTTGAGCTTCAGCGAGCCCCGACTTCGTGCTTGCCGAAAGATTTTTCGCCTCGGCGTTGGTAATTCTGGCTTTTCCCATGGCAGAGGTGTTTGCCAGCACTTCTTTCGAATGGCTCATGCTCGCTCCAAGCAAGGTGGCATAGTCCTTCACTCTCGCCTCGCGAGACGGGGCGGGCGCCGCGCAGCCGCCAATCAATGCGAGGCCTGTAACTGACAGTCCTAACCGGATTATTGCTTTCATGATAGCTCCCCATATCTGGTATGCATTTGACGAGTTAGCGGGTTTGATGCCGTGAGCCAAGGCGACAGCAGCAGTTGTACCGGGAGCCGCCAGCCGATGCGGCCGTGAGTCCGGCTGCATCGATCGGCTGCACTCCCAAGGGCGAGGTGTATGTTGTATCGGAGAACCTCGTAGCGAACATGCGACCTTTACCCATTTGCCCGTGATCTTACGCGCCCATGTGTCTCACGATACCTTGAACGCAACAGAGGCGCCTGGGGCGCCAATCGAACCAATGGCAACGCCTATGGATTGGTTGTTCCACCACTTGCCGGTGAACGTGTTTCCGGTCTTAAAGAGATCGCCGGGGTCGCCCTGATTGACATTGTGCTCGAGATCTTTCCTGCCGTCAGCCTGTATCAGTGCACACTCGTAGTGGCTGGTGGCCGAGCCTTGCTGTTTGCTGTTGTTGCCACTTTCGTCGCAGTGCCACACGGCGAGACCAGAGTCGGGTAACGCAGCGTCCCGGCCGACCTTGTTGCGGTTCTCGATTATGTAGTACTCGCGCTGGTTCTTACGAATCACAAAAAACTGATTCCCGTCCGCGGAAGCACTGGCGTCGAACCCGTGTTCCAGATTGATGACCGATCCAGCCCAGCCTGCCTTGAATTTGAGGTAGGCGCCAATCTGGACGGGATTGCGCTCGTCGGCATTGTTGCCGCCGCACATCAAGCAGTAATCGCCGATGCCGGCCGAGTCGTAGTCGTAATCGTACAGATCGGGAAAGTCGCACAACATGTGCCCATTTTCATGGCAATAGGTGCCCAGTGTCAGCTCGTCGCCGAGTGCGGTGATCTGGTAATCATGCGCCAGCTTACCCGCTGCGAGCATGACCGGATTGGAGAGGAAATGGGAATGTGGCCAAAGCCCCCGCGCCCAGTTGTTGACTACTTCCCCGGCATAAAACACGTTCAACGCGTACACAAAATTACTCGTGTCGGCCGTGAGCCGGGTGAAGTCGAACTTGTTGCTCTTGTGAAAATCGAGCGCCTCTTGGATCAATTCCTGCGCGCGTGGCCCGGCCGGCAGATTGTCGTCGGCATAGTAGGCGCGCGGCTTTTTCGCGGTATACAGAGGCGCGACGATGGTTGAGTAATCGCATCTTCCCAGCGAATTAGCGAGATAGTAGTCGCGGACCGAGCCATTGTTGCCGAATCCGTTGTATCCGGGCTTGTTGCAAAAGTCGCTGATTTGTTCGGAGGTGATGGCGGTCGGAACATCCGGGAAGCGGATCGGAAGACAAAGCCCCACGAAGGTGCCCACCGTTCGCCGAAGCGGTGGGGCAAAATGCGGGCCCGCGCCGTTGATCGACGCGTCAATGGCTGCGCGTTGTTCCTCGTACCGTTGCTGCCAGCGGGTCTTGCCGCCCAATGCATTGTTGGTAAACGAGGTCTTGCGAGCCGTGCCGCCCGGCTTCAATCCTCTTGCGATGGATTGGGGTGGCGTGGCCCCAACATGGTGCCCGGAGGCCTGCAACGGCGTATCGTCGGCAGCCTTAGTGGCAATTTCAAAGTAGCCCGACGAGGGGTTCAACACAATAGCGTATCCGTCCAGCGTTTCAAACCGCGCACTATTCTGGTCGCCCCAGCCACGAACCTCGATTTTGTCGCCATTGGGTTGAGTAAACGTGAATTTATTGCCACAAAATGGGTGAGACACGTAATCCTCCAATGATAAAGGTGCTGCCACCAAATTTCGCGCGCCGAAAGCCGCGGCGCGCAACCCGAAGCAGTTGCAAATCCAATCTTGAATTGAAGGATAAGGAAAGGATGAACTCATGTAGAGATTACATCTCTGATTGGATGCTGCAATCAGGCGATCAAGGATCTGATTGCAACGGATTGGCAAGTTGCACGGCTGGTTCGGAGTGCTTGGGCAGAATTCGCCATCGGCCTCCATGAATGCCTTGTCGAGGATTCGGATTTTCTGGGCGTCATTAGCAGCCTGGTAATCTACCCTGCTGTCCCGGGCTAACAGGTAAAAGAGCTTTTCATCGTCAAACGCCTCAAATCCTGAGTCAAACATCTGATCCGCCGAAGCAGTAGTCACCCGTCCGCCGCCAAACAGGTTTGCCTCTGGTCCGAACGAACAGCCGGAACTCAAGCAGCCCACTACCACGGCCATCATGATTAACCTTCCCCTGATCACCGTCAGCCTCCTGATGAACGATATCCGCAGTACCGGACTGGAACTTCGGTTAAGTGACCCCTTATGCGCAGCTTCAGGGTGTGGCTGTAGGTCGTCTGATGGGAAAGCGATGGCGTCGGTTGCCGCTTTGATGCTGCGGCCATGCCAAGCGAGTTGCCCACCTGTCCGTCCCCAAATTCCGCACCCGAAAGGCCGACGGGTGACTCAAGCGATCGGGTACCGTCAGGTTAAGTTACTTCATGATCTCCTCTTGCCTTGTGCGAACACTACAACCCATTCGCGAACAATGTCTATCCCGGCCAGGCTTTTGATTCCGCACGCAATAAGCGTGTTTGCTAGAAATACATGGGCACCATCCTGTGGCATCGCCGAAAAAACGGCGGCTAACTTCATGTTCTTGTTCTGACTTCAGCCTTCCAGTCCGTGCCGGATTTCGCCCCTAGGATCAGACCGTAACCGACAGGCGAAGACTCTTGCATTGACAAATGTGATCGGCGTTATCGTCTTATAACTCAGGTCGTTAGATTTCCTGAACAGATATTGCTACGAGGTAGCGTGAGCGAGTGCCGGGACGATGGATTGTTCAGTGATTCGACAAGGGACGGCGATGGTAGAGAGGCCCAGACAGGTGAGGTAATAGCGAAAGCCAGGAACGGCCGTCGTCACGAGACTGGACGGGCGCAGGCGCCAAAGCTGGCGGGTGATGCTGGACGGGGAAATTGAGGCACGGGTGTAGAATGGCGCCGCGCCAAATCGGCTTCCGCGCGGAGCTGGACCAGCCTGATTCCTGCAGTGCAGATTTCCTCGCCAATGATCCCCAGAACCACCTCCTTAGCCGCCCCGCGCAGCTCAGATCACTCCTTCGCCGACTGCCTCGCGGTCGACCGACGTCGCTTGCGCTCGCTGACGCGCGATCTCCGGCACCTCTTCGGAGCGCAGCGGGACGCGTTGCAGGCGGAGGCCGACCGCCTGCACGAAAAATCGCGGGCGGCGGTCGACGCCCGCCGCGCCCGCCTGCCTCGACTGCAGTTCGCCGACGATCTGCCGATCAATGCGCGCCGCGAAGAAATCGCCGCACTGATCGCCGAACATCGGGTGGTGATCGTCTGCGGTGAAACCGGCTCCGGCAAGACGACGCAGATCCCCAAGATCTGCCTCGAAATCGGCCGCGGCATCGCCGGCCTGATCGGCCATACCCAGCCCCGCCGGATCGCCGCACGAGCAACCGCGGCACGCATCGCGCAGGAACTGCAGAGCGAGTCCGGCGGCCTGGTCGGCTACAAGATCCGCTTCAACGACCGGACCTCACCCGACGCCTTCATCAAGTTGATGACGGATGGCATCCTGCTCGCCGAGACCCAGAGCGATCCGTGGCTCGAACAGTATGACACCCTGATCATCGACGAAGCGCACGAGCGCAGCCTCAACATCGACTTCCTCCTCGGCTACCTCAAGCAGTTGCTGGCGAAGCGAAGCGACCTGAAGCTGATCGTCACCTCGGCAACGATCGACGCCGAACGCTTTTCACGGCATTTCGCGCAGGCACCGGTGATCGAGGTTTCGGGTCGCCTGTATCCGGTCGAAGTACGTTATCGTCCGTTGCGGCAGGACGACACCGCTGCCGACGACGACGAGCGCGATCTCTACGCCGCGATCGCCGACGCCTGCGACGAACTCGATCGCCTCGGGCCGGGCGACGTCCTGGTCTTTCTGCCCGGCGAGCGCGAGATCCGCGAAGCCGCCGAGGTGCTGCGCAAGCACCACCCGCCGCACACCGAGATTCTGCCGCTGTTTGCCCGACTTTCAGCGGAGGAGCAATACCGGATCTTCAGGCCGCATGTCGGCCGGCGAATCGTGCTGGCGACGAACGTCGCCGAGACATCGCTGACCGTGCCGGGAATCCGCTACGTCATCGATTCGGGTCTGGCTCGCGTCAAGCGCTACTCGTACCGCAACAAGGTCGAGCAACTGCAGATCGAGAAGATCGCTCAGGCTGCGGCCAACCAGCGTTCCGGGCGCTGCGGCCGGGTCGCCGCGGGCGTCTGCATCCGTCTCTACGACGAACAGGATTTCGCACTTCGTCCGACCTATGCCGACCCGGAAATCCTGCGTTCTTCGCTGGCAGGCGTGATCCTGCGCATGAAAGCGCTGCGCCTCGGCGACATCGAGGGTTTTCCCTTTCTCGAAGCGCCGCCGCGCAAGGCGATCAGTGACGGCTACCAGTTGCTGCGCGAACTCGGCGCGCTGACCAGTGAGCACGCGTTGACGCCGACCGGGAGGGAACTGGCGAAGATGCCGCTCGACCCTCGCCTCGGCCGGATGATCGTCGCCGCGCGCGACGAGGGCTGCCTGCGCGAAGTTCTGGTGATCACCGCCGCACTCTCCGTGCAGGATCCACGCGAACGGCCGCAGGAGCGGCAAGGCAGTGCCGACGCTGCGCATCGCAGGTTCGCCGACGAACGCTCGGAGTTTCTCTCCTGGCTCAGGCTCTGGGAGTGGTACCAGGGAGAGATCGAGCACCGCAAGTCGCAACGCAAGCTGGTCGAGTCCTGCCGCGAGAACTTCCTTTCCGCGCTGCGGATGCGCGAGTGGCGTGACATCCACGGCCAGTTGCACGCACTGGCGGCCGAGCACCGATGGCTGGAAAACCAGTTGCCGGCGACTTACGACGCGGTGCATCGCGCGCTTCTCGCCGGCCTGCTCGGCAATCTCGGCTGCAAATCGGAAGAATCGGCGCACTATCTGGGGGCACGCGGCATCAGGTTCCTCATCCATCCGGGTTCGCCGCTGCAGAAGAAGGCCGGCAAGTGGATCGTCGCCGGCGAAATCAGCGAAACGACGCGCCTGTTTGCGCGCTGCGTCGCGCGCATCGAACCGCAATGGCTGGAAGCAGTCGGTGCGCACCTGCTCAAGCGCAGCTGGTTCGACCCGCACTGGGAAAAGTCGGCGATGCAGGCGATCGCCTTCGAGCGCATCACGCTGCATGGCCTCGTCGTCGAGCCGCGCCGGCGGGTGAACTTCGGGCCGCTGAATCCGCAGGCCGCGCGCGAGATCTTTCTCCGCCAGGCATTGGTCGGCGGCGAGGTGAGCGAGGAATTCGCACGGCGCTGGAGCTTCCACACGCACAACCAGCAGCTGATGCTCGACATCGAAACGCTCGAACACAAGTCCCGCCGGCCCGACGTGCTGGTCGACGACGAGCTGATCTTTGCCTTCTACGACCGGATCGTTCCCGAAGGAATCTACAGCGGCGCGAGCTTCGACAAATGGCGGCGCGAAGCCGAGCGCGAGAAGCCACAACTGCTCTACCTGCAGCGTACCGACCTGATGCGGCACGAGGCAGCCGGGGTGACCAGCGAGGCGTTCCCGCATCGGCTGCGACTCGGCGGCGTCGATTATGAGCTGGCGTATCACTTCGAGCCGGGCAGTCCGCGCGACGGCGTGACGCTGACCGTGCCGCTGGCGCAACTCAACCAGATTTCGGCCGCGCGTTGCGAGTGGCTGGTGCCGGGTTTGCTCAAGGAAAAGGTGGTGCAACTGGTGAAGACGCTGCCGCAACGGCTGCGCGCGAAGCTGGTGCCGGTCCCCGACTTTGCCGCCGACTTCGTTGCCCGCGTGCCGCCGTCGGAACAGCCGCTGGTCACGGCTCTGATCGCCTTCATCGTGCAATCGCGCGGACTCAACGCACGCGGCTGGGAGATCACCCCCGACGCTTTCCGCGCCGACGCGCTCCCGCCACACCTGTCGTTCAATTTCCGTCTGCTCGACGAAAATGGCCGACAACTCGGGATGAGCCGCAAGCTCGGCGAACTACGCGCTGCTTGGGGGCGCCAGGCGAAGCAGGAGTTCTCCGAGTTGCACGAAGCGCCTGGCGAGCATTCGGGAATGCGTGACTGGACCTGCGGCGAACTGCCAGAGCGAATCGAAGTCGGCGTGGGCGACGGACAGCGGCTGTTTGGCCATGCTGCGCTGGTCGACCACGGCGACAGTGTTGCGCTGCGTGTCTTCGACTCGCCGCTGGAGGCGCAACACGCACACCGCTCGGGCTTGCTGCGCCTTTTCATGCTGCAGTTCCGGGAACAACTCAAGTTTCTCGAAAGGAACTTGCCGGGGCTCGACCAGATGGCCCTGCAGTACATGTCGCTCGGCACGCGCGACGAGCTGCGACAGCAATTGCTCGAGCTGAGTTGCGCACGTGCCTGTCTGGCCGAACCCTGGCCGACCGATGCCGCAAGCTTTCGGGCACGCTGTCTGGACGCCAGGCCGCGCCTGACCCTGCTGGCGCAGGATATCTGTCGCCTGGTCGGACAGATTCTCGGCGACTGGCAGGCGCTGCGGAAGAAGCTGCCGACCTGCAAGGTGTACGGAGACGCACTGCACGACATCGAGGGTCAGATGAAGCGCCTGCTCGGCAAACGCTTCATCGTCGAGACCCCGTTCGAACGTCTGCAGCACTACCCGCGCTACCTGAAGGCGGTCTCGCTGCGCCTGGACAAATTGAAAGCGGGCGGGGCCCAGGGATCCGCGCGCGATGCGCGCCTGCTCGCCGAACTGGCGCCGCTGGCGACCAACCACCAGCGGCGCGCCAGCGTACTCGCCAAACAGGGGGTCAGCGATGGGCAGCTGGAACAGTTCCGTTGGCTGCTCGAGGAATTGCGTGTCCAGTTGTTCGCGCAGGAACTGCGCACGCCGGTGCCGGTTTCGAGCAAGCGCTTGCAGAAGATGTGGGAGGCAATGTAGACGAGTGATCGGCCGGGGAGAGCTGCTATGAACGAGGTCGCGCTGGCACTTCTGCGGAGCGCGAAGACACTTGCCCGAGGGCGCGTCTGGCTGTTGCTGCTGTGGCCGGCAGTGGCGGCGCTGCTGCTCTGGATCGGGCTCGCCGTTTGCCTGCTCGACTGGCTGATCGGCACACTGGTCGAGCAGCCACCGCTGAGCTGGCTGGCGGCATGGGGAGCGATCTGGCTGGCCAAGATGGCAGCGGCAATCGGCGGCTGGCTGCTGATTCTCGCTGCCGCCTTCGTCACGGCGATGTTGCTGGCAGCGATTTTCGTGATGCCGCAACTGCTCGCGCTCGTCGCCGCCAGCGATTACCCGGAACTGGCGCAGCTCGGCAGGGACAGCGTCGCCGGCGCGGCATGGAACGGAGTCAGCGGAGTGCTGTTGTTCTCGCTCGGCTGGCTGCTGACGCTGCCGCTCTGCCTGGTCCCAGGCTTGGCGCTGCTGCTGCCGATTTTCTGGATGGCCTGGCTGACTCGCCGCACCTTTGCCTACGACGCACTCGCCGCACACGCAAGCGACGACGAGTGGCGGCTGCTGCGTCGCCGGCACAGCTTGCCAATGCTGCTTTTGGGCATTACCCTCGCGCTGCTGACGCATGTCCCCTTGCTCGGCCTGCTGACGCCGACGCTGGCGGCGCTGGCATATATCCATCTGGGCCTGGAGGCCCTGCGGCACTTGCGGCAAGGGGCCGTGGTCACGATCGTCGGAATCCCGACAATAGGCAAGGAGCTGAAATGAACTTCGGCGCGATCATCATCGGCGACGAAATCCTGTCCGGCAAACGCAACGACCGGCACTTTGCCAGAATGGCCGAGCTGCTTGGCACGCGCGGCCTGCGCCTGGCATGGGTCGAATACCTCGGCGATGAGCGCGCGCGCATCGCGGCGACGCTGCGGCGCAGCCTTGCCGCGGGCGACGTGGTCTTCAGCTTCGGCGGTATCGGCAACACTCCCGACGATCATACGCGGCAGGCGGCAGCAGCGGCGCTCGACGTCGACCTGGTGCTGCATCCCGATGCCGAGCGCGAGATCCGCGCCCGCTTTGGCGCCGACACCACCGATGTGCGCTTGCTGCTCGGTACCTTTCCGCGTGGCGTGGAAATCATCCCGAATCCGTTCAACCGGATTCCCGGATTTCGCGTGCGTGACCACCACTTCCTGCCCGGTTTTCCACAAATGGCCCACCCGATGGCCGAATGGGTGCTCGACACCTTCTATGCCGGGCTGTTTCCGTGCCGACCGCCAGTGGAAAAAGCGTTTCTGCTGACCGGAGTGAACGCCTACGAGAGCGCCTTGCTCGATCTCATGGAGCGAATCGTCGCCGATTTCCCGACGCTCCGGCTGTTCAGCCTGCCGTCGATGTCGGAGGACGGGCAACGGCGATATCTCGAGCTTGGCGTCGAAGGCGATGCGCTGCTCGTCGATGCCGCGATGACGGCGATCCGGCAGGAGATCGAGCGCCGCGCCATCACCTGGCAATGGCGGCAGTAATCGCCACCACGTAAACAAAAAAACCCCGGTCAATGCCGGGGCTTGCCGGGAGAACGCCGGCGGCGCGAATCACTTCTTCGGAGTCAGGACAGCGGCCGCCTGTGCGGTCGCATCGGAAGCAGCCTTGACATTGGTGTCCACGATGTCGGTGATTTGTTTGGCCATCTGCGAAATGTTCTCGAAAGCCGTGCTCGAAGCGGTCATCATCTGCTTCATCGCGGCGCCGAAAGCGTCACCGGAGATGGGGCTGACACTGCCAGCTTTCTCGATCAGACCGGCAGCTTCGTGCCGGAGGTTGCTGTACTGGCCTTCCATCACCGTGGTGATCTCGCGCTGCATGTTGGCCGCCAGATCGTACAGGTTGCGCGAGTACTCCATCAGCTTGTCGACGTTCGGACGAGCCAGCGAGCCGGCAACATTGCCCAGTTCCTTGGGATCCTTGACTCCCGCCAACAACTGCTGGGCACCGCTGGCGGTGCTGTTGAACATTTCGCGACTGACGGCGAGGTTCAGAGCCGACAATTGTTCGAGACCGTGGAACGCCGTCCGCACCAGGGTCATCATCACTTGGGCGTTGGCTTTCTGGCTCTGGGCGAGTTTTTCGAGGTCGATGGTGCTCATGCATATCTCCGTGAATGGAATCAAATAACAGCCGCCGGATGCATGAGGGAGCGTGCAAGCCTGCACGCAACCGCTCTGCCCCGGCGGGCTCTGGATCAAATGGGCCGTTTCACCGAAATCCGCGTGTCAGCAGCTTGACGAGATCTGCCGGCACCCTGCCGGCAGATCCTCTGCCTCATTCCGGACCGCTGGACTGGCCTGAACGTTCAAGCGGATCTACTACTTCTTGGCAGCGGCGGCAGTGGCGCTGACCGCCTTGACCGTGGCATTGGTCGCTGCGGCGACGTTGGTCTCGGCAATGTCGGCGACCTGCTTGGCAGCCTTGTTCATGCTGTCAAAAGCCGAAGTGGCTGCCGCGATCGCCGACTTGACGGCGGATACAGCGACGTCCGAGCCCGCCGGAGCATTCTTCGTGGCCTTTTCGAGCAATGCGAGAACCTGCTTCTGGAAGTCGGCAAACTGCGCTTCGATCAGTTTCGAGATCTCTTCCTTGGACTGGGCGGAGATTTCATACACACTGCGCGAATAGGCAACGGCCTTTTCGAGGCTGGGCTGCGCAATGGAAGCCTGCACGGAGAAGAATTCCTGCGCGTCTTTCGCGCCGAGCATGGCCTTGGCATTGGCAACGCCGTCCTCGAGCATCGAGCGGGCGGTGTTCAGGTTGAGGGCGGCAATGCGCTCGGCACTCGCCAGAGCGGTATTGGCAAGTGTCAGCATGGCATCGACGGAAGCCTTGTTGGCGGCGGCGAATTGTTCGGGGGTGTTGAACATGGTCTATCTCCTCGTAAAAGTGGAAAACGATATTTGCAATGGCTAAGGTGCCGATCGCCACGCCACTTGGCGCCGCGATCTTTTGTTGCACTGCACCATAGGCTGCATTATAGACTTTCGAGAGGGCTTGTCAAGGGTTTTTTGTTGCGCCGCACAATTTCTCTTAAGCATTGTTTTAAATGCATTATTCCTATTTCCCTGACACGGAAAAGACGATTTTCGTTGCTTCGCGCCAGTCGATGGCCGGCAAACCCGGCGACATGATAGTGCCAAACAACGATGAATTCCCCGCGAATTGGTGCCGAAAGCCCGTTTTACTCGTCAGATCGCGGAGTCAGTTTCGCCGCCGGTTTGAGCGCCAGGGGTTCGCCCTTGCGCTCGGCGGGTTCGTCGCTCTTGTTCTTGGGCTGGATGATCGCACGGACGCGTGCCTGCCCGGCACCGGTGGCGCTCTTGTTCGCGCCTGCTGCGGTGGTGACCAGGTACTTTTCGTTCACTGCATCATAGGAAATATAGGCACCCTTCACCTCGTCGAGGCCGCTGCGCACCCAGGCGCGGACGAAAAATTGCGTGATTTCGCTGCGTGCGTCGTATTCGATGCGCTCGGCTTCCCCTTCGGTGAATTCGTCTACACCCTCGCGCTTCTGCCGAAAATGGGCGAGCCCGTTGGCACCACCGGTGGCCACCGCCGTCCGGAAACCGTCGGCGTCCTGGGTGACCACCAGCCGACTGGTGCGCAACTCCATGGTGCCCTGGGTAAGAATCGCATTGCCTTCGAGAATCTGCACCTTCTCGATGTCGTCGATGCTCAGGCGATCTCCCTCGAGGTGGATGGGCTTTTCGCGATCTGCTCGCTCGGCGTGCGCCGACAGCGACACGACGAGAACAAGGAAGCTGGCCAGCGCGACACAGCAACGGGCAATCATCATCTCGGTGGCTTCTCCCTGGCGAAATGGCTCTCGATTTCCCCGGTGACCTGGGATTCGAGCAGATACGTCTGCAACTTGTGATCGACCTGCAGGCCGACCCCTTGCACCCACGACTTGCCTTGGGTGATCAACACCATGCTCTTGGTGAACGCTCGTTCCTCGTCGGTGAGGACAGTCAGTTCGTTCATTCGGGCGATCAGTTCGGCGTCGCTTGCACTCGCCGAGCGCCGAAGCTCGACCCGGTCCCACAAATCCACCTGCTGACCACCCGAGTTGGCGTGTCCGTGCACCGCGCGCATGCTCAGCGGGGGTCTCGTTGGCGAAAGATAGACCAGCGCCGGCTCCAGCAGATCGGCGGTATCGTCATCAGGATAATGGCGAATCTCCTCGGCCACCAGCGTGTACAGCAGCTTTCCCGTCGCATCCAGCTTGCGACCCGATACCTGGGTGACGATGTAGTCCGGGTCGTGACGATTCTTGCCGTCGCTACGTTCTTCCGGGAACTCGGTGGCGTAGCGCAACCAGGCAGTCAAGGCAAGCAGAACGAGCAGGATGCTCAGCGGCAACAGGGCACCGCTCCAGCGTCTCATCGCTCGGCCGCCGGCAGGTACGGCGCCAGGGCAGCGGCCAGCTCACCGCGTGCATCGAGAATGAACTCGCAGACTTCGCGCACGGCACCGCGCCCGCCATGGCGAACCGTGGTGAGTGCAGCGTGATTCTGCACCAGTGGGTGGCCGTCGCCCGGCGTCGCGGAAAAGCCGCAGGCAGCCATTACCGGCAGGTCGAGCACGTCGTCGCCCATGTAACCGGCAGCCTCCGCGCCGACGCCAAGCCCGGAAAGGAAGGCGGTCATTACCGCGAGCTTGTCTCCAACCCCCTGATAGAGATGTTGGATACCGAGATTGTGTGCCCGCAACTCGACGCAGCGGGCACGCCGCCCGGTAATGATGGCGACGACGATTCCTGCCTTCTGCAGCATCTTCAGACCATGCCCGTCGAGCGTGTGGAAGGCCTTCAGCTCGATCCCCTCGTCGGTGTAGAAGAGCGAACCGTCGGTCAGCACGCCGTCCACGTCGAATGCCATCACCCGCAGCCGGCTGGCACGCGCGCGCGCGTCGTGCTGGTCGCCAGACCCCGCCATCAAATCACCTTGGCCCGGAACAGATCGTGCATGTTGAGCGCACCGATCAACTGGCCGGCCGCGTCGACGACCGGCAATTGGTTGATCCTGTGCTGCTCCATCATCTCGACCGCTTCGACCGCGAGTTGGTCCGGCCCGATCGAGCGCGGGTTGCGGCCCATGATGTCGCTTACCGAAATGGTGCGCAGGTCTAGGTCCCTGGCGAAGGCTCGGCGCAGGTCGCCGTCGGTAACGACGCCAATCACCCGCCCCTCCGCACTGACCACCGCAGTCATGCCGATGCCGCCCCGCGACATTTCGAGAATCGCAGCGGGCAGGCTGGTCGCGGGGGCAACCTGCGGAACGGCCGGCCCGACCCGCATGACGTCGCGCACATGCGTCAGCAGGCGACGACCAAGCGAGCCACCGGGATGTGAACGGGCGAAGTCCTCCGGCCCGAAACCGCGTGAGTCGAGCAGGGCCACCGCCAGCGCGTCGCCGAGAGCGAGGGCGGCGGTCGTACTGGCCGTCGGCGCGAGATTGAGCGGGCACGCTTCCTGTTCGACTGCCGCGTCGAGGTGCACGTCCGCCAGAATTGCCAGCGAGGAAAGCGCGTTTCCAGTCATGCTGATCAGCTTCGCCCCCTGACGCTTGACGATCGGCACGATGGTCAACAATTCGGCGCTCTCGCCCGAGTTGGAAATGGCGATCAGGACGTCGTCGCGGGTGATCATCCCGAGGTCACCGTGACTGGCTTCGGCGGGATGAACGAAATACGCAGGAGTGCCGGTGCTGGCCAGGGTGGACGCGATCTTGCGCCCGACGTGGCCGGACTTGCCCATGCCGCTGACAATCACGCGACCGTGGCAATTGAGGATCAAGCGCAGCGCCCGCAGAAAATCCCCATCGATGCGATCGGCCAGGAGGCGCACCGCATCCGCCTCGATGTGCAGTACCTGTCGGGCAAGCTCGAGCGCTTTCGGCGACGGCGGAATCTGGCTCATGCGGTTGCGGCGCCCATCATGCGGTGAGTATAACAGAAGCCGACTCCGGCCCGCCGCGGCGAACCGGCATCGGCTGCTGCCCGGCGCCGCCTAATGGTGCGCGCGCCTTGACTCAATAGGCAGCGCAGACGGTATAGGTCGTGCCATCGTTGATGTTCGCGGTTGCCGTCGGCGCCGTGCCACGGACCGCGGTCGTCGGGATCGCTTGCACCGAACCGGCAGAGGTATTGCCGTCGTCCATCGCGATGTCGATCTGCCTCACGTAGCGACCGAGAATGCCGGTCGAGCAGACAAAGAACGAGCCTCGCATCCCCGCAATCATCGGCGTCGCCGCACCGGCAGGACTGATGCCGCTCTCGACCCCGAGGAAGCCACCGTCGGCATTGCGCGGCCGGTAATTGACGTCGTTGATCACGGTCGTGCCCGTAGCCAGATTGGCCAGGCGAACGTGGCTCCAGAAAACCGAAGCTTCGCTGGTCAGGGTGCCGGTACCGGTGGCTGCGCCGTCGTTCCAGTAGCCGTCGATGCGTCCGTTGTTCGGATTGCAGCTCGAATTGGCGCCAACCGGCGCGCACGCGGCGTTGGCGGCAGGTGCACCCAACGCCTGCGTCAGTTGCGCCTGCGTCTGGTCGCCTGGCAAGGCCTTGAAGCGATCCTGATAGGCATAGACCAGGCTGGAGACGGTGCGGAAGTCATTGACCATGTTCTTCACCTTGGCACTGTTGATCATTTCCTGCCCCTTCAGCACCCCGCCCAGCAGCAGGCCGATGATGACAAGTACGATGGCAATCTCGACGAGGGTAAAGCCCGACTGTTGCCTGTCCCGCTGGTTCATTGCACTCTCCTGTATCTGTCGAAAACATTCGTCAACGGAAAGCAATTTCCATGCTAACCGCCACCAAGGAATCTCGCCGTCATCCCCGCCAGTTTGACGGATTTTCGACAGCAATGTCCACAGGTCGTCGACTCCACGCGCGCCGGGGAATGTGTCTCTCACGATCGATTGGCCCGACATTGACCGCTTCGCCTCCACCGCGCCAGCCGGTCACAGTTGTGGCAAATTCGCATCGGTCCGTGGGCAAGGCGTGCCCCGAATGTTCCACGAGCTTGACGACAGCTCCCGGAATGGATGGAAAATATTGCGACGTGACATGATGTTGGCCATTGTATTTAAGGTCGCTTCTAATTTTGCTTGTCAGGGTCTTTGCGCCGATCGACGGCGGACTTGCGACGGAAGCGGCATGCAACAGGAGCTTGTCAGGGCGCCTGTCGGACGATCCTGGCGAGCAATGCCATCCGCGCCATCCACGGTGGGAGACAGCCATGAATGCCCCGGACAACTCCTCCTTTGCCGACGCTGGCGAAAACCTCGCGCTCCCGGATCTGGCGGAAACCGCCTTCCTGCGCGAACAGGTTGCGACGATCGCCGCCTACGTCGAATGCTTTCCCAGCGACGAGCGCGATCGTCGCGCGCTCGCCTGGATCGAGGCCAATGCCGGACACTATCGACAGGCGTGGCAGATGCGTGCAAGCAGCCAATGTCCTCTGCCGGTCAGCGCCGGCAACTGACCGCCTGCTGCTTGACAGCACCAGAGAAAGGCAGTCCTTTCACCGTCCGTGCCAGTACCGCCGATACTCGTTTCGATACGCGGATAGCGGGATCCCGCTGGTGAGCGCGATGCGTACCGCACCATCCCGATCGGTCCGCCACACGCGGCTGCCGGCATAGCGTTCGACGACGTCCGGGCGAGGGTGCCGATAGCGGTTGCGGTAACCCACCGGGATGACCGCCTCGCGCGGCGCAACGGCGGCGAGGAAGGCGGTGGTCGAGGAAGTGGCGCTGCCATGATGCGGCACCAGCAGCACATCGCTGGGCAGTCGGGCCGCAGACGCCGCCAGCAGGGAACGCTCGTCACGCGCTTCGATGTCCGAGGTGAGCAGGACGCCGCCGAAGGCATTTTCGATGCGCAGCACGCAGCTCATGTTGTTGGTCTTGACAATCCGGTGCTGATAGGCATCGGCGAGCGGATGCAGAATCGCGAAGCGGACACCATCCCACTCCCACTCCTGTCCGGCGACACAGTGTTCGCCCGCGAGTTCGGGAAGCGAGGAAAGCGTGCGCGTGATCGGCAGCGCTTCCTGCACGGCGACCACGCCACCCGAGTGATCCTTGTCGCTGTGAGTGACGATCAGCGTATCGACCTGGCGGACTCCAGCAGCGCGCAGGTAGGGAACGACGATGCGCTGGCCGGCGTCCGATTCGGCGCTGTACAAGGGTCCCGTGTCGTAGAGCAGGTTGTGTTCGGCGGTGCGGACGACGACCGCGAGCCCCTG
Organism: Accumulibacter sp.; assembly: GCF_023806565.1. GTDB lineage: Bacteria > Pseudomonadota > Gammaproteobacteria > Burkholderiales > Rhodocyclaceae > Accumulibacter. The sequence continues at coordinate 12,862 of NZ_JAMTDV010000053.1, read as the reverse complement.
GCCGACGTCGAGCACGTCGACCCAGGCCTCGCCGGCTGGCGGTCGCGGCGCCGGCCAGAGCAGCATCGGCAGCAGCAGGCAGAGACCGGCCCAGCGTCCGGGAAATCCTCTCGGCAGGAGCAGAAAGGGAACGCCGAGCAGAGCCACGAGTGTCGCCGCCAGCGGCGGCGCCGCCTGCTCCCACACCGGCCAGACTGCCAGCCATTCGAGAAAGGCCATCAGGCCGGAGAGCAGCCAGTGATCCAGATGCAGCAGCAGGGGCCAGGGAATGACCGAGAAGACCAGCGCCAGCGGCGCGATCACGAAGCTGACGAGCGGCACCGCAACGGCGTTGGCTGCCGGCGAGACCAGGGAAAACTGCTGAAACATCAACAGCAACAGCGGCAGGGTGCCGATCGTCACCGCCCACTGTGTCGTCCCCCAGCCGGCGAGCGCCGCACGCCAGCCGCGGGCGCCACCGACGCGCCCGGTGCCGACGAAAAAGAGCAGGCCCACGGCGGCGAAGGAAAGCCAGAAACCGGGCGCCAGGACTGCCCACGGATCGAGCAGCAGAACCGCCAGCAGGGCGAGCAGCAGACTGCGGCTGGGGCCCAGATTTCGCTCCGACCAAAGAGACAGGGCGACCACTGTCAGCATGTACACCGTTCGCTGCGCCGGAACGGCAAAGCCGGCGAGCAGCGAGTAGACGAAAGCCGCCAACCACCCGGCCGCGATCGCCGCCTTCGGCGTCGGCAGGAAGAGGACTAGGCGTTCGCTGCGCCGCCAGAGCCAGCCCACCAGACCGGCGAACAAGGCGGCGACCATGGTAACGTGCAGGCCGGAGATCGACATCAGATGGGTCACGCCGGTCAGCCGGAACAGGCGCCATTGATCCGAGGGAATCGCCTGCTCGTCGCCGATTGCCAGCGCAGCCAGAATGCCCACGTAGGGCGCGTCGGGCAAAATGGTGAAAAACGAAGCGCGAATCCGGTCACGCCAGCGCTCGACGACGTAAGCGGGCTGCACGACGAAGTCGTCGAGGCGCTCGGCGACGGCATGCGGGCGCACGTAGGCGGTAGCCCGCAGGCCGCGCTCGAACAACCACGCCTCGTAGTCGAATCCGTGCTCGTTGGCGTTGCCGTGTGGCCGCTTCGGGCGAAGCGTGAATCGCCAGCGCTCAGCCGCGCGAACTGCCAGTCCGTCGCGCCACTCGTCGTCCTGCGACCCACGATACCAGGAAAGCATCATCCGTTCGGGCAAGCGGGCGCCCGGCGTTTCGACCGACTCGACGGCGAACTCGAAGCGTTCGCCGCGCTCGAAAGCGTGCGGTAGCGCGGCAACGACGCCGACCGCCTGCACGTCGCGCCCCTCCCATTCCGACGGCAGACTATCGAGGAGGCGCTGCTCGGCGAGCAGCGCGGCCCAGGCGAAGCCGAGCATGGCGCAGGCAAGCCGAGCTGGCAACTGCCGGCGACGCGCAAACCAGAAGAGCAACAGGGCAACGGGCGAAAGGCTGAGGACCAGCGGCTGCGCCGGCAAGCTCTCCTGCAACTGGAGCAGACCAATACCGATGGCAAAGGCAAGAATGTTGCCGCGCATGGCCTGTCAGAGCAGATTTCGCTGCGGCTTCCGCGTCCTGTACCCGGCGCCCGTCACCGTCGCGGGAACCCGGTCAGCTCAATCGGAAACGGCGCACCGTGCTTTCGAGGCTCTCCGAAAGGCTTTCGAGCTGAGCGGCGGTTGCAGCATTTCCCGCCACCGCAGCGTGGTTTTCCTCGGCCATGCGAGCCACCCGGTCGACATTCTGGGCAATTTCCGTACTGGCGGTGCTCTGCTCGCGCAGCGCAGCCGAGATGTCTGCTACCTTGGCGACTACCTGGCGCGCATTTTCCCCGATTTCGCGGATCGATTCACCGGCCCGAGTGGCCAGCGCAACGCCCTCGGCAACCCGGTTGACCCCCTGGTTCATGCTCGCCACGGCATCGTGCGTGCCGCTCTGGATGGCCGTGATCATCGTCGAGATCTCCTGTGTCGAGCGGGCGGTACGCTCGGCCAGCTTGCGCACTTCGTCGGCGACCACTGCGAAACCGCGACCCGATTCGCCGGCGCGCGCTGCCTCGATCGCCGCGTTGAGTGCCAACAGATTGGTCTGGTCGGCGATTTCCTTGATCACGTTGACGATCGCCGAGATCCGTTCGGAACTCGCTCCCAGCTCGCCGATGATCGTTGCCGACTGATTGACCACCTCGGCAATCTGCTCGATCTCGCGGACGACGCTGCCGACGACCCGACTGCCATCAGCCGACAGCTCGCCCGCCCGGCTGGAAATCCGGTTGGCGTCGTCGGCGCTGCCCGACAATTGTTCGATTCGCGAGCGCATCTCGCCGATGGCGATCGCCATGTCCGACGCCGCAGCGCGCTGCTGCTCGCTGCCTCGCTTCACGTGCGCGGCCGATCCGGCAAGCTTCTTGGTCGCGTCGAGCACTTCGCTCGCACCAATGCTTACGTTCCGGATCAGCCCGCGGAATTCGCTCACCATGCCGTTCAGGCTGTCACCGACGAGTTCAGCTCGTCGCGGGTATCGAGATCGACCTGCACCTTGAGATCGCCGGTGGCAATCGTGCGCGCATCTTCGGCCAGGCGATCGATGCTGTCGATGGTGGCGTAGTACAGGCCCACCGAAACATAGGCATAGAGCAGGAGAATCAGCACCGACACCCCGATGCTGAAATGCAGCGCGCGCTGCGCACGGTCGATCCGCCCATGCAGAAGCCGTTCGAGCGACGGGAACAGCGTCTCGAACATCTCCTTGTAGCCCTTTTCCAGTGAAGCAGTCGTCAGCGCGAAGTAGGCCGCGGGAGCCGTCGCGTAGGTTCCGGAAAGGATGTCCTGATTGACCAGCGCACTGACCTTTGCTGCAGCCTGGCTCATGTCGTCGATCGAGGCGGCGAGCACCGACTGCAGGCCCGGACTGTAGCGCGAGGTCTGCTCGAGATTTCTCCGCAAGGAATCGACCGCGGAATTCAAGCCGACCAGCAGGACCGTGATTTCCACCTGCTGCGACAACGTCAGTGGCTGCTTTTTGGTCAGTACGCCGGTGCCCAGCGCGCGCAACTGGCCCATCCGCTCGATCGCCTGCGGCGACTTGTCGATCGCCGTTTGAATCAGGTAGCTCGAGTCGATGTCGGGGTCGTTGGTCAGCGCGTATTCGTCGCCGACCACGGACTGGAACGCCAGAAGTTCTTCGATCAAACGACTGTGCAACAGGAAATTCTCGCGCTGGATGAGATCGAGTCCCTCATTCTCGATCAGGGCCCAGGTCTCGATCACTTTTTTCCAGACGGGACTCGCGGCCAGTTCCGGCGACAACTTTGCCTCGACGCCCTGCAGGGCTGAGCGAACATCGTGTTGTTTGGCCAAACGCTGGTCCCGCATCCCCTCGTTGCCGTTGAGCACGCCCGACGAGAGCCCGCGATGGATCTGCAGATGCTGCACGGCACGCGCGATCGGCTTGACCACTTCGATGCCGGCGAGTTCGCGCTGCGAGTGGTCGATCACCCGATGCAGGCTCTGGTAGAGATTGAGTACCAGGACGGCGCTCGCCACCAGCGCCAAAGCACCCATGATCGCGAATTTCTTCGTGTAGCTCGCGCGCTTGAGCACCGCAATCGCCGGGGCAAACAGAATCTTCACGGTAGCGACCTCCAGATGATCAAACGGGTATTTATCGGCAGCCGGCAGCGGAACTTGATCCGGGCGCCGGCGAGTTCACGGACGGGCGGATTCCAGGCGTCCGTCGCGCAGTGTCAGGATGCGCCCGGCACGCGCGGCCAGCTCCGGATCGTGGGTCACGACGACGAAGCTCGTCTGTCGCGAACGATTGAGCTCCAGCATCAGCGCGAAAACGCTGGCAGCGGTTTGCCGATCGAGATTGCCGGTCGGCTCGTCCGCCAGCACGCAGGCGGGCTCCGTCACCAGCGCGCGGGCGATTGCCGCGCGCTGCCGTTCGCCGCCGGACAATTCCGCCGGGGTATGCCGCAGGCGGTGACCGAGTCCCACCTCGCCCAGCACGGCCGCAGCGCGCGCTTCGGCGTCGGCCTTCGGCATGCGCCGGATGTACAGAGGCATGGCGACGTTCTCGAGCGCCGTGAACTCCGCCAACAAATGATGAAATTGGTAGACGAAACCCAGGTGACGATTGCGCAGTGCGCCACGACGGGCGTCATCGATCCGATTCAGGTCGTGCCCGAGCAACTGCACCTGTCCGTCCGTGGCCGCATCGAGACCTCCGAGCAGGTGCAGCAGCGTGCTCTTGCCCGACCCCGACGCGCCGACGATGGCGACACGCTCGGCAACCCCGATTTCAAGATCGACGCCGAGCAGTACCGGAACCTCGCTGTCCCCCTGTCGGTAGATCTTACGCAGGCCCTGGCAGGCCAGTACCGGCTCACTCATAGCGCAGCGCCGCCGCCGGGTTGACGCGCGCCGCACGCCAGCTCGGGTAGATCGTCGCCACCAGCGCAAGCACGAACGCAACGCCGGTGATCGTCGTCACGTCACCCCACTGCAGTTCGGAGGGCAGACTGGAAATGTAATAGACCTCCTTGGCGAGAAACTGTGTCCCGAGCACGCGCTCGATGAAAGGGACGACGACGTCGATGTTGAGCGCCAGCGCGACACCCCCGACGACGCCGAGACCGAGGCCGATGAATCCGATCAGCGCGCCCTGCACGATGAACACTGCCATGACGCTCGCCGGACTGGCGCCGAGCGTGCGCAGGATGGCGATGTCCGACTGCTTGTCGGTCACCGCCATGACCAGCGTCGAAACGATGTTGAACGCCGCCACGGCAACGATCAGCGAGAGGATGATGAACATCATGTTCTTTTCGATCTGGACGGCCCGGAAGAAATTGGCGTGGCTGCGCGTCCAGTCGCTGATGAAGGCATTGACGTCGAGCCTGCCGGCCAGCAGCCGGGCCACGCGCGGCGCCATGAAGAGGTCGTCGAGCTTCAGGCGCACGCCGGAAACGCGATCGTCCATGCGGTACAGGCGCTGCGCGTCGGCCATGTGGATCAGCGCCAGGCCGCTGTCGTATTCGTACATGCCGACCTCGAACAATCCGACGACCAGAAAGGTCTTCAGCCGCGGCACCACACCGGCCGGCGTCACCACTCCCTGCGGTGCGATCAGCGTCACCCGGTCGCCGACGGAGACGCCGAGTGCATGCGCCAGTTCCGAGCCGAGGATGATGTGGAAGCTGTCCGGCTGCAGGGCGTCGAGCTGGCCGCTCTTCATGTGCGGTCGAAAATCGGCGACCCGGTCTTCGAGATCCGGCAGGATGCCGCGCACCAGCGCACCGCGTACCGCCGGGCCGTAGGCCAACATCCCCTGCGCCTGCACGAAGGGAGCGGCAGCGACCACCTGCGGCTGCCCGGCGGCCTGCAGGGCGACCCGCTCCCAGCCGACCATCTCGCCGCCAGCGCCGGAAATCTCGACGTGCGAGACGACGGCGAGAATGCGCGCGCGCAGCTCGGTCTGAAAGCCGTTCATCACCGACAGCACGACGATCAGCGCGGCCACGCCAAGGGCGATGCCGAACATCGAAATCAGCGAGATGAACGAAATGAAGTGGTTGTGCTTCTTGGCGCGCGTATAGCGCAGGCCGATCAGCAACTCGTAGGGCAGGGCCATCAGCGACGGGAAGTCAATTCAGGGAGCAGATGCGCGCCGCCGAAACGGCAAAGGCGCTATGGTACACTGTTCGCGTAGCGTGGAGAGCCGGCAGCGGACTCGCGCGGCACGTTCCGCTTCGACCGGCGTCCCGCCAGGACTCGTTCCCACCCGCCCATCGATGCAAGGCACGACGGTTTTCCTCACCTCCGGTCTCGCTTCCGCATTCCGCAACGCGGAAGTCCAACAATCCCAACAATCGCCGCGGCGAATCCCGCCCCAGCAATCGCCATGCAACTCACGCTGGTCGTTCCCGAACTGATCTGGCCCGAACCGGAAGACCATGAAAGCCTCGACGCACTCGTCTGCGACGGCCTGAACACCCTGATCGCGCGCAGCCGGATGACCCGGCGTCCGCCGCAATCGTACGAGGCGACACTCTGTGACGTTTTCGACCTCGGCGAAAATCCCGCGTACGCTGCGCTTCGTGTCCTCGGCGAGGAAACCGGTCCGGCCGTCGCCGACGCCTGCTGGTTGTGCGCCGATCCGGTGCATCTGCGCCTGCACCAGGAACGCCTGATCCTTGCCGACGGTGGCAGCCTGGAAATCGAACTCGCCGAAGCACTGTGGATCGTCGACGAGCTCAACCGCTGCTTCTCCGACCTCGGCACCTTCCACGTGACCGCACCCGATCGCTGGTATCTGCAGCTTTCCCGCGACACCGTACTCGGCCGCTTCGACGTTCTGCCGCGTTCCGCCGTCACCGGCCGCAGCGTCGACCGGCAATTGCCGGAAACGCCGGACTTGCGCTGGCTGCGACGACTGCTCAACGAAGCGCAGATGGTTCTGCACCGGCACCCGGCCAATGAAAGGCGCGAGGCGGAAGGGCGCTCGACAATCAACAGCCTGTGGCTGTGGGGTGGCGGCGTTCTGCCGGAGTGCCGTGCGCAGGACTTCGCCGGCGTCTGGAGCAACGACCCGCTGGCGCGCGGGCTGGGCCACGCCTGCGGGCTGCCGGTGCATCGACTGGCGGACGACGCCACAGCCCTGCTCGCCCGCGCCACACCCGGCCGAAGCCACTTGCTCGTGCTCGATGCGCTGCAGGCGACGGTGCACTACGAGGACGGCGGTGCCTACCGGCAGCAGTTGCTCGAGCTCGAAGCGCGCTGGTTCGCACCGCTGCAGAAGGCGCTCGCCGGTGGCAGGATAAGGCACCTGCGGCTCGCGGCATCGACCGCGTACGCCACACTCGCCTGGGAAAGCGGCCGCCGCGAGCAGTGGCGTTGGTGGCAGCGACCACGCCCACTGGCGGCCACCGCGCAGGCGTTGGCCAGGGGCGAGTCTTGACCCAGTTGCGCCGCCGCGCCGTGTCGCCACGCGTGCAGTGGCAGCTCGAACAGCAAGGCCTGCACCCCTTGCTGGCACGCATCTACGCTGCGCGCGGAATCGTTGCGCGCAGCGAACTCGACTACGAATTCCAGTCGCTGCTGCCGCCGGCCCGCCTGACGCACGCTGCCGAAGCGGCAGTTCTGCTGGCCGATGCCATCGCCGAGCAACGGAAGATCGTCATCGTCGCCGACTACGACTGCGACGGCGCCACTGCCTGCGCGCTCGGCATTCGCACCTTGCGTTCCTTCGGCGCCACAGTCGATTATCTGGTGCCGAACCGCTTCACTTCCGGCTACGGCCTCTCGCCCGACGTCGTCGAACTGGCCGCACAGAAGCGACCGGAGCTGATCGTCACCGTCGACAACGGCATCGCCAGCGTCGAAGGTGTTGCCCGTGCGAGACAGCTCGGCATCGCCACGCTGATCACCGACCACCATCTGCCGGGAGACGAGCTGCCGGCCGCCGACTGCATCGTCAACCCGAACCTCCCCGGCTGCGACTTCCCGAGCAAGTGTCTGGCCGGAGTCGGCGTCATGTTCTATGTGATGCTCGCGCTGCGCGCCGAACTGCGCGTGCGCAACTGGTTCGCCGGCAGCGGACGCGGTGAACCGCGACTCGCCACGCTGCTCGACCTGGTCGCGCTCGGTACCGTCGCCGATGTCGTCAGGCTCGACCACAACAACCGCGTGCTGGTCAGCCAGGGCCTGCGGCGAATCCGTCAGGGACAACTCAACCCCGGCATGCAGGCGCTCTTCCGCGCTGCCGGACGCAATCCGGCGCAGGCATCGAGCTTCGATCTCGGTTTCACGATCGGCCCGCGCCTCAATGCCGCCGGTCGCCTGACGGACATGTCCCTGGGAATCGAATGCCTGCTCGCCGACGACGAGGGACGCGCGATGAACTTGGCGCAACAGCTCGACGCGCTCAATCGCGAACGCCGCGAGATCGAATCGGGGATGCAGGAACAGGCGCAATGCCAGTTGGCCAACCTGGCTCTCGACGGCGACAACGCAGCGGCGGTATCGCTCTTCGACGCCGACTGGCACCAGGGCGTGATCGGCATCGTCGCGGCGCGCATCAAGGAAAGGCTGCACCGCCCGGTGTTCGCGTTTGCCCGCAGCGAGGGCGGTGAAATCAAGGGATCGGGCCGGTCGATTCCGGGTTTGCATCTGCGCGACGCGCTCGATCTGCTGTCCAGGCGCGCCCCCGGCATGCTGCTGCGTTTCGGCGGACACGCCATGGCGGCCGGTGTGACCCTGTGCGAAAGCGACTTTCCGCGCTTCCGCGAACTGTTCGCGCAGGTCGCCGACGAGTTGCTGGCACCAGCGGACCGCACGCGCACGCTGGAGACCGACGGCGGTCTCGAAGCGGCCTATTGCTCGATTGCCACGGCGCGAATGCTGGAAGCCGAAGTCTGGGGACAGGGCTTTCCGGCGCCGGTCTTTCAGGACGAGTTCATCGTCGAGAGCCAGCGGATTCTCAAGGACAAGCACCTCAAGCTGCGTCTGCGCAAGGATGCGCAGGTAGTCGACGCCATCCAGTTCCACTTCCCCGAGGCGCCAGGCAACCGCATCCGGGCGGCTTACCGGCTGGCGATCAACGACTTCAACGGGGTGCAGACACCACAGTTGCTGATCGAGCACATCGAGACCCGGTCTCCCTGAACGCGACTGCTGGCACCGCTGCGGGGAAGACCGGCAGCGGACGTTCGCGAGGTGAAGAAAACCCTCCGGTGCGTGCTCGTGGCGGACGGCGCGCGCGCGCCGGGAAGCCCCGCATTCACGGACATTGATACCCGTCAACATGGGAAGGTTTTTGCTGCACTACGATTCATAAGTCATCATGATCGGGGAGACGAAGATGAAAGTGCTGCTGCGGAACTTCTGGCCGGTATCGAACGATGAACGGCCGATTCTTGCACCGTCGGGCAGACTGCTGGGCGGCGCGCTGCTTGCCGCTGCGGCAGTCGCCGGATGCAGTTTCAACGCCGCCTACAACCCCGCGTACACCAGCGCCGCGCGACGCCCCGCCAGCGAAACCGCCGACGGCAAGGCGCTGCTGAAGACGACGCCGGAGGCCGACGCGCAGGTCTTCACGGGAAATCCGACCAGTTTTACCGGTTCAGCGACGACGCTGACCATGCCGCTCGGCCAGATCGCTCGCGAGACGGCGAAGAGTGCCTTCGCCGATGCCTTCATGGGTGGCGCCGAACTTTCCACCGAAATCCGCGACCCGACCGCCTATGCCGTGATCGTTGCGCCGCGCGTCGTATCCTTCTCCTACGAGTACAACCAGTTGAAGAACGTCGGCTTCGCCATCACGCCGACGGTGAGCGCGACCGTCGAGGTGAAGGTGCTCGACGAACAGGGCAAGCCACGCTGGGAAAAGACCTATCTTTCGGGAGCGGTCGAGGGACCGTCCTACATGATCAATACGGCACCCGGAGAGGAAATCAACAAGCTCGCGCACAAGGCGCTGTACGACCTGTTCGCGATCTCGGCCAAGGAAATCATCACCAGCCCGGACCTCCTGCGGCGATCGGCACCGGCCGGCTCTGCCCCACCCGTGACTCCGGCCCCGCCAGCGCCAACGCTCGCGCCGGCGCGCTAGGAACTGCACCATGCCGAAATTCCGGACTGCTGTCTGCTGCGCGCTGCCGGCAATGCTTGCAGGCTGTGCGACGATCACCACCGGCTCGTCGCAGAACGTGACGCTGATCACCGAACCAGGCGGCGCTGCCTGTGTCTTCAGCCGCGGCGGCGAGATCATGGGCATGATCAATCCGACGCCTGGCACCTTGATGCTGAGCAAGGGACACGGCGACATCCGCGTGCGCTGCACGAAGGAGGGATTCCTCGACTCGAGCGGAGTCGTCGGCGCCAAGTTCCAGAAGATGACCTTCGGCAACATTCTCTTCGGCGGGATCATCGGCATCGTCGTCGACGCGGCGAGTGGAGCCACTGGCGAATACGAACCGCAGATCACGATCACGCTGGTTCCGGCGCAGTTCGGCTCGGTCGAGGAACGGGATGCTTTTTTCGATCGCATGCGCAAGGAATTCGCGAGCGAAGCCGAAGAAGTGCGCGCACGCATCCGCAGGCTCTGTTCCGGGGCAGACTGCGACCGGCAACTCGCTTTGGCGGCCGAACAGGAAAAGAAGGGCGACGCCCGCATCGAAACGCAGCGGCAGCAGGCGCGGATCGTCGCGAAGGCGCAGCCTGCCGTCGCAACGGGTGCTTCTGCGCCAAACAGCCAGGCGAGCGACGGCAGCGATTAAGTCCATAAGTCGCGGTATATTTCGGTCAGGGTAGCTACCGCTTCGAGCCGGAGTATTCTGACTCGGCAGGGAGCGTCGCCGGTACACGGCCGGAGTGTTGCGTCGCTGGTCATGGAATGCCTGTTTGCCGCGGAAAGGCAGCGAAGAACATCGGGGGTCGAAACACGGGAGAAGCAATGGCGGGTGACGGAGTTTTCGTGAGCTACTGCCACGCGCAGCGCGAGTGGGTACACGACCGCCTGCTGCCGGTGCTGCGCGCCGGCGGCGTCGAGCTCGTCGTCGATAGCGAGCGCTTCGTCGCCGGCAGGACGGTCGTCGGGCAGATGGACGCGGCGCAGGACGGTGCGGCGAAGAGCCTGCTCGTCCTCTCGCCCGAGTACTTGGCAAGCGCCTATTGCCGGCACGAAATGCAGCGGGCGATCGCGCGCGACCCGAATTTTGTCGAAGGCCACGTGTTGCCGCTCGTGCGTGTCGCGTGCCCGCTGCCGGATGAGATCGTCGCCGGCGAACCGCTCCACGTCGAACTGCAAGACGACGGTGACGCTGCGCAGTGGGAAAAACTGCTGCAATGGGCGGACGCCGAACTCGGCACCGATGCTCCGGCGTGGTTGCGAGCGCGCAGCGAGCTGCGGCGCAGCCTGTCGCGGGGGAAGTCGGTCAACCTCGTCGTTGGCGGGGCAGGCGTTCGCTGGCGGCCGCTGATCGTGCAACTGGCCGCCGATCTCGCGGCCGAGCGGCGCAGGCTCGCCGTCGTCGACCTCGAGAGAGGCAGCACCGTGCCGCGGCGCGGGCTGATCGGCGAGATCCTCGCGGCGCTCAACGGCACGCCGGTGCCGGTACCGGCAGAGCCCGAAGACCTCGCGGAGTTCGACCGGCAGATCGCTGGACGCGCGAAGTCGTGGCTGGCGATCGAGCACTTCGACCTCGCCGCGCGCCGGCCGCAGTACGGGGTCGATTTCTTCTCGGCACTGCGCTACCACCTGATGGAAAGCCGCCGGCTCGTTCTGCTCGTTCAATCGCGCGCGCCGTTCGCGACGCTGTTGCCGCGCGACCACCCGCTGTCGGCGATCGACGTGCAGACCGTCGAGCTTCCCGGGCGATGAGCGGTACGGCCGGCGAAACGCGCGATCTGGCCGCGCTGCGCTGGAACGATCATCGCGCGGCGCTGTGGTGGCTGGCGCTGCTCTACCGGCGTCCGAAAGGCTTTGCGGAAGCGCTCCAGCAGTTGCCGAGCCTTTGGCGGCGTCTGCTCGTCGCCGTCGGCCTGCTGCTGCATGCGCTTCCCTACATGTTCGCGGTCGGCGCCGGCGGACGGCTCCTGCTCTACGCCGCGGGCATCGACGAAAGCCTGGCCACAGGCGCTACCGGGTGGCAACCGGACTTCGCCGCGATCGCCGTGGCTGCGGCGTACCAGGCGGCCATAGGAATCGCCGTAGAGATCGCCGTAGAGATCGCCGTAGAGATCGCCGGAGGAATCGCCGTAGGGATCGCCTTCGGGATCGCCTTCGGGATCGCCGTAGGGATCACCGTAGGGATCGCCGTAGGGATCACCGTAGGGATCGCCGTAGGGATCACCGTAGGGATCGCCGTAGGGATCGCCTTCGGGATCGCCTTCGGGATCGCCTTCGGGATCGCCTTCGGGATCGCCGTAGGGATCACCGGAGGGATCGCCGGAGGGATCACCGGAGGGATCGCCGGAGGGATCGCTGCAGGGATCGCCGCAGCAGCGGCGACCCCTACGGTACTGCTCCGCGTCTACTACCAACTCTACGCCTGGATTTTCGTCTGGCCGCACGTTCGTGGCGCAGCGTACCGCTGGCATCCGGTCGCCTGGGACGACCTCTGCAGCGTCCCGTTTCCCGGCCTCGACCGGCTGCTCGTCGCGTACGCCGAGCACGACCGGGCGGCCGCGCTGGCCGAAATCGCGCGTCTGATCGAAACCTACCCGAGCCAGCAGCAGCAGGCGTTGCGCGCTCGCGCCCGCCTCGTCGCGCGCGAAGCGGGCGCGGCAGCAAGCCTCGACGCGATCGACGCGATAGCCGCCCGGTTGCCGGAAGGCAGCCAGGGATTTCTCGCCGAAACTGCTCGCGTCAGGGAGTGGATCGGCGAAATCGCGAGCGTCCAGCGCCAGCTCGACGTCGCCGACCGGCCGCTGTTTGGCGCGCCGCTCGCCGAACTGCTCGTCGAACGAGTCGAGCACTTCGCGCACCGCATCGCCGGCCTGCAAGAGCCGTTGGCCAGTGAATTCCGGCCGGCGGCGGCCAACTGGCTGGCGATCGCACAGCGCCAGCGCGACGACGCGCGCCGTGTTCGCGAACGCGAGCCGGTCGCGCAGGTCTTCCGCGCCGGTGACCCGGTGGACCGTGAAAACGAGGCTTTCGTCGCACGGCTTGGCGTTGTCGGCGAAGTCGAGCGGCAGGTAATGTTGAGCACCGGCTGCCCGGGAATCGTCCTCTACGGCCGCCGGCGCACCGGCAAGTCGACGGTGCTAGTGTGGTGTCTCTCTTTTTCCTTTACATCATGACCGGTTTGTGTATCCTTCC
>NZ_JAMTDV010000052.1 GCF_023806565.1 Accumulibacter sp. | reverse complement strand
CCATCGTCGCTTTGGCTCACAAGATGTTGCGCACCATCTTCTTCATGCTCAAGCGGGGCGACTATTACCGGGATTCCGCCACCAACTATGAGCAGCTCTCCGTGCAGCGCAACGCCTCTCGTTGGATCAAGGCCCTGACTCGCTTCGGCTTCATCCCCGCAGCCGCCTGATTCACGACAACCGATCTACATGACCGCTCGCGGTCAGGTAGCCGCGCGCTTGGAGACTGGCTTCTTTCACATTAAGACGGTGAAGTCCGCGAACTTACCGCTGAAGATATGGCGAAATTCAAGCCGGCCGCAGAGGCGTTGCCGGCGTCACTCGGAAAGAAACTGGGGCTGCGAGGGCCACAGAAGACCCCAACAAAAGAACGCATCACCATTCGGTTGTCGAGGGAAGTCGTGGAGCGGTTCCGCGAAAGTGGCGACGGTTGGCAGACTCGCGTCGATGCCGCGTTACGTGAGTGGCTGAAAAGTCATTCTCCGGTATGATCCATCGCACGACAGGCACGCGGGGGCGAACCCGTCTTCCACCGGACGATGCACGGGGAAATTGCGCTGCGTCCGGTGACCACCACGTCAAGCATCACAGGAGACAAACTTGCACCTCGAACTCTGGTTGGCTTTCGTCGCCGCGGCGATCGTCCTGCTTGCAATCCCCGGCCCCACGATTCTCACCGTGATCAGCTACTCGGCATCCCACGGCAAGAGGGCCACATTGCCGCTCATTGCGGGCGTCGCCCTTGGCGACTCAACCGCTCTCTTCCTCTCGCTGGTCGGCCTTGGCGCCCTTCTCGCGGCTTCGGCGCTCTGGTTCAGCGTCGTGAAGTGGGCTGGTGGGCTGTACCTCCTGTTTCTGGGCGTCAGGATGCTTCGCGCGGGAGCTTCCGCTCAGGTGGCCGCAGCCGCGCCGGCTCCGGAGTCCCTGCGACGGCTGTTCCTCAATACCTACGCGGTCACCGCGCTCAATCCCAAGGGCATGGTCTTTTTCGTGGCCTTCCTGCCGCAGTTCCTCAATTCATCCGCGTCCGCTGCCCCGCAGCTTTGGGCGCTTGGTGTGACCTTCGTCGCTCTCGCGGCAATCAACGCGATGCTCTACGCCACGTTCGCCAGCACTGCGCGTCGCATGCTCGAATCTCGTCGTGCCCAGCGCCAATTCGGTCTTCTCGATGGATCGCTCCTGTGCAGTGCCGGTGTCTGGGCACTGCTCGCCAGGCGTCCGGCGTAGGGACGAGCCATCGGGTGGCCGGAGGTCGCCAGGCACCCTCACCCGTCCAGATCGAGACACACTCCTTCGCCCTCGTTCGCCGGGTAGCGGGCCGTGTAGCCGTGCTTGCGCTGCAGGCCGAGTGCCGCCCACATCTCGTTGCACTCGCTGCGGTAATTGAAGTGCAGCTGGACACCCGCTCCGCCGTCGCGCAGCACGCGCGCAATCGCTTCGCCGTCGGGGTGGTGGAAGATCTTGCCGTTGGTCGAAACAAGCCAGTTGCGGCAATCCACGGCGCGCACGAGATCGGCACTGGTGTTGCCGCGACTGCCATGATGCGACAGCTTCACGGCGTCGAGTTGCAGGCGACCGGCGGCATTGCCGGGCAGCCGAGCCAGGGCATCGACGAGCACCGGCGCATAGGCGTCGCCGGTCAGCAGCGCGCGCCGACCCTGGTATTCGGCGAGCAGGGCCAGACTGCTTCCGTTCGGAATCGCGCGATCGGGCTTGAACGGCATCGCGGCCAGCCGGGCGACGTCGGGGTCGCCGAGCAGGTCGTCGTCTTCCGCCGGCTCTTCGTCCTCTTCGAGTTGCCGGGCATCGGCAGCGGTGGCCGCGCCGGGAACGATCCCGGCCTTGCGGCAGGCCGCATGCCAGCGCGGCTGCAGCCGATCGAGCTGTGCCTGCGTCGGCGACAGCAGTGTCAGCTGCATGCCGCCGGGCAACTGCCGCAGCGGTTGCAGCGGACCTGCAGCCGGCACCACCAGGGCGCCCCCGCCAGCGGCGGCGTTCCACTTGTTCGCCCCGTTGGCGACGATCAGCTCGGTCAGCGCCTCGCCCTGCAGCGGGCCAAGCAGGTCCGCGGCCTCCGGCTGCGGCACCGTGCCACCGGGAGTCAGGTGCACGTAGCCGTTGAACCAGATTTCCCCGAAGCTGACCCCGAGACTTTCCCGCTCGCGCAGCAGATCGAGCGAGCCGCCAATGTGATCGACGTCGACGTGCGTGACGACGAGCAGTTCGAAATGCCGATCGTCCTCCGGTAGCGCCAGGATGCGTTCGCGCAGCCGGGGGAACGCCGCACTCGTACCGCAATCGATCAGGATGCGATGCGCTCGCTGGCCGTCGCCGTACTCGATCCAGATCGCATCGCCGAACTCGGCCGGCAACAATTCGATTCGCCACATCGTGCGCGCCCTCCTCTGCTTCAGATCCGCCAGCCGACGTCGCCGTAGGCGGTCAGGCTGAGGACGAAGCCGTCGCCATTGGCCAGCAGCCGACGCTTGCTGTCGAGAAACACCTCGCCGAAGGTGCGCTCGCTACCGGCCGCCGCTTTCAGGCCATCGAGCAGTTCGGAAACGAAGGCGACCGCGCGCCGGCCGCGCATCGTCGCCAGCGTGCCGATCACCAGCGCCGCCCGTTCGCGCTTGAACGCCTCGACGAAGTTGAGGAAGGGCACGTCGGTTAGCTGCGTGCTGCAGCCAAGCAGCAGGACGACCGGCGAAGACGCCGCCGGGCCGGCGACGTAGGTGCTCTCCAGTTCGGGATAAGTGAGCAGGACGCCGCCGATCTCGAGGCCGGCGATCCCCGGGTGTGCCTGGTCTTCCATCGAATGCGGCAGCAGCAGGAGCAGCGAGGGCGATTCCTCTTCGACCGCGTCTTCCCATTCGTTCCAGTCCTTCACCGTCCTCGCGTTCTGCGCGACGCGGCGTACCGCCTCGACGACACCGCCGGGATCGCCGAGATCCTGGGCGCGCACCCGGCTGCTCGCGCCGACGAGCACCGAGCGGAAGGCGTCGAGCCGGTTTGCATCGGCATGCGGCACACTGATCACGTAATCGGCGCCGGACGGCGGCGTCAGGCTCGGCTGACGCTCGATGACGGAACTGAAACCCCAGAAGCGCAGCGGACAGTGGAAATTGCGGTCGTCGCGATGGTCGCAGGTCGAGTGACTGACGCCCCCCTCGCGCAGCAATGCGGCGCGGGCGTTGGGGCAGAGCTGCGCGCCGGCTTTCGGCAGGGGCGAGTCGTAGAGGATTTCGACGGGCAGCCAGGCGCCGGAGCGGGCTTCAACGATCTGGATGCGCGCCCCTTCGGCCACCCTGCCCTGCAGTTCTGGCGGCAGCGGCTTGAGGATCGAGCGACCGTAATGCGCCAGATCGTCGAACAGTTTCAACAGGGCGGGGTCGTCGAGCGTACCGCGCGCCTCCGGAAAGCTGGCCTCTTCGGAGAGCAGCCGCTTGACCTCGCCGACCAGCGTGTCGATGCCGACCGGCTCGCGGAAGCTGACCTCCTTGCCGACGATGGTGGTGAAGCCGGGCTGACCCTCGCCGCTGTGGTTAACGACGATCGCCGCGTCGAACGGCTGGCCATGCCAGGCGGGATCGAAGGTCGGTGCGACGATGTTCTCGACGGTCAGCGCGAAGCGTTCTCCCGCGTCGCCGAGCGGCGAGGAGAAGATCAAGGTCTGGATCACCCGGTTCTCATGGGTGATCAGGACGCGTGCCCGATACTGTTGGCGCACGCCATGGGTGCGGAAGCTGAAGTAGCCGGCGTCGCTGTCGGCCTCCGGTGGCAGGAAGAGTCGCGCCTGCTGCGGGGTGTGCAGACGACCGTCCGCGGCCCGCACCAGCGGCACGAAGAACACGTCCAGCCAGTGGCCGGCTGCGGAAGGCGGCAGGCGCTCGCTGGCAAAGACCTCGGAAGCGGCCTCCGCCTGCGCGCGCGGAAGGCCGATGTCGAGCGCAATCTGATAGGCGCGGTCGGCGGCGAGCCGGTCGCGGACACGAACCGGGCGTGCAGCGTCGCTAAGATCGGTGACGGTGAAATTGACCCGCCGCCGTTCGCTGCTCTTCGTCTCGACTCCGCCGGCACCCACGCGTGGCGCCGCCAGCGCCGCACCCAGCTCGGTTTCCAGTGCCGAGCGGAGAGCGGCGACGGCCGTCGCGTCGTCCGACTCGCTCTGCCAGACGCCACGACTGGCGCGTGCCTCCAGTTCGGCGACGACACCGTCGAGCGCTGCGGCCGAATCGGGAGTGCGGCCGGAACTGAGGCCAGAACCGGAGCCAGAAATTGGGCCAGGAGCGGGACCAGGAGCGGGACCAGATGCGGGGCTCGGCGCCGAGCGGGTCAGCGGTCGGCCGGCTGAACGGGACACCGGCGCGGGCATGGGCGGCAGCGAGCGGTCTGCTGAGCGCTCCACCCGTTGCTGGGGCTGCGGCGGGACCTGCCGCTGCTCTGCCACCACGCGGCGAGCGTGCTGCCCGAGGCGCCGCGCGAAAGCCGTGACGCGCGCATGCACCGCCAGCCGTCGCGAAGCGACCAGCAGCGGCGGCACCGGCACTTCCTGCCCTGCCGGCGCCGCCCGCCGAAGCGCGACGTCGATCGGCAGATCGTGCGCCAGCTGTTCGAGCAGCGCGTTGAACCACTCGCCCTGCCGTTCGGAATCGATGCGCATCACGCCAACGCCGGCGGTGAAAACCTCCTGCCGCAGCGCGGCGACGAGGCGTGCGACGCGCTCGTTGGCGACTCCCGCGCCGCCGATCAGCAACACGCAATCGGCGCGCAGCCGGCGCGGCCGCGACAGTACGCGGCCCAGCCCGGCACGCAGATCGTCGGGCAGCAACAACAGGTCGCAGTCCTCATCGGCGGCGTCGACGTCGACAAGCCGCAGCAGATCGGGCCAGCGTACCGCGCAAAGCTGCTCGGCGAGCGCGCGCGAACGCGGGTCGCCGAGCAGACCGACGCGCAGCGGCCACTCCCAGGCAACCGGTCGATCCGGCTCGTCCACGCGGACATAGGCAGAATCCGCGAGGTCGTCGTCGCTGCCGAACAGCAGGCGAAGCAGCCAGTGCACATCGGGGATCGAGTGACGCAGTCCGCCCGCCACCGCCGGATCGAGCTCGACGCGCAGCACCCCAGGCGAGGGCTGGTCGAACCACGCGACGCGGAAGCGCTCCCAGGCGACCAGAAAATTCTGTGCCGAAGGCAGATCGGCAGCGCCTGCTTCGATCGCGGCGACGAGTTCCGCCAGATGCGCGAGACGCAGCACGGCGATGTCGCCCCCATCGCGACGCAGCGCACGCACGGCATCGATGATCGTCGCCTCGGCCAGCGCTTCCACGCGCGGGCCGAGCATGCCGGCGGCCGCCAGCGCCCGGGCAAAGAGCGGCTGCGGCAGCTCGGCACCCCAAGTCCTGAACAGCGATCGGCTCATCCCGCCCCTCCTCTCTTACACGCCGCGCGGATAAGGGAAGGCGATTGGAGCTGGCAGTCCCGGGTCGACCCAGCGGCGCATCGCGGCATCGCAGATCGCGTATCCCCAGTTGATCAGTCGTTCCTGCAACTCGTCGGAGAGGTCGGCGAGGCGTGTCGCCACCTGCGCGAGTTCGGTCGTTCTCGGCAGCGGGCAAGGCAAAGCGCCGGCGGCACCATACGCCGCGATGTCCGAACCGACGCTCCAGTAAGCGCCCTGGCGTATGCCGCGCTCGAAGCCGCCGACCAGCTGGCGCTTGCGCAGCGCACGCACCTGATTATCGACCAGGTCGAGCACGCGCTTGGCGTGCATCGCCCAGTCGGTGTGCGGCTCGGGATCGGGCGCCATCGCCAGCCCGGCATCGCTGACCAGAATCTTGCGATAGCGCTTCCAGGCGGTTTCCAGGCCGAGGTTGTCGTACACGCCGCCGTCGGAAAGATACACTTCGCTGGTGTAGGGGGGATGGTGATACGGCTCGCCGCTCGCCGGCGAGAAGGCCGCGGGATCGAGGACGAGCTTCGCCGGCGACAGCACCGGCGGAAAGGCCGACGACGCCGCCACGGCCGCTGCCAGCGAGACGGTCGGGTTCCTGACCTCGCCAACCAGGTAGTCGCGCATGTAGGGCTTCGAGAAACGCCACAGCGCACCGCTCTGCACATTGGTCGCATTGAGCACGAAGCGCGGCGGGTCATCGGGCAGATCCTGCAGCGTCGCGTCGCCGAACAGGTACGTGCGGTAGGCGCTGGCCACCTTTTCGCTGATCGTCCCCGGCAGGAAGATGCCTTTCAGCACCGAACCGACATCGACCGTGTGGTGCGCGAAGGCCCGAATCGGATCGATCACCTCCTCCACCAGCCGGCCGGCGACACCGCCGGCGAAAGCCAGCCGGCCCCACTTCAGTCCCAGCATCGCGGCGGTGATCGAGCCGCCGGAAACGCTCGAGACGCGATCGAGCCGCGACAGGTAGCCGAATTCGTTGAGGCGCCACAACACTCCGAGATGGAAGAGCATCGCGCGGTAACCGCCACCCGAGAGGCACAGCGCGATGCCCTCCTCGGGCTGCCCCTCGCCCGGTTCGCTGACCGGCGAGAATGCCGCGTGCAGGTTCTGATTGTCGATGGTGGTCATGGTTTGCCCCTTCCCATTGAGTTGAGAGAACGGTGTGCCAAAGCGCCCGCCGCCGTCCCGAAAAGACCGACGCCGCGTGCGGGTGGTTGCGTTGCTGACAGCCGAGAATCGGCAGTCGTCTGCACGCGGCCTCTTTGCTCCCCGAATCCGATGCCCTCGGACAGGAAGCGAAGCGACCGGGCACCCCCCATGAACCCATTATAGGGTGGCCTTCGCGCCTTTCATGATTTTCGGGGAGTTTCATTTCGCTCTCCCGGCAATCCATGTCCATGCCGGGAAGGGAAACCGCAAGAACAGCGAAGATGGATCGCTTGCGTGTGCTACTCAGCCCACACCGCATCGGCAAAATGCTCGCGGATCAACGGGTCACGACTGATCAGGCGCGCGCCTGCCGCCAGCGCCTGCCCGACGATCAGGCGGTCGAAGACATCTCGGGTCCAGGTCAGGTTCGTGGCGTTTTCGACCACGGCAGCGAAAGGCTGGCGGCATTCGGAAAGACCGAGCAGCGGACTGATTTCTGTCAACAGATCTTCCAGGGTCGCCTTGATCCGACCGATTTCGAACAAGTAGTGAAGTTCGAGCCGCGCCGCAGGCGAGTAACGGAGCGGGGCCATTTCGAGCAGGTGGCATACCGTGGGAGGCCAGTCGCGTTGGGGGTCCGCGCAGAGACAGACGGAACAATAAAACGAGCCAGGCCCCTTTTCCTTCTTTTCCCCTTTTCCCTCTTTTCGCTCCCATTGTGTCCTGGACACAAACATAGAAACTTTCTTGACAGCAACGATTTGTACCTCTATATTCGCCAAATCTTGTTACGTTGTCCAGGACAACATATGCCGAATCTCCTCACCATGGGTCGTTTCGACAACGCTCCGAGCCTGCGGGACTGGCTTTCTCGGGCTGAACGGAACGCGTTGTGGAGCTTACGCGAGGCATCCGCTCGTGTTTGGCGCTCGCAGCCGATGGCTCCGCGGCGCCGCTCGGTGCGTCTTGTCGTGGGCAACCGGCAAGCGCCGATGAGCCTGCGCCTGCGCTCTCTCGTGCTCTTGGCGGTGGTACTGCTTGCCGGTCTGTTCGCCTCGTCGCCCAGCTTGGCGGCGGCGTCCTGCGCGCCTCTCCTGAATCACAGCTTTCCGGCGCTGCAAGATTCAAGGCCGCAATCGCTCTGCCAGTGGCAAGGCAAGGTTCTGTTGGTGGTGAACACGGCCAGCTACTGCGGCTTCACCTCGCAGTACGACGGATTGGAGAAACTCTACGCCCGGCTGAAAGATCGAGGACTGGTCGTCGTCGGCTTCCCGTCGAACGACTTCGGCGCGCAGGAGCCGGGCAGCAACCAGGAGATCGCCGAGTTCTGCCGGCTGACTTACGGCGTGCAGTTCCCGATGTTCGCCAAAACCACCGTCGTCGGCACGCACGCCAGCCCCCTCTACGCACAGCTTGCCAGGGCGACCGGAGAGGTGCCGCAGTGGAATTTCCACAAATACCTGATCGACCGCAGCGGTACGCGGGTGCTGAGCTTCGGTAGCCGAGTCAAGCCGGACGACCGCGAATTGCTGGCCAGGATCGAAGAGTTTCTCGGCAAGTGAGGATTGCTCGCCCGCAGTTGTCAGGTACCGACTTATCACCCCACCGGATAACACGCCATGAACGCACCAGACCGATTCTTACTGGCCGATGTGCAGGCCAGCGCCGACCAGCGTCAACTGGCGATCCACAAGGTGGGCGTAAAGGGCTTGCGCTACCCGCTCGCCGTACTCGACGCCGGCGGCAAGGCGCAGCACACGGTCGCGCAGGTGACCATGTCGGTCGGGTTGCCGCCCGAGGTCAAGGGCACGCGCATGTCGCGCTTCGTCGAGATCCTCGAACAGCGGCGGGCGCCCTTGAACATCGATCGTCTGCGGCACATGTTCGAGGACATGCTCTCGCGCCTCGACGCCGGCAGCGGCGAGATCGAACTCGCTTTTCCGTATTTCATCCGCAAGGCGGCGCCGGTATCAACCGTCGAGAGCCTGCTCGACTACGACGTACGCATGATCATCGGCAAGCGCGCAGGGCAGGCCGCCGAAACTACGCTCGAAATCGTGGCGCCGGTGACCAGCCTCTGTCCCTGCTCGAAGGAGATCAGCGACTACGGCGCGCACAACCAACGTTCGCATATCACGATCGTCGCCAAGCTGCGTTCCGGCATGACGCCCGACGAACTGGTGCGACTGGCCGAGGAGGAGGCGTCGTGCGAGGTCTTCGGATTGCTCAAGCGGCCGGACGAGAAGTGGGTGACCGAGCGTGCCTACGACAATCCGAAGTTCGTCGAGGACCTGGTGCGCGACATCGCGCTACGCCTGATGAGGGAACCGCGCATTGCCCAATGGACGGTCAAGTCCGAGAACTTCGAATCGATTCACAATCATTCCGCCTACGCCGAGATCCGCGGCAAGAACGCTTGAACCCGGAGAAGCCGAGGATGCCTCAAGTACAGCCTGCACAACGCATCGCGGTCGTCGGCACGGGGATTTCCGGCCTGGCGAGCGCCTGGCTGTTGTCGCAGCAGCACGCAGTGACGCTCTACGCGATGCCGTTCAACACCTGGTAGAGCTGGCTGCGTAACTGAGTGCCTGTGAGTTGCACGACGTACGCCCTGCTGATAAATAAGGTACGTCACGTGTAAGCGCATTTCGGTGCAAGTCAATCAGTCGATTCGCCGCATCCCGCCAGTGATTCGCGCAGCCACCGTCAGCCCCCCCGCCTTGGCGTACGCGGCAAAAACTGCCTTTCGCACCGTTCGCGAGCGACTGTCCGCGGCCCAGGCGAGTGACCGGGTATGGTGGGCCCGCGGCTAGCGGATCTTTGGGGCTGAAGAACAGCAAAGCGGGCCTTGCCCCTTTTCTGCTGCCGCGGATGAACTAATGGCGAGCACCGCTTGATCTCAATGCAATCACTGATTACAATGCAATCAAAGCTGACACCCGGAGACCCACATGGCCAGCATTACTATCCGCAACCTCGAAGACTCGATCAAGGCCAGGCTGCGCGTGCGCGCGGCTAGCCATGGGCGCTCCATGGAAGACGAGGCCCGCACCATCCTGCGCGCCGCACTCGGCAAGGATGAAGCCGGCGGCGAGAACCTGGTGCAGCGCATTCGAGCCCGGTTCGCGTCGCTGGGTGATGTCGAACTGCCGCAGCCCGAGCGTGAAAGCATGCGCGAACCGCCCATGCTTGCTTGAGTCTGCCATGATCGTTCTCGACACCAATGTGCTCTCCGAGTTGCTGCGCGCCGTACCGGAACCGGCCGTCGTGCGCTGGACCGCCAGCCAGCCCCTGAACACGCTCTTCACGACCACGGTGACGCAGGCAGAAATGCTCTATGGTGTCAAACTGCTTCCCGCCGGGCAACGCCGCCACCAGTTGGAAGAAGCTGTGTCGACGCTTTTCGAGGAGGACTTTGTTGGGCGCGTGCTGTCTTTCGACAGCGAGGCAGCCGCCGCCTACGCACGAATCGCTGCGGAGCGGAAACGGACGGGCCGCCCAATTTCGCAGTTCGATGCGCAAATCGCCGCCATGGCGCAGTCCAGGGGCGGCCATCTTGCCACGCGCAACGTCGATGATTTCGAGGGCTGTGGTCTGCACATCGTCAATCCGTGGCAACCATGAATTCGCGAAAAAGAAAGAGAAAAAGGGGCCAGGCTCATTTATCAACCATACTTCGCAATCATGCCCCGCCGCCCACGAATTCACCTGCCCGGTTTGCCTCTGCACATTGTTCAGAGGGGTCATAACCGCGATGCTTGCTTCTTCGCCGAGGAAGACTACCTCGCTTATCGGGAATGGTTGGGCGAGGCGATCAAGAATACCGGTTGCCAGTTACACGCGTATGTTCAGATGACCAACCATGTCCATCTGTTGCTGACGCCGCCGGACACCGGCGCGGTGTCTCGTTTGATCATTTCGCTAGGCAGACGCTATGTGCAGCATATCAACAGAACCTATCGGCGCACCGGCACGCTGTGGGACAGTCGCTACAAGTCGTCGCTGGTGCAGGCCGACGGCTATCTGCTGCTCTGCCAACGCTATATCGAGCTGAACCCGGTCAGGGCGGCGATGGTCGACGATCCAGCCCACTATCGCTGGAGCAGTTACCGGGCGAACGGCCTTGGTCAGCCTAATGCGTTACTGACGCGCCACGAGGCCTACTTGGGTTTGGGTAAGAACGAGGAGGATAGGCTGGCGACCTATCGGGACTTCTTCCGGTCCGAACTGGACGCTGCGGCGATCGACGATATCCGCTTGGCACTCAGCCAAGGGCAGCCGTTGGGGAATTCGCGCTTTCTCGACACCATAGAGAAAGCGACGGGGCGAAGATGCGAAGTCCGGCCGCGTGGCCGTCCCCGAAAGCCTGTGGAATAGGATGCGTGAAAAATGAGCCTGGCCCCTTTCCTGTGTGGCCCCTTTCCTGTTCCTGCTTCCTTTCCTGCTTCTGCTCGGGGCCAGCAAACCATAACGCTTCGGTCTGCAGGCACCGGAGGAGGACATGCTCGTTCTCCCGTACCACGACGTTTCCGCTGGCCATCAGCCTCCCATTTGCGTTGAGTCAACACGCAGACCGCGGCATGAGTGGAGAATGCTGCTTCTTCTGCGGTTCACGGGCGAGAGCAGTCGACATCCTGTCACCGCCTCGACCGTGACCACCCATCTCCCGCTCCACCCGCGAAAGAGGTTGGCCCATCATGCTCCTGACTCTCGAACTCCTGCTCATTCTCGCCTGCCTTTTTTACGGTGCCCGCAAGGGCGGAGTCGCACTCGGCCTGCTGGGTGGGATCGGCGTCGTCGCGCTCGTCTTCGTATTCCATGTGCCGCCGGGCAAGCCGCCAGTCGACGTGATGCTGACCATCGTCGCCGTGGTCGCCGCCTCGGCGACCCTGCAGGCGTCGGGGGGGCTCGAAGTGCTGCTGCTCATGGCGGAAAAGGTGCTGCGGCGCAATCCGAAATACGTGTCGATCCTGGCGCCCTTCGTCACCACCTTCCTGACCATGCTCTGCGGCACCGGGCACGTGGTGTACACGATGCTGCCGATCATCTACGACATCGCGATCAAGAACGGCATCCGCCCCGAACGCCCGATGGCCGGTTCCTCGATCGGCGCGCAGATGGGAATCATCGCCAGCCCGGTTTCGGTCGCCGTCGTTTCGCTGGCCGCCTTTCTCGCCAAGGCACCGGCCGGTGCTCCGGTGATCGACTTCGTCACCCTGCTCTCGGTCACCATTCCGTCGACGCTCGCCGGCGTGCTGATGATCGGCATCTTCAGCTGGTTCCGCGGCAAGGACCTCGACCGGGACGAGGATTTCCAGAGGTTCATCGCCGACCCCGAAAACCGCAGGTTCGTCTACGGCGAGGCGTCGACGCTGCTCGGCAAGCAGATCGAGCGTGGCCAGTGGACGGCGATGTGGATCTTCGTCGGCGCCATCGCCGTGGTGGCGTTCCTCGGCGCTTTCGAGGGCCTGCGCCCGCAGTTCGGCGGAAAACCGGTGTCGATGGTGCTGACCATCCAGATGTTCATGATGATGGCCGGCGCCTTCATCATCATTTTCACCAGCACCAACCCGGCGACGATCGGCAAGACCGAGGTCTTTCGCGCCGGCATGATCGCGGTGGTGGCCGTGTTTGGGGTCGCCTGGATGGCCGACTCGGTGTTCGAAGCCAACCTCCCGGTGATCAAGGAAAGTCTCGCCGACCTCGTGCAGACGCAGCCCTGGACCTACGCCCTCGCCTTGCTGATCGTTTCCAAGTTCGTCAATTCGCAGGCGGCAGCGATCAGCGCGATGGTTCCCGTGGCGCTGTCGATCGGCGTCGCTCCCGGCTACGTCGTCGCCTTTGCCGCTGCCTGCTACGGCTACTACATCCTGCCGACCTACCCGAGCGACCTGGCCGCCATCCAGTTCGACCGCTCGGGAACGACCCATATCGGCAAATACCTGATCAACCACAGCTTCATCATGCCCGGTCTGATCGGCGTCGGCACCTCGTGCGTCGTCGGCTATTTCCTGGCGACGGCGCGCGGGCTGATGTGAGCCGGGGCGAAGCGCGCGCGCTTCGTCAGGCGGTCTCCGGCGCCAGCCGGGAATCGAGACGCTCGGCCAGGTAGTCGATCAGCATCCGTACCCGCTGCGGCACGTAGCGATTGTCGGGCAGTAGCGCGTAGATGCCGAGCTCGGGCATCGGATAATCGCAGAGGATCGGGCGCACCAGGCCGGCAGCGACCGCGGCAGCGCTCAGGAAGCTCGGCTGGACGGTGATGCCGAGGCCGCGAATCGCCGCGTCGAGCAGGATGTCGCCGTTGTTGGCGCGCATGCGGCCACGTACCGGAATGACTTCGGTGACGCCGTCCACCAGGAACGGCCAGCCGTCCTGCTGTGCCGGCTGGTAGATCAGACACTCGTGCCGGGTCAGATCGCCGGGATGGCCGGGCTCGCCGCGACGACGCAGGTACTCCGGCGACGCGACCGCGAGCAGACGGCTGCTGCCGATCCGTCGAGCCACGTCAAGCGGCGCCAGGCGACTGGTGATGCGAACCGCCAGATCCAGGCTCTCCTCGACGAGCTTGACGCGACGGTCTGTGAAGTCGATCTCGATGGTGACCTCGGGATAGGCGACACTGAAATCCATCAGCAGCGGCGCCAGATGGCGCAAACCGAAGCTCAGCGGCACGCTCAGGCGGATCGGACCGCGCGGGTCCTGGCGTTCGTCGGCAAGCCCGCTCTCGGCGGCGTCCACGAGCTTGAGAATCTCTCGGCAGCGTTCGAGATAGACGGTGCCGGCCGAGGTGAGCGTCAGACTGCGCGTGCTGCGGGCAATCAGCCTCACCCCGAGATGCGCTTCCAGCGCCGCCACCTGACGCGTGACCACCGATCGCGCCAGGTTCATCTGCCTCGCGACGGCGGCGAAACTGCCGAGCTCCGCCACTCGCAGATAGATGCGCATGTTATCGAGGCGATCCATTTGGCCCCTTCCGTTGCTGAAATGGCAACAAACAATTGCCGATTGTGCACTATGTTCGAGCTAATAAGTCAACTATAGTTCGGCCATCGCAAACGAACCGGTACTTTTCGGTCCGGGAACCATCGACCCACGATAGAAGACCAAGCACGATGCAACTGCCAAGCCCTGCGGCTCCTGCCCACTCCCCGATACCCTTGCCCGCCCTCTTCGTCGCCCACGGCGCCCCGACCATGCTGCTGCAGCCGGGACCTGCCGGCGCCGCGCTGGCCAGGGCGGCCGGCGATCTGCCGCGACCACGCGCCATCGTCGTCGTCAGCGCGCATTGGGAGACGCGAGTGCCGACGATCGGCGCAGCGCCCGAGTTCGCGACGATTCACGACTTCTACGGCTTCCCGCCGGAGCTGTATCGGGTCCGCTATCCGGCACGTTCGCACCGGGCAGTCGCCGACCAGGTCGAGAAGATTCTGCGCGACGCCGGCTTCGCAGCCGAACGCGACGATGAACGCGGACTAGACCACGGTGCCTGGACGCCGCTCAGCCTGATGTACCCGCAGGCCGACATCCCGGTGGTGGCGCTGTCGCTGCAGAACGCTCTCGGCCCCGCTCATCACCTGCGGCTCGGGCGCGCGCTCGGCCCGCTGCTCGCCGATGGTGTGCTGTTGCTCGCTTCCGGCAACCTCACCCACAATCTCGGCGATTTCCACTTATCCTTCAGCCAGGGTGGTGGCACCCCGGCTTACGTCGCGGAGTTCGCCGACTGGATGTGGCAGGAGCTTGCCGCAGGCAACGAGAACGCCCTCCTCGCCTACCGCGAGCGAGCGCCGCAGGCGGTCCGCGCGCATCCAAGCGAAGAGCATCTGCTGCCGCTGTACGTCGCCCTCGGCGCGGCCGGCGTCGGCTACCGGCCCGAGCGCCTGTATCACGGCATCGATTCGGTGGTGCTGGCGATGGACAGCTACGCGTTCTGGCCAGCCAACGACAACCCGCAATAAGGAGGTGCCCTGTTGGAAACCCGTTACACCCGTACCGCCATCGCGCTGCACTGGCTGATGGCCCTGCTGCTGACCGGCCTGTTCTGCGTCGGTCTCTACATGAGCGATCTGCCGCTGTCGCCGCAGAAACTGAAAATCTATTCGTGGCACAAATGGGCCGGGATCACCGCTTTTCTGCTGGTGCTGCTGCGTCTCGCCTGGCGCGTCGGCCACCCGCCGCCGCTCCTGCCGGCCGGCATGCCGGCCTGGCAGCAAGCGGCAGCCCACGGCCTGCATCACCTGCTCTACCTGCTGATGATCGCGATTCCGCTTTCCGGCTGGCTGATGAGTTCGGCCAAGGGCTTCCAGACCGTGTATTTCGGAGTCCTGCCGCTGCCCGACCTGTTGCCGAAGGACAAGGAACTCGGCGAGCTGCTGGAAGTCGTGCACAGCGGCCTCAACTTCACGCTGGCCGGATTGGTCGTCGCCCACGTCGCCGCGGCACTCAAGCATCATCTCTTCGACCGCGACGACGTGCTTTCGCGGATGCTGCCATTCCACGCCAGCAAGCATTGATCATTCGCCAGGAAAATGACATGAGCACCACTCGCATCCTCCTTGCCACGCTCGCCGTGGTCGCCGCCGGCGACCTCGGTGCGGTCGAATACAGCCAGTTCCAAGCCGACAAGAGCCGCCTGACCTTCGTTTCGAAACAGATGGGAGTGCCCATCGACGGCAGCTTCAGGAAGTTCGGCGGCAGTCTGTCCTTCGACCCTGCCAGACCGACTGCCGCCAGCGCCAGGCTCGACCTCGACCTGGCGAGCATAGACGCCGGTTCCCGGGACGCCAACGAAGAGGTCGTCGGCAAGCCGTGGTTCAACCTCAAGATGTTCCCCACCGCCACTTTCGTTTCCTCAGCGGTTCGCCCGCTCGGTGGTGACAAGTTCGAACTCGCCGGCAAACTGACGATCAAGGGGCGGACGCAGGACATCACCGCGCCCTTCACCTTCCACCAGGAAGGCAGCAACGGCATATTCGACGGCGGCTTCGTTCTCAAGCGCCTCGATTTCGCACTCGGCGACGGCGTCTGGGCCGACGTCGCCACGGTCGCCAACGAAGTGCAGATCAAGTTCCACATCGTCGCCGCTGCCGCGGCAACCCGCAAGTAAGCATCCGATCCCACCACCTCAAGGAAGCCTCCCATGAAAAAACTCAGCCTGATCACTCTCGGCACCCTGTTCGCCCTGCCCGCCTTTGCCGCTCCCGAAACCTTTGTCGTCGATCCGGGCCACACCTACCCGCGCTTCGAGTACAACCATTTCGGCTATTCCAACCAGATCCAGCGCTTCGACAAGACTTCCGGCAAGATCGTCTTCGATCGTGCCGCCCGCACCGGCTCGGTGGACATCACGATCGACGCCACCTCGATCGATACCGGCTATCCGCTGTTCAACGAGCATTTGCAGGCGGAAGACTTCTTCGACACGGCGAAATACCCGACCATCACCTACAAATCCACCGCCGTAAAGTTCAAGGGCGACCAGCCGGTGGAAGTCGAAGGCAATCTGACCATCAAGGGGGTCACCCGGCCGGTGACCCTGACACTCGGCTCGTTCCAGGTGATGCCGCACCCGATCCTCAAGAAGGATGCCCTTGGCGCCAACGCAACCGCCCGCATCAAGCGCTCCGAATTCAACGCCGGCAAGTACGCGCCGCACGTCAGCGACGACGTCACCCTGATCATTGCCGTCGAGGCGGTGAAACAATAAGACCAGCAACGATAACCCCGCACAGCAACCAGGAGATCTCCATGACCGAACCCCGCGTCGCCCAGAAATCGCCCTACGCCGTCGAAGTGGAAGCCGGCAAGAGTTACTGGTGGTGCGCTTGTGGCAACAGCAAGACGCAGCCCTTCTGTGACGGCAGCCACAAGGGCAGCGCCTTCTCGCCCAAGCAGTACCAGGCCGAAGAATCGACGACCGTCTATTTCTGCGGCTGCAAGCACAGCGCCAGTAGCCCGCTGTGCGACGGCAGCCACAAGCAGCTTTGAGCACCCCGGCCAGCGACCGCGGCCTTCCCGCAAAGGAAAACGGATGCCTGCCCTGAACAGCGAAGCCCTCGACCAGCTCTTCGTCGCGGCGCGAACGCACAACGCTTTTGCCCCCGAGCCGATCCCCGAGGCGACCCTGCGCCGCCTCTACGACCTGATGAAATGGGGTCCCACTTCGATGAACTGCCAGCCGGCCCGGCTGGTATTCGTCACCACGTCGGCAGGCAAGGCGCTGCTCGCCCCGGCGCTCTCGCCGGGCAACCTCGAGAAGACGATGGCAGCGCCGGCGACGGTGATCATCGCCACCGACCGCCGCTTCTACGACCACCTGCCGACACTGTTTCCGGGCTACGACGCGAGGCCGACATTCGCTGCCGATGCCGCACTGGCAGCCAGCACGGCCTTTCGCAATGGCACGCTGCAGGGCGCTTACCTGATTCTCGCGGCGCGAGCGCTGGGCCTCGATTGCGGCCCGATGTCGGGCTTCGACGCCGGCAAGCTCGACGCCGCTTTTTTCCCGGACGGGCGCTATCAGGCGAACTTCCTCTGCAATCTCGGCATCGGCGACCCCGCCGCCGTACATCCGCGCGGCCCGCGCCTGAGTTTCGAGCAAGCCTGCCGGATCGCCTGAGCGCAGGTCGCCGCGGTCCGGCGAGCGTTACGCGGGCCTGTGGAGCACGCTTGACGCGGGTGCCGTCGGCGCATAGATTGCGTTGTCCGCGCAGCGCGCCCCTCCCGGAAAGCTCCCGCCATGAAAATCGGAACCCCCTTGTCCCGCAGCGCCTTGCGCGTGATGCTGCTCGGCGCCGGCGAACTCGGCAAGGAAGTGATCATCGCGCTGCAGCGCCTCGGCGTCGAAGTCATCGCCGTCGATCGTTACGCCAACGCCCCCGGCCAGCAGCTCGCGCATCGCGCCCATGTGATCGACATGACCGACGGCGCTGCACTGCGCGCGCTGATCGAGCGGGAAAGGCCCGTGCTCGTGGTTCCCGAAATCGAGGCGATCGCCACGGAAACGCTGCTCGAAATCGAGGCCGCCGGGATCGCCGAGGTCATCCCGACCGCACGCGCGGCAAGATTGACCATGAACCGCGAAGGAATCCGCCGCCTGGCAGCCGAGGAGCTTGGCCTGCCCACCTCGCCCTACCGCTTCGCCGATTCGCTGGCCGAACTGCAGACGGCGATCGACGAAGGCATCGGCTACCCCTGTCTGGTCAAACCGGTGATGTCGTCTTCCGGCAAGGGGCAGTCGCTGCTGCGCGGCGCCGCCGACGTGCAGCCCGCGTGGGAGTACGCGGCGAGCGGCGGACGCGTCAATCGGGGGCGCGTGATCGTCGAAGGACAGATCGACTTCGACTACGAGATCACTCTTCTCACAGTGCGCGCCCGCGCGGCCGACGGCGCCATCCAGACGACGTTCTGCGAACCGATCGGCCACCTCCAGATCGCCGGTGATTACGTCGAATCGTGGCAGCCGCAGGCGATGCTCCCGCTGGCGCTGCAACGCGCGCGCGAGATCGCCGCCGCGGTCACCGGCAACCTCGGAGGACGCGGCATCTTCGGCGTCGAACTTTTCGTCCGGGGCGACCAGGTCTGGTTTTCCGAGGTCAGTCCGCGCCCACACGACACCGGCCTGGTGACGCTTTGCTCGCAGCGTTCCTCGGAGTTCGAACTGCACGCGCGCGCAATCCTCGGCCTGCCGGTCGATACCCGCCTGCGTGAGCCGGGCGCTTCGGCCGTGATCTACGGCGGCATCGACGCTCCCGGCATCGCTTTCGAGGGTATCGCCGAAGC
The DNA here is from genome assembly GCF_023806565.1 of Accumulibacter sp. GTDB lineage: Bacteria > Pseudomonadota > Gammaproteobacteria > Burkholderiales > Rhodocyclaceae > Accumulibacter. The sequence continues at coordinate 10,946 of NZ_JAMTDV010000052.1, read as the reverse complement.
GCTGGCGGTAGCACGCAGCGATCTGCGCCTGTTCGGCAAGCCGGAATCCTTCCGCAAGCGCCGCATGGGCGTCGCGCTGGCCAACGGCGACGATGTCGGGCAGGCGCGCGAACGCGCCAGGCTGGCGGCGAGCCGGGTCAGGCCGGTCTCGGCGTAGAGGGGGTCACGCTTCGCTCGCCGCTGCCGGCGGCTCGTCGTCGTCCGCCGCCCGTTCCTCCTTCGCCCGCAGGCGGCGGTTCTTGTCGTCACTGCCGAGAAAGTAGAAGCGCCCGGCAAGGACGCAGCCCTTCATTCCGGGGTCGCAGACCGCAGCGTCGAATTTGCTGCACTTGCCGTCGATTTCGTGGGGACAACCCCAGGAGGCCATGTCGTTTCCTTGTAATCCAAGCGTGCGGTTGATGGTCGCGAGCACTTTCCCGACCCGCCGTACGTGCCGCGGGATCGTGCCGCCAGCACATCAGACCGGAATGCGCGAAACGCCGATCGGCAGTTTCGCCACGCGCTGCATCTCGGCGGTGGTGAGGATTGCCGGATCGGCGAGATACGCGCGCGCGAAATCGGTGGCGTCGGCACCCCAGAACAGTTCGCCGCCCACGTCGAGCGTCGGCACGCCGAAAACACCGCGCGCGATGGCCTGCTCGGTTGCGCTGCGCAATGTATCCTTGAATTGCTGCCGGGAAACATCCGCCGGATCGACCGCCAGCGAACGCGCCAGCTCGACGATCAGCGAAGGGTCCGCAGGATCGGCTGCGGTCGTCCACAATGCCTCGAAAATCCGGTGCACGGCGTCCGCGGTCGATCCGGCGGCGATCGCCAGCCGCAGATAGGGCAGCGAGTTGAAAGGGTGTGCGGCCGGGAAGCGGAAGCGAATGCCCTGCCGGCTCGCCGTCCACGTGCAGGAACGATAGGTCCACGCGCGCTTGGGAGGAATCTCGGCCGGTCCCTTCTGCTCCCAGTGGTTCAGCAGACCGGCAAAGAGCACCGGCCGGTAGGTGATCGCGACATCCGGCAGCTCGCCGAGCCGCATCAGACCAAGATACGCGTAGGGCGAGATAAAATCGAAATACCAATCAACCTGCTGCATGTCTTGCTTTCCTCCGGAAAGTCGTCTGCGGAAACCGGCCGCCCGCCACGCCGGTGCCTCATGCGCATGGCCTTCGCCTGCGGTACTGTACCGCGCGCCGCCGCCGTTTGCCAGCCACTGCGCGGCAATCGGCCCCTCCCCTCCCGGCACGGCGACCACTTCCAGCGCGGAAATCGCGCCGATCCGCCGCAAGCGCCCGCGAATGAGCGACAATGGTTAACCTGCATCAAGGCCACGATTTGCGGGCGTGCCGACAATGGCGGTGAACAAGCGGCGCACTGGCCGCCTGATCTCTCCCGCCCGCTGCCGATACTGCCGATCAAGAACCACGACAAAACCCATCGATGAAAACCCTCCCGACGCTGCTTCTGTGCCTTGCGCTGCTGCTTTCCGCCTGTTCGCAGCCAGCCGGCTTCCAATCGGCCGACATCTCCGGCGTCGACTGGGGCAAGGGCTTCACCCTCAGCGATCCGCAGGGGCAAAGCCGCAGCCTGGCCGATTTTCAGGGCAAGGTGGTGGTCGTCTTCTTCGGCTACACGCAGTGCCCCGATGTCTGCCCGACGACGCTCTCCTCGATGCGCGAGGTTCTCCGGCGCCTCGGCGATGACGCCAGCCGCGTGCAGGTGATCTTCGTCACCCTCGATCCGGCGCGCGATACGGCGCCGGTGCTCAGCGAATACGTCCGCGCCTTTCATTCGAGCTTCGTCGGCCTGCGCGGCGACGAGGCGGGCACTGCAGCAGTCGCCCGCGAGTTCAAGGTGTTCTACGCGAAGCAGCCGGGAGCGACACCCGGCAGCTACAGCATTGATCACTCGACGGGCAGCTTCGCCTTCGATCCGCGGGGCCGGCTGCGCCTTTACCTCCGTCACGGCGAAACACCCGAGCAGATCGCCGGCGATCTGAAGCTCCTGCTCGCCGGCAAATGACCCCCGAAGAACTGCCATGAAGCGTCTCCTGTTGTTGCTCGCCCTGCTCTGCGGCACGGCGAACGCCGCGCCGCCCGCACCGAACGCGGAGCAGATCAACCTCGACATCGGCACGCCGCCGGTGGTGATCGTCAAACACAGTCTGGCCCAGCGCAGTTCGCGACTGGTCCGCTTCTACGACGCGGGAATCATCGGACTCGCTTACGACGGCATGGTCCGGATACGCGACGACAGCCACCTGACACTGGCGCAAAGACAGATCGCCGAGAAGCTCATCGACAACGAGAACCCGGACCGCAATTCGCTGATCTACGCCATCGCCGAAGCGCACGGCGGCCAGGCTTGGGAACCCGCGGTGCGCGCCGCCCAGGTAAGGCGCTGGAAGGAACAGTTCCACTCCGGCTGGTGGATCGAGGATGCGCAGGGCAAGTGGAGCATCAAGCCCTGATCCCACGCGCGAACCGACCCGGCCGCGTGCGGCATCGTGTCGCAGCACCGCGTGCCGCCACTCCGCTATGATCACCATTCCTGAACGACGAAGGAGAAGTCCTTGAAAACAAGATTTGCCGTGCGACCACTGGCGCTCGTGCTGAGCCTCGCTTCGACGGCGCTCTTTGCGGCCGACGTCGACATCCGCAATCCCTGGGTGCGCGGCACGGTCAGCGGCCAGATGGCAACCGGTGCCTTCCTGGAAATCACCAGCCAGTCGGGGGCGGTACTGGTCGGCGCCACCACCCCGGTCGCCGGCGTCACCGAAATCCACGAAATGAAGATGGAAGGCAGCGTCATGCAGATGCGCCCGGTCCCGCGCCTCGAACTGCCCGCCGGGAAGACGGTCGTCCTTGCCCCCGGTGGCTATCACGTCATGCTGATGGACCTCAAGCGCCCGCTGAAAAAGGGCGAAGTGGTGCCGCTGACCTTGCGGCTGGAAGGCAGGGACAGGAAGACCGAAACCATCGAAGTCCGCGCCGAGGTACGCGATCTGACGGCGGCGCCCACGCACTGAACAACCGTTCCGGCGGGCACTCCATCGTCACGATCCGCTCGCCTGCGACAATCGAGGCGACCGGAAGCTCGCGGCACGTCGTGGATTGCGGCAGGCGCGAAGGTGATAGCATGCGTCACCTTGCAGCGCCCCCCCGGCCCGCGCCACCGTACAATGCTGCCCCATGCGATCGTCCACCCTTCCCTTCCTGCTCGCCGCCGCACTCGTGCCGGCGCTGCCCGGCTGTGGCAATGGCCAGCCGGCAGCGTTTCAGGGCTACGTCGAGGGAGAATTCCTTTACCTGGCTGCGCCGCAGGCGGGATATCTGAAGTCGCTCGACAGTCCGCGTGGCAGCCACGTCCGGGAAGGCGAGGCGATCTTCGCCGTCGCCGCCGACCCCGACGCGCAGTCGCTGGCGGAAGCGGAAGCGCGCACCAGTTCGGCGCGCGAAAAGCTCAGGAACCTCAGCGAACCGCGCCGGCCACCCGAAATCGCTGCCCTCGAAGCGCAGGTGCGTGCTGCCGAGGCGGCGCTGCAACTGGCGGAGACGCAGTTCCGGCAACAGCAGGCGCTGGCACAAAGGAACTTCGTCTCGCAGGCCAGACTCGACGAGGCGCGCGCGACGCGTGACCGCGATGCGGCGCAACTCGACGCCGCCCGCGAGCAGCTGGCAACCTTCCGTATTGCGCTCGGCCGTCAGGGTGAAGTGCGCGGCGCCGAAGCCGATCTCGATGCGGCGTCCGCGCTCGCCGCGCAGAAGCGCTGGCTGGTCGAACGCAAGGCGGTCAATGCGCCGACCGACGGCGAGGTGGCCGACACCTACTACCGACCGGGCGAATGGGTGCCGGCCGGCGCACCGGTCGCCAGCCTGCTGCCGGACGCGCGTCGCCGCCTGCGCTTCTACGTGCCGGAAGCGCAGATCGCGGGACTGCAGCCGGGACAGCAGGTCGAAGCGAGCTGCGACGGCTGCAGCGGAGCGATTCGTGCCCGCATCGACTTCATCGCGCCCGAGGCCGAATACACGCCGCCGGTGATCTACAGCCGCGGCAGCCGCGAAAAGCTCGTCTTCCGCGTCGAGGCGCAACCGCCACCCGAACAGGCCGCCCGATTGCGTCCGGGGCTACCGGTAGACGTCCGCCTGATCGACCGATGAGCAGCCTGGCGATCGACGTTGCCGGCATCAACAAGCGCTTCGGCGACAAACACGTGGTCCGGGATCTGACGCTGCAGGTGCGCCAGGGCGAGATCTACGGCTTCCTCGGACCCAACGGCAGCGGCAAGACGACCTCGATCCGTATGCTCTGCGGACTGCTGCGGCCGGACAGCGGCCGCGGCACCTGCCTCGGCCTCGACGTTCTCCGGGAAAGCGCGGCCATCAAGCGCCAGGTCGGCTACATGACGCAGAAGTTCTCGCTGTGGGACGACCTGACGATCGCCGAAAATCTCGATTTCGTCGCACGCATGTTCGGGATGCGCGGCCGGCGCGAGGCGGTGAACCAGGCGCTCGACGAGCTCGGTCTGAGCGGCCGCCGCCAGCAACTCGCGGGAACGCTTTCCGGCGGCTGGAAGCAGCGTCTCGCGCTCGCCGCCTGCCTGCTCCACCAGCCTCGCCTGCTGCTCCTCGACGAGCCGACGGCCGGCGTCGACCCGAAAGCGCGCCGCGACTTCTGGGAAGAAATCCACCGCCTGTCCGCAGCCGGAATCACCATCCTGGTATCGACGCATTACATGGACGAGGCCGAACGCTGCCATCGCCTGGCCTACATTGCCTACGGCAGTCTGCTCGCCACCGGCACGGCCAGCGAGGTGGTCGCCGGGTGCCGTCTGCACACATGGGAAATCAGCGGCGAAGACATCCACCACCTCGCCGAACGCCTGCGCGGGATGCCCGGCGCCGACCAGGTGGCCACCTTTGGCGCGACGCTGCACGTCAGCGGCCAGGACCGCACACGCCTGCAGGACAGCCTGCGGACGCTCGCCGAAGACACCGGGGTAGGCGTCGTCGCGGTGACGCCGTCACTCGAAGACGCTTTCATCCACCTGATGCGGCAGGCCGAAGACCCGCTCGCTGCGTAACATGGAAGCTTTCTCCCTTTCCCGCTGGATCGGCATTCTGCGCAAGGAATTCATCCAGTTGAAGCGCGACCGGCTGACCTTCGGGATGATCGTCGGCATCCCGATCATCCAGCTGATGCTGTTCGGCTTTGCCATCAACTCGGACCCGAAGCACCTGCCGACGGCAGTGGTCATGGCCGACCCCGGCCCCTACGCGCGCGCCTACGTCGCAGCGATGGCCAACAGCGACTACTTCCGGATCGTCGGTCAGGTCGACGAGAAACAGGCGGACGAACTGCTCGACCGCAGCCAGGTGCAGTTCGTCGTCACCTTCGCCCCCGGCTTTCACCGCGATCTGTTGCGCGGGCGCAGCCCGACGCTGCTCGTCGAAGCCGACGCCACCGATCCGATGGCTACCGGCGGCGCCATCTCCGTGCTCAGGAGTCTCGGCGTCGAAGTCTTCGCCGCCGACCTGCCCGGCCTGCAACGCCGGCCGACCCCGCCGGTCGATCTGCGCATCCACCGCCGCTACAATCCGGAAGGCATCACCGCCTACAACGTCGTTCCCGGTCTGCTCGGCGTCATCCTGACGATGACCATGGTCCTGATGACCGGACTGGCGATGACCCGCGAGCGCGAGCGCGGAACCTTCGAGAACCTGCTGGCGACGCCGGCGACGCCACTCGAGGTGATGACCGGCAAGATCGTTCCCTACATCCTGATCGGCCTGCTGCAGGTCACGCTGGTTCTGCTCGCCGCCCGCTGGCTGTTCGACGTGCCGATGCACGGCAGCCTGCCGCTGCTGTACGCGGTGGTGCTGCTGTTCATCTGCGCCAACCTGACGCTGGGAATCACTTTCAGCTCGATCGCGCAGAACCAGTTGCAGGCGATGCAGATGACCTTCTTCTTCTTTCTGCCTTCGATGCTGCTCTCGGGCTTCATGTTTCCCTTTCGCGGCATGCCGGAATGGGCGCAGGTGGTCGGCAACATCCTGCCGCTCACCCACTTTCTGCTCCTGGTCCGCGGCATCCTGCTCAAGGGCAACGGCATCGGCATGCTCTGGGATCAGGTCTGGCCGATTCTCGCGTTCATGCTCGTGGTTCTCGGCGTCGGGCTGAAGACTTTCCGGCGAACACTCGATTGACCACCTCGTCCTCGCCGGCTGCGCCATGTTGGCGTTTGCTGCGTATCCCATGTCTCTTGCTGCAAGGAGGGAGTCCCGCCCATGATCGACCTGTACTCGGCCGCAACACCGAACGGACACAAGATTTCGATCGCGCTCGAAGAGCTCGCGCTGCCCTACACGCTGCACACGCTGCATCTCGCCAGGCGCGAACAGAAACAGCCGTGGTTTCTGGCGATCAATCCAAACGGGCGTATCCCGGCCATCGTGGACCGCGACGAGGACGATTTCGCCGTCTTCGAATCCGGTGCCATCCTCCTCTACCTGGCGGAGAAGACCGGCCGCCTGCTGCCCGCAGACGCCAAGGGACGTTCTCGCGTCGTGCAATGGCTGATGTTCCAGATGGGCGGAATCGGACCGATGATGGGCCAGGCGAACGTCTTCTACCGCTACCTGCCGGAAAAGATCCCGGCGGCGATCGAAAGATATCAGGGCGAGAGCAAGCGGCTGTTGCGCGTGCTCGACGGGCAGTTGCGCGAAAACGAGTTCCTTGCCGGCGACTATTCGATCGCAGACATCGCCAACTGGGCGTGGGTGCGAACGCACCGCTGGTCGGGTGTAGACGTCGACGATCTGCCGCACCTGCAACGCTGGCTGAACCGGATTCGTTCGCGCCCGGCGGTGCAGAAGGGAATCACCATGCCACCGTCGGCAATCGACCGCGGCGCCGATGACGAACAGGCGCGACGTTTTGCCGAGGAAGCACGGCAGATGGTCGAGTTGGGCCAGTCGCGCCACGGCGGCGTCTGAATCCTTGAAACCAATCGCCAGGCAAGGTAAATCATGACCTCCTCACACCCCCTGCACACCCTCCATCGCGCGCCGCGAAGCGTCACCGGCAAGGCCCCGCTGCTCTTCGTCCACGGCGGATACGTCGACGCCCGCTGCTGGGAGGCACACTTTCTCCCCCATTTCGCCAGTCGTGGCCATGACTGCTACGCGCTGGACCTGCCCGGGCACGGTCGCAGCGGGCAGCGTGACGAACTCGACGCACTCGGCCTCAGCGACTATTTCGCTGCACTGGCGCGCGTGATCCGGAGCTTCGCCAGCAAGCCGATTCTGATCGGACATTCGATGGGGGCCTGTCTTGTCGAACGCGCTCTCGAGCAGTCGCTCGCCCGTGCCGGTGTGCTGATGTCGCCGGTGCCGCCGAACGGCACTCTCGAATCGGCGACGAACCTCGTCCTCCGTTACCCGCAGTTTCTGGGCGAAGTCGCCAATCTGACCAAAGGAGTGTGCACCGCCAAGGGGCTGCAGGTTCTCAAGCAGGTCTACTTCACCCCGGCGACCAGGAACGAGGCCGTGCTGCGCCTTGCGCAACTGGTGCAACCGGAGTCCCTGCGGGCGATCTCCGACATGGCACTGATGTGCTGGAGGTGGCCGCCGAAAGCGCCTGCGCTGCCGGTACTCGTCGTCGGTGGCGAGCTCGACACGGTCTTTCCTCCGCACATGGTCCGACGTGTGGCGAAACGCTGGCGGGCCGAGCTGCGGATCATCCCCGCTGCCGGCCATGCGATGATTCTCGACGGGCACTGGCAAGCCTGTGCCGCCGCCATTGCGGACTGGCTCGATCGGATCGAGGAATTCGACGGCGCGGCAGTTTCGCCAACGGACGAAGCGATCTGCCGCGTCTGAGCCGCGGATCAGGGTCGCGGAGGCCGTCACCGGCGCCGTCATTGGCGCGTATAATCCCCTTTCCCGAAACCAGCAGAGAGAACACCGACATGGGCCTCGATCGCGTGCCGTCCGGCAAGGCACTCCCCAATGATTTCAACGTCATCATCGAAATTCCGATGCATTCCGACCCGGTGAAGTACGAAGTCGATAAGGACAGCGGCGCGGTCTTCGTTGATCGGTTCATGTCTACCGCCATGCATTACCCGTGCAATTATGGCTACATCCCGCACACCATCGCCGGCGATGGCGATCCGGTCGACGTGCTGGTGGTCACCCAGTTCGCGCTTCCCCCCGGTGTCGTCGTGCGTTGCCGCCCGATCGGCATGCTGTCGATGGAAGACGAAGCCGGACCCGATGCCAAGCTGCTCGCCGTCCCGGTCGACAGCCTGACCTCGATGTATCGCGACATCGAATCGCCGCGCGATTTTCCGCAGGTGATCCTCGACCAGATCGCGCACTTCTTTGCGCACTACAAGGATCTGGAACGAGGCAAGTACGTCAAGGTTGCCGGTTGGCTGGGCAGTGACGAAGCCAAGAAGGAAATCATGGACGGCGTGAAGGCTTACGCCGATGCCAAGGACAAGCCGGCTTTCTGACCGCTTTCTCTGATTCGGCGGTTCGGGGGGCGCGCGGGCGCCCCTTTCGCTGCCAACCTTGCCCATGTCCCTGAAAATTGCCATCGCCCAGATCAACGCCACGGTCGGCGACTTCGCCGGCAACCGAAAGCGCCTCGTCGATTTCGCCGAGCGTGCGCGCAAGCTCGGTGCCGATCTGCTGCTGACGCCCGAGCTTGCGCTCTGCGGCTACCCGCCCGAGGACCTGCTGCTGCGCGACGACTTCTGTGCCGCCTGCGAGAGTGAACTCGATCTGCTCGCCGGCAGCGTGCGGGGAATCGCCATTCTCGTCGGTCACCCCGAAAAGCGCGGGACGCAATGCTACAACGCGGCGACGCTGCTCAGCGACGGCAAGCGGGTGGCCACCTATTACAAGCAGCGGCTGCCCAATTACGAAGTGTTCGACGAAGAGCGCTACTTTGCATCCGGCGACGGGCCCTGCGTGCTGACGATCAAGGGTGTGCGCTGCGGCGTGAACATCTGCGAGGACGTCTGGCAGGCCGGCGCCGCCGACCTCGCCCGCGCTGCCGGCGCCGAACTCCTGCTGGTGCTCAACGCCTCTCCCTATCGCATCGGCAAGCACGAACAGCGCACAGAGGTGCTGCGCCAGCGCGTCGTCAGTACCGGCCTGCCGGTAGTGTATGCCAATCTCGCCGGCGGCCAGGATGAACTCGTTTTTGACGGCGGCTCGTTCGTCCTCGACTCGCAGGGGACGCTAGTCTGCCGGCTGCCGCAATTCGAGGAAGCGCTCGCCATCGTCGAATTTGTCGATGGCGAACCGCAGCCAGGAAGCATCGCTGCCACACCGTGTCTCGAAGCCGAGGTGTATCAGGCGCTGCTGCTCGGCGTACGCGACTATCTCGGCAAGAATCGCTTTCCGGGAGCGATCATCGGTCTGTCGGGAGGCATCGATTCGGCGCTGACGCTGTGCATCGCGGTCGACGCCCTCGGCGCCGACAAGGTGCGTGCGGTGATGATGCCCTCTCCGTATACGGCGGAGATCAGCCTCGCCGATTCGCGCGAAATGGTCCACCTGCTTGGCGTTGCCTACGACGAAATTCCGATCGAGCCGGCGATGCGCACGCTCGCTGGCATGCTCGAGAAGCAGTTTGCCGGCCTGGCGGCCGATACCACCGAAGAAAATCTGCAGGCCCGGATTCGCGGCATGATCCTGATGGCCCTCTCGAACAAGACGGGTTCGCTGGTCTTGACCACGGGCAACAAGTCGGAAATGGCCGTCGGCTACTGCACGCTGTACGGGGACATGGCGGGGGGCTTCGCGGTGATCAAGGACATCGCCAAGACCTTGGTCTATCGCCTCGCGCGCTGGCGCAACGCGCGCTCCCACGCGATTCCCGAACGGATCATCAGCCGCCCGCCATCGGCCGAGCTGAAACCGGACCAGACCGATCAGGACAGCCTGCCGCCGTACGAAGTGCTCGACGCGATCGTCGAGGCGTACATGGAACAGGACCTCAGCCCGCGCTCGATCATTGCCCGTGGTTACGCCGAGGCCGACGTGCGCCGCGTCGTGCACCTGCTCAAGATCAGCGAATACAAGCGACGCCAGGCGCCGGTCGGGATCCGCGTCACCCAGCGCGGTTTCGGCAAGGACTGGCGCTATCCGATCACCAATCGCTATCGCGACCTCTACTGATCACTTATCGCCGCCCGATTTCTGATACGATTTATTTACGATCTTTTCCGGAGCAGAGGCCATGAAAAAAATTGAAGCGATCATCAAACCGTTCAAGCTCGACGAGGTTCGCGAGGCTCTGTCGGAAATCGGCGTCACCGGCCTGACGGTCACCGAGGTCAAGGGTTTTGGCCGCCAGAAAGGCCATACCGAACTCTACCGCGGCGCCGAATACGTCGTCGATTTCCTGCCCAAGGTGAAGATCGAAATCGTCGTTTCGGACAACTCCGCCGAGAATGCCATCGACGCGATCGTCAAGGCGGCGCGCACCGGCAAGATTGGCGATGGCAAGATCTTCGTCAGCTCGGTCGAGCAAGTGGTGCGCATCCGCACCGGCGAACTCGACGAAGCGGCGATCTAGGAACCATCGCAGTCAGCCGCCGCCCGCCAGCGGGCCGCGGCAGCAATTGGCCATGCTTGTTGGGCAGCCGATCCCCGCGCCCAGCGGCCCTATCCGGCGTCCCCGAAGTTCCCCAGATTCCGCCGAAATTCCCTGGGCGACATACCCACCCGCGACTGGAAAACGTTCGCCAACTGGCTGGAACCGTTGAACCCGGTTGCGAAAGCGATTTCCGTGATCGGGTCGTGCGTCTCCTTCAGCAATTGTTTCGCCTTCTCTATGCGTTTCGCCAGCACGAGTCGGGGTCAAGTCTCAGAGTCGAGCACGAGCAGGGGTCAAGTCTTGACTCTTGCCACTGGTTAGCTTGTAGTGGCTAAAGTCACGAC
>NZ_JAMTDV010000051.1 GCF_023806565.1 Accumulibacter sp. | reverse complement strand
CAGCCGCTCGGCGGCGAGGTCCCCGGCAGCCCGTCGCCGGGCTGCGGTAGAATGGCAACGATGGACGATGAATACTACATGCGTGAGGCGCTTTCCCTGGCGCGGGCGGCCGAATGCCTGGGCGAGGTGCCGGTGGGGGCGCTGGTGGTGCGTGAGGGAGCGATTGTCGGCAGGGGCTTCAATTCGCCGATCGGCGAACACGACCCGACCGCGCACGCCGAGATTGCCGCGCTGCGTGACGCCGCGCGCAATCTGCGCAATTACCGCCTGCCGGGCTGCGAGCTGTTCGTGACGCTGGAACCATGCGCGATGTGTGCCGGTGCCGTGTTGCAGGCCCGGATCGCGCGTCTGATCTACGGCGCTCGCGATCCGAAGACGGGGGTGCATGGCAGCGTTGTCGATCTCTTCGCCGTCGAACGTCTGAATCATCATACCGAGGTAATTGGCGGGGTTCTGGCCGACGAGTGCGGGCGGTTGCTGTCCGGCTTCTTTGCCGCACGGCGCGGCCGGGAGTGAAGGTGCGCATCCACATTTCGATCGCGCGGCAATCGCTGACCCTGGTCGACGATGCCGGCGAGGTGCTGCGCGCGTATCCGGTGTCCACGGCGGCAAAGGGAGCGGGGGAGACGGTCGGCAGCTTTTGTACGCCGCGCGGCAAGCATCTGATCCGCGCCAAGATCGGCGCCGGAGCGGCGGCGAACACGGTGTTCGTGGCACGGCGGCCGACCGGCGAGGTCTACGGCCGCGAACTTGCCGAACGTTTTCCCAAACGCGACTGGATCCTCACCCGGATCCTCTGGCTGTCCGGTTGCGAGCCCGGTCGCAACCGCCTCGGCGAAGTCGATACCATGCGTCGCTACGTGTACATCCACGGCAGCCCGGACACGACGCCGATGGGTCGCCCGGGCTCGATCGGCTGCATCCGCATGCACAACGCCGAGATCGTCGAACTGTTCGACCTGGTGCCGCCCTACACGCCGGTCGAGATCAGCGAGGACTGAAAGGTCTCGCCGACCTGGCCGACTAGCCGTGCATCGCTGTCGAAGCTGCGTTCGAGCAGCGACGTCTGCCCGTCGCGGCGCATCGTCAGCAGCGTCGAAGCCCGCGTGCCGTAGCTTTCCGAGCGCACGAAAACCGCCGAGAGAATCCGTTCCCAGGCGAGCGGCACACCGGTTTCCGGCAGGTGGGAATCGGGGACGATTTCCTGATCGGCCAGCAGCTCGAAGAACGGAGAACTCGCCGGCAGCCCCGCCAAGGCTTCGGCAAACGCCGCCTTGGCGCTGGCCAGCTTTGGCCAGGGCGTATCGAGCAGATGGTTCGACAGACCGTAGATGCCCGGTGTCAGCCAGCGTGGCCGGCCGTCGCCACGGTTGGTGTAGTAGGCGAGGCGTTCGCCGTCGCCGACGAAGAGGTTGAAGCCGTTGTAGTCGGCTGCGGTGGCCGCCACCTGCGCCAGGTACGCTGCCGGGTGTGTCCTGCCGCGCACAAATTCGGCGACCAGGGCGCCGCGCGAACGGGCATCGGGGAGTTGTCTACCACCCTCACGATAGTTGGTCAGTGCCGCGAAGCGCCGCTCCCGGCTGACTCCCAGCCAGGTGCCACCGGCTTCAAGATCGCGGCCGGCGAGCACCTGTGGGGCGTCGCGCCAGAAGGCCGCCGGCGCTGCCGGCCGCGCGAAGAATTCGTCGCGGTTGGCGGCAACCACCAGCGGATAGTCGTCGTGTGCCTGCCAGGCGACCAGGATCAGACACATCGCCGGCCTGGGTCAGTCCCGGCTGTTCAGTGCCTGGAGTTCGACACGGGCGCCGGCCGGCGAGGCGAGCGCAAGATCGGCGGCACCGAAAAACGTTTCCTGCACGATCACCAGGGCATCGTAGCCACCGTCCGGCGCCGGTGCGGCGTTGGTGACCATGCCGCACGGTTGCTGGGGGTTGGTCGGCGAATAGATCGCGTCGCCGGCGGCCATGATCGTCGTGGCGTGCGCCCGATAGAGGTGGCGCTTGACCTTGCCGAGATACTGGGTGCGGGCGACGACTTCCTGGCCCGGATAGCAGCCCTTGCGGAAACTGACCGCGTCGAGTTGCTCGAAGCTGGCCATTTGCGGCACGAACTCCTCGCTGGTGCGCTCGCTGATCAGCGGAATACCGGCACAAATGTCGAGCCATTGCCAGGCACAGGTGCCGACCGGTCGTGCGCCCGCCTGCAGCTTCTGCCACAAGGCTGCTGCGGCCTCGCGCTGGACGGCAATCTGGCAACGGCCGGCATCGAGGCGAATCACCGTTCCCGCGGCAAACGCCGCCGTTTGCCGGGGAGTTGTCGGAACGGGCAGGCCGGCGCCGTGCAGGACGGCATCCATCTCGGGACCGGCCAGGCCGATGAGGGCGCAGGCGGCGGAAACGTCGGTGATTTGCACCTTGCTGCGCAGCACGAACATTCGCAGGCGCTTGTCGATCGTCGGCAGCAGATCGGCCGAAAGCTGCAACTGGTACGCCGGACCCATGCGGAAGATCAGGAAGCTTGCCAGCATGCGGCCTTTCGCCGAGCACCACGCCGAATACTGCGCCGCGTCGCCGGCCAGGTGCTTGACGTCGCTGGTCAGCTGGTTGTGCAGGAAAGCCGCCGCGTCCGGTCCGGTAACCTCGATCACGCCGAGATGGGTGAGCGGCGCGACGATGGTCGCCGTGCGTGCTGCCGCAAGTTCGGCGGCCGCATCGCCGAAATCGGCGAGCAATCCGTTGCGGAAGCGTGCGCTGCTTGGGCCGAGAATTTCCTGCCAGATCGAGTTCATCCTTGCGTCGTTTCCATCCTGAAGTTGTGGTCCAACCTGCGGTGACGATACACGCATTTCCTCTGCGCCATCGCCAACCGCCCGGGGAGCGAAGCAGTCGACTGTGTCCGGGCGACCCGAGGTTCGATCGAGGCGAGCGTCTTTCGGCTATTATAGTGCCAGTCGCCTTCCTTCGTTCCCACCCAGCAGCCTCCCGGCTGTGCCGGATTGATGCGCAATTTCCTCCGCCGGTCGTTGATTCCTGCCGCGTTGACCCTCCTGCTGGGGATCGCGCTGGTCGCCTCTCTGGTACTGACGCCACTCGGCCTGCAGCAGGAGCAGGTCGAATTCACCATCGACCCTGGCACCAGCCTGCGCGCCGCGACGCGAGCAATGGTGGCGGCGGGTGTCGAACTCGACCCGTGGGCACTGCTTCTGCTCGCCCGGCTGCTCGGCGTCGAGGCGTCGATCAAGGCGGGCAGCTACGAGGTGGTGCGGGGTGTCACGCCGCTGCAATTGCTGCGGAAACTGACGCGTGGCGATTTCACGCAGGGCGAACTGGCGTTCATCGAGGGGTGGACCTTCCGCCAGATGCGCGAACGCCTCGACGCCCATCCTGAGCTTCGCCACGAGACCACCGGTCTGGCGGACGCGGAGATCATGCGTCTGCTGGGTGAGCCGGAAACGTCTGCAGAGGGGGAATTCTTTCCGGATACCTATTTCTTTGCCAAGCGCAGCAGCGACATCGCACTGCTCGCGCGCGCCCATCGCGCGATGCAGCGGCATGTGGATCGCGAGTGGCAGAACCGGGCGGCCGAACTGCCATATGCCGACTCTTACCAGGCGCTGATCCTGGCTTCGATTGTCGAGAAGGAGACCGGCCGCGAACAGGATCGCTCGCTGGTGGCGGCAGTGTTCGTCAACCGGTTACGCCAGGGAATGCTGCTGCAGACCGATCCGACGGTGATCTACGGACTTGCCGACGGCTTCGACGGCACCCTGCACAAACGCGACCTGCTGCGCGACACGCCCTACAATACCTACACGCGGCGCGGCTTGCCACCAACTCCGATCGCCATGCCCGGGCTGGCTTCGCTGCGGGCGGCAATGCATCCGGCGCCGTCGGCGGCGCTGTATTTCGTCGCCCGTGGCGACGGCAGCAGCCATTTTTCGCAGACGCTGGCCGAGCACAACCAGGCGGTGACACGCTACCAGAGGAGCGGCAGACCTTGAGTCAGGAGCAGTGCAGGCGACGTGGCCGCTTCATCACTTTCGAAGGCATCGACGGCGCCGGCAAGAGCAGCCATATCGAAGCGACTGCTGCCTTCCTGCGTGAGCAGGGTCGGCGGGTGGTCAGCACGCGCGAACCGGGGGGGACGACGCTCGGCGAGAAGCTGCGCGAGTTGCTCCTGCAGCAGGGGATGCACCGGGAAACCGAAGCCTTGCTGATGTTTGCCGCGCGCCGAGAACATCTCGATCGGGTCATCGAGCCGGCGCTCGGGCGCGGTGACTGGGTGATCTGCGATCGCTTCAGCGACGCCACCTACGCTTACCAGTGCGGCGGGCGCGGCCTTGCCGCGGCGAAGTTCGCGCAACTCGAACAGTGGGTGCATTCCCACCTGCAACCCGATCTGACCCTGCTGTTCGACTTGCCGTCGGCAGTCGCTGGCCGGCGCATCGCTGCCCAGGCGCGCGACCTCGACCGGTTCGAGCGGGAGCGGGCCGATTTTCACGAGCGCGTGCGCCAGGCCTATCTCGAACGCGCGGCTGCAGCGCCGCAACGAATCCAGGTGATCGACGCCGATCAGGCGCCGGGTGTGGTCCTGGATCTGGTTCGGCAGAAGATTGCGAGTTGCTGTTCGTGAACGTGATCGGCCTGCATGCTGCGATCTGGGAGCAACTGCAGGCGCGGCGGGAGCGATTGCCGCACGCGCTGCTGATTGTCGGTCAACGAGGGATCGGGAAATTCGCACTGGCGCGTGCGTTCGCCGGCTCGCTGCTGTGCGAGAGCGTTGGCGCGAATGGCGAAGCGTGCGGCAATTGCCTGGCGTGCGGTTGGCTGGCGCAGGACAATCATCCGGATCTGCGGCTGTTGCAGCCGGACGCGCTGGTGGTCGGCGACGTCGGCGAGTCCGGCGAGGGCGAGGAGGGGGGCAGGAAGAAAGCGAGCCAGCAGATCACGATCGATCAACTGCGGGCGATCGACGATTTTCTGCATGTCGGCACGCATCGCCACGGTGCGCGCGTGGTGTTGCTGAACCCGGCCGAGGCGATGAATCGATCGACCGCGAATGCACTGCTCAAGTCCCTCGAAGAACCGATTGCATCCACTCTCTTCCTGCTGATTTCCAGTGAGCCACACCGTTTGTTGCCGACGATTCGCAGCCGCTGCCAGGTGGTGGCCGTACGCTGTCCGACCGGGCAGGTCGCGGGCCAATGGCTGGCTGCTGCCGGCGTCGGTGATGCCGAAAGCTGGCTGGCGCTGGCTGGTGGTTCGCCGCTCCTGGCGCAGGAACTCAGCGGCAGCGGCGAGCGTATGCTGCTCGATGCGCTACTGGCCGAGGTGTCGCGCGGCGACCGCCTCGACCCGCTGGCGGCGGCCGCGAATCTCGACAAGGTGGTCAAGGCCGACAAGCGTCCGGCACCGCTCAAGCGTGCGCTCGACTGGGGACAGAAGTGGCTGTGCGATCTCGCACTCGCCAGCGCAGGACTGCCGCCGCGCTATTTCCTGGCGCAGGCGGCGCAGCTGCAGGGCCTGGCGCAAGCGACCGATACCCGCAAGCTCTTGGCATTCCACAGAAAGGCGATACAATACAAGGTTCAGTGCGAGCAACCCCTGAATGCTCGCCTGTTTCTCGAAGATTTTTTCATGAGTTACGCAAGGCTGTTCCGAACCTCCTGAGGATATGGCAGAAGCCGACACCATCAAGCCAACCGCTCACGCTGCTCCGCGCCCGAGCGTATTGTCGCTGAACATCAATTCGAAGTCGGCGCTGTACGCGGCGTACATGCCGCTCTTGCGCAACGGCGGGATCTTCATTCCGACCACGCGCAACTATGCCATGGGCGACGAGGTCTTCATGCTGTTGTCACTGATGGACGATCCGGCGAAAATCCCGATTGCCGGCACCGTCGTCTGGATTACTCCGGTCGGCGCACACAACAACAAGGTGCAGGGGATCGGCGTACACTTCAAGAACGACGAGGGCGGCGGCGAGGCGCGCAAACGCATCGAGGCGCTGCTCGGTGGCGTCATGCACTCGGGTCGCCCGACGCACACGGTCTGACGGGGCGGGGATGCTGGTCGATTCGCATTGCCATCTCGATTTCCCGAAGCTTTCCGCCCACATCGAGCAGGCGATTCAATCGATGCAGGACAATGGCGTCGGTTGCGCGGTGTGCATCGGCGTCACGCTGGAAGACCTGCCGCGGGTGCTGGCGCTGGCCGAGACCTGGCCGACGATCCTGGCGTCGGTCGGCGTCCATCCCGAGACGACCGGGGTGCGCGAACCGACCGTCGGCGAACTCGTCAAACTTGCCCGCCATCCTCGCATCATCGCGATCGGCGAGACCGGCCTGGATTACTACTGGCACAAGGATGCGCCGGAGTGGCAACGGGAGCGGTTTCGCACGCACATTCGCGCCGCCCGCGAAGCCGGAATGCCGCTGGTGGTGCACACCCGCGATGCGGCGGTCGATACGCTGCGCGTGCTGCGCGAGGAGCACGCCGAGGAGGCCGGCGGCGTGATGCACTGCTTCACCGAGAGCTGGCCGATCGCCGAAGCAGCGCTCGAACTGGGGTTCTACATTTCGTTGTCCGGCATCGTCACTTTCCCGAATGCGCCGATCGTACGCGAGGTCGCGCAGCGCGTGCCGCTTGACCGGCTCCTGGTGGAAACCGATTCGCCCTACCTCGCGCCGGTGCCATACCGGGGAAAGATCAACCAGCCAAGCTATGTGAAGCATGTCGCGGAGGAGATCGCTCGCCTGCGCGGCATCGGCTATGAGGCGGTCGTCGAAGCAACCACGGCCAATTTCTTCCGTCTTTTTCCTTTCGCCCGTTCGAAAGTCGTCCAATGAAGATTCCTGCCCTGCTCTTTGCCCTGCTCCTACCCACCCTTGCCGCGGCCGGCGCCTACGAGGACATGGAAGAGGCACTGATTGCCGGCGATACCGCCTGGGCGATCCAGCTCATCAATCGCGGCATGGACGTCAACTCGGTCGATCCGCAAGGCAACACCCTGTTGATGCAGGCCGTCCGCCGTGAAAACATGCCGTTTGTCGACTATCTGCTGAAGCGCCGCGCGCGCCTCAACACGCGCAACCGGAATGGCGAGACGGCACTGAGTCTGGCCGCTTACAAGGGCAAGCTGCCGTTCGTCAAGCGTCTCGTGGAAGCCGGCGCCGATGTCAACCTCTACGGCTGGCCACCGCTGATCTACGCCGCGTTCAACGGTCATGCGGAGGTGGTCGACTACCTGCTCAGGAAGGGTGCCGACGTCAACGCGACAACCCAGAACGGATCGACGGCGCTGTTGTTCGCGGCACGCTTCGGGCACATCGATGTAGTGGAAATCCTGCTGCGCAACGAGGCGGACCCCAACCTTGCCAATGACCGCGGTGCGACCGCCATCGACTGGGCGTTGAAGACCGAAAACACCGACATCGCCGACCTGCTGCGCCAGGCCGGGGGACACCCGGGCGATCCGGCGGCAGTCCAGCGCTTACCCTGAGCAGGGTGAAAGCTGGCGCAGCGGCAGCCTGCCGGCCTGCAGAAACCGGCTGAGGATTCGGTATACGTCGGGGTCGAAAGGGCCGGTGCTCGGACCATCGGCGAGAACGGCGTGCAGTTCCTCCTCACTGCCGACGGTGCCGACGAGGCGCCAGCGGTCGATCAGGTGCAGATCTTCGCGCATGCCGAACTCGTCGCGCTCGACCAGCACCACCGGCCCGCGGTATGGCCAGATCTTGAGCCGGAACTTGGCGAGCGCGCTCAACAGGCGGGCGCCGTGCAGTGCGGGAGTTTCCTTGCCGATGCAGACACCACGGCAGTTCTTCTGGCGGTAGGCAGCGCAGGCTCCTTCCCTGGGCCCCTCTTCCAGCCCGAGCTGCCGGGGACAGAGGCGGTGCGCGTCGGCCAACGTGCGCAGACTGCGCAGCGCCTCTCGACGGCTGGCGTAGAGGCCGAACAAATCGTCGGATGAAGCGAAGTCGTGATCCGCGGCGAACACCAGCTGGGGCCGAAACTCGCCCGCCGCAGCGTACGGCACGTGCCAAGCACAGAGTTCTTCGCCAGCGCCACGGTGTCCTCGTCCCCGCCTCTCGCCCGGCGGCTCGCGGCCGGCGGCGGACAACGACCGGGCCAGTTCGATTTCGCGCAGGCGGGCGCCCAGTTCGCCCGCCGCCACCCGCCAGTCGATGCGGCGGGTATCGCGCCAGAGCGGCGTGTCGCGCTGCTCGGGCCGGAAGTGGGCGAGCACCTGCTGGCGAAGGTTGCTGCTTCGCCGGCACAGCAGCAGGCGGCCCTGGTCGCCGAAAAACGCGTAGGCGCCGGCCGCTTCGGGCAGCTCGCCGAGCGACGCGGCGTCGATCTGCGGCGGCAGTTCGGGGCGACCGGCGATCGTTGCCAGCGCGCTGCGAATCGTCGCCGTCGGCAGTTGCCGATGCCAGCACTGCCACAACTCCCAGAGAATGCGCGCGTCGGCCAGCGCCCGGTGACGACCGCCGGCGACGCTGAGCCCATGCCGCACCACCAGACTGTCGAGGTTGTGCCGATGATGCTCGGGAAACAGCTTGCGTGAGAGCTTGACCGTGCACAGACTGGGCATGCGGAAATCGACACCGATGCGCGCAAACTCGCTTTTCAGGAAGCCGTAGTCGAAGCGTGCGTTGTGCGCGATGAACAGGCGTCCGCGCAGGCGGTCGAGCAGAGCAGAGGCCAACTGCCGGAAAGTGGGCGCGCTGCAGAGCATCGAGTCGTCGATTCCGGTCAGCCCGGTGATGAAAGAAGACAGCGGCGTTTCCGGATTGACCAGCGTGCTCCATTCCCGTACGCCGCTCTCGTCGACCTCGACCAGGCCGATTTCGATGATCCGGTCATTGGCGAAATTGGCCCCGCTGGTTTCCAGGTCGACGAAAGTCAGCGGTTCGGGCGCGGATGTCGCATTCATTCCGACGCTATCGCCCTTCGCGGGATGGCGCCGTCGCCCGCAGGCGTCGGACCGCCGGGCGCGCGGCGATCACTGGCAAATCGTGTCGGCTGGCCGGGTTTCGGGACGATTGCCCGCCTTCCTTGCCACGCCATCGATCGCATCCACAAACACCTCGGTCAACGCGAGGGGGAAATCGTGAGCCATTCCTTCGATCACCCGCATTCTTGCTCCGGGGATGTGTGCGGCCACGTCATGACCACAGGCGACCGGGATCAGCGGGTCTTCGGCGCCGTGCAGGACCAGCGTCGGCGCCTGGATCGTCGCCAGCAGCGCCCGTCGATCACCGCTGGCGAGAAAGGCGGCCAGTTGTCGTGCGACGCCACGCGGATAATAGCCGCGCTCATGCTCCTCGACCAGCTGTGCGCGCATGCGTTGCGGGCAGCTCGGGTATTCGGGACTCGCAACGGCCAGTTGCCGCTTCATCGCATCTTCGATCAGGCTTTCCCTGTCGCGCGTTGCCGGCAAGGGTGCCATCAGCGCGTGCGCTGCCGCGGGCGTGGGCGGTGGCAGGTCGGGGTGGCTGCTGGTGGACATGATGCTGGTCAGCGACAAGGTGCGTTGCGGATACAGCGCGGCGACCAGTTGCGCGATCGCGCCGCCCATCGAGGCGCCGACGATGTGTGCCCGTTCGATGCCCAGCGCGGTCAGCAGGCAGACGCAGTCGGTGGCCATGTCCTCCAGGGTGTAGGGAGGATCCTGGAGAGGTACGCCGATCCGCAAGGCGCGGCCGAGGTCGGGGACGCCGGCCGCGTCGATCTTGCTCGACAGGCCGCAGTCGCGGTTGTCGAAGCGGACCACACGATAGCCGCGCCGGACCAGCGCTTCGCAGAGTTCGATGTTCCAGCGTCCCAACTGGGCGCCGAGTCCCATGATCAGCAGGATGGCCGAACCGGATTCGGCACCGAACGATTCGTATTCGAATTGCAGATGGTTGGCAGTGATTTGTGGCATGGTACCAGGTCGAAAAGGGAAGCCGGCAGCGGTTGCCGGCCACCCCGGAATCTACCACCGAACGCACCCCGATGCGAAGAAAGGTGCAGAGTGCCGCGAACGGATCGCGATTCGCCGGCAAGCGCGAAGCGCGCGATTCACTTCCACATCGCCCGCATTCGCGCCGCGAGATCGAGCGCCTGCTGTCGGCCATTGGGGTGGGCCGCTGGCGGGTCGGCGGATCGGGGCCAGCAAGTCTGTTCGAAATGCGGCAGCAGAGAATTGCCGATGAAACGCGTGCGGCTGGCGTATACGTGGCGGTCGCCGTACGTCGCCTGCTGGCTAACGTAGAAGCGCTGCGGCAGCAGCAGTTCGAGGTGCGTTCGGGCGCGCGTCATGGCGACATAGAGCAGGCGGCGCTCCTCGTCGATTTCCGCGGCCGAACCGGTTGCCAGGTCGGAAGGAATGCAGCCGTCGATCGCATTGAGCACGCTTACGGCAGTCCACTCCTGTCCCTTGGCCGAATGGATCGTTGACAGGATCAGGTAGTCCTCGTCGAGCAGGGGTGGCCCGGCCTGATCGCTGGTCGCGTCGGGCGGGTCCAGCGTCAGCTCGGTGAGGAAACGCTCGGCACTGGGATAGGTGGCAGCGATGCGCGCGAGTTGCTCGATGTCGGCCTGACGGGCTTCGGCGCCGTCATGCAGGCGGTCGATCTGCGCCTGGTACCACTTGCAGATCCGGTCGAAGGCCGCCGGCCAGCGTGCCGCGACGCGAACGCTGCCATCGATCAGCGCGGCAAACTCGATCCACGCGGCGTGGGCGCTTTCCGGTACCGGCTGCTCGCCGAGCAGTGTGCCCCCCGGATTGGCGGTAGTCACGTTCGCCAGTATGCGATCGGCGGTCTTCGGGCCGATGCCGGCGATCAACTGCATGGCGCGGAAGCCGGCGAGACGGTCGCGCGGATTCTGCGCCCAACGCAGGATGGCGAGCACGTCCTTGACGTGCGCCGCTTCAAGAAACTTGAGTCCGCCGAACTTGACGAATGGAATGTTGCGACGCGTCAACTCGATTTCGAGCCGGGCGCTGTGCTGTGCCGCACGGAAGAGGATTGCCTGCGCCTTCAGTCGGATGCCAGCCTCGCGTCTGGCGAGCGTCTGTTCGACGACGTAGAGGGCCTGATCGGCATCGTCGCGCAGCGAGACGAGCTTCGGCTTTTCGGCCGACGTGCGGTCGCTCCAGAGATCCTTCGTGAAGCGCTCGCGGGCGCCGGCGATCACGCCGTTGGCGGCGGTCAGGATCGGCTGCGTCGAGCGGTAGTTGCGATCGAGCGTCACCACCTG
Organism: Accumulibacter sp.; assembly: GCF_023806565.1. Lineage (GTDB taxonomy): Bacteria > Pseudomonadota > Gammaproteobacteria > Burkholderiales > Rhodocyclaceae > Accumulibacter. The sequence goes on along the minus strand of NZ_JAMTDV010000051.1, from coordinate 18,144 downwards.
CGCGGGTGGATCGAAATGACCGGGAAAGTCGAGAATGTTGCGGACGGTGGCGCCGCGGAAGGCATAGATCGACTGAGCGTCGTCGCCGACCACGGTCAGGCCGCGGCCGTCCGGCTTCATCGCCAGCAGGATGGCGGCCTGCAGGCGGTTGGTGTCCTGGTACTCGTCAACCAGTACCTGCGCAAAGCGCTCGCCGATCTCGCGAGCAAGTTCCGGTTCGCCGACCATCTGCGCCCAGTACAGCAGGAGATCGTCGTAATCGAGCACCTGCTGTGCCTGCTTGGCTTCCACATAGGCCAGGAAAAGGCGCCGCAGATCGCTTTCCCATTCGGCGCACCAGGGAAAGCCCGATTGCAGCACTTCGCCGAGCAGCGCCTGGGTGTTGAGCACCGCCGAGTAAATGGCAAGGCAGGTGCCCTTCAGCGGGAAGCGTTTGCCCTTCGACGAGAAGCCGAGAGCGTGGCGGGCGAGATTCATCAGGTCGCCCGAATCCTGCCGGTCATGGATCGTAAACGCCGGATCGAGGCCGATGCGGCCGGCGTACTCGCGCAGCAGACGCGCGCCGATGCCGTGAAAAGTTCCCGCCCAGGCCAGCGACCGTGTTCCGGCGACGGCGCGCGCTGCGTTCTGCCGCGCCAGGATGCTCTCGACACGGCGGCTCATTTCGCTCGCCGCACGCCGCGAGAAGGTGAGCAGCAGGATACGGTGGGGGTCGGTACCGCCGGCGACGAGTTGTGCGACCCGGTGTGCCAGCGTGCTGGTCTTGCCCGATCCGGCGCCGGCGATCACCAGCAGCGGCCGGTGTCCGTACCCGTCGCCGGTGCCACCCGGCAGGATGCCGAAGGTGGCAGCCGCGCGCTGCGCGTCGTTGAGTTGCGCGAGCGGGTCGACGGCGGCGAAGCGGCACTTGTCCGCAAGGTCGTTCACGCTGCTGCCCGCTCACCGTGCATCCGGGGAATCCTTTCACTACTGGGTTTATCGACAGTATAGCGCAGCGACCGGGAGTGAAGAGACTGCTCCGACGATCTCGCGGGAGGTGGACGGCTCGCTGCCCGGGCCAGCCGGCGCACGCTCCGAGGTGCAAAAATATTGCACCGCTCGGGCCGATTGATGACAATGCAGGCGGTGGCGGCACGGTCGTGGGCGAAGTCCAGCCAGTTCGTGCCGGAAGGTGCACCACGGGCGACTTCGGCAGGGGGTTTGCCCCGGGCGATTGCCCGATCCCTCGCGAACGGGAGACTGACATGCAGCGCAAGATTCTGGCCGGTGACCGACTGATCGCAGCCTTCCTGATCGGCTGCGTGCTGTTCAATTATCCCGTGCTGTCGCTGTTCGACCGGCGTACGGAGGTGCTCGGGGTTCCCCTGATCTTCGCCTATGTCTTCTTTGCCTGGGCGCTGGTCATCGCGCTGATGGGGTGGGCGATCGAGCGCCGTATCAAGTAGGCGGCGACGATGCTCGAAGCACCGGTCGTCATTTCCGTCTCGCTGGTCTATCTCGGGCTGCTCTTCGCGGTCGCCTGGTGGGGCGACAAAAGGGCGGATCAGGGGCGATCGATCATCGCCAATCCGACCATCTATGCCCTGTCGATGGCCGTGTACTGCACCACCTGGACCTTCTACGGCAGCGTCGGACGCGCGGCGGTGTCGGGAATCGGCTTCCTGCCGGTCTACCTGGGTCCGACGCTGATGATGGCGCTCGGCTGGTTCGTGCTGCTGAAGATGATCCGCATCGTCAAGGCCAACCGCATTACTTCGATTGCCGATTTCATTGCCTCCCGCTACGGCAAGAGTCATCTTCTCGGCAGTCTGGTGACGGTGATTGCCGTGGTCGGCATCATTCCCTACATTGCCCTGCAGCTCAAGGCGGTTTCGAGTTCGGTGAGCCTGTTGCTCAGCTATCCGGAAATCGTCATGCCTAATCACAGCGCGACGATGTCGGTGGCGGCCGACATGAGTTTCTACATCGCGCTGATTCTCGCAGCGTTCACGATCGTTTTCGGCACCCGTCATCTCGATGCCACCGAACGCCATGAAGGCATGGTGGCGGCGATCGCCGTGGAATCGGGCGTCAAGCTGATCGCCTTTCTCGCTGTCGGCGCTTACGTCACCTACGGCATCTACGACGGATTGGCCGACATCTTCGAGCACATCGCCGAGCATCCCCAACTGCAGCGTCTGGCGACGGCGATCCCTTCGGGCGGAGGGTATACCGGCTGGTTTTCGCTGATTCTGCTTTCCGCGATGGCGCTGCTTTTCCTGCCGCGCCAGTTTCAGGTTGCCGTCGTCGAGAACGTAAATGAAGCGCACCTCAAGCGCGCTGCCTGGCTCTTTCCGCTGTATCTGCTGCTGATCAACGCCTTCGTGTTGCCGATTGCGCTCGGCGGTCTGCTGCATTTCGTCGGGCAGGACGTCGATGCCGATACCTTTGTACTGACCTTGCCGATGTCGCAGCGACACGACGGTCTGACGCTGCTGGTCTTCGTCGGGGGGCTGTCGGCCGCAACCGGGATGGTCATCGTCGAAACCATCGCCCTGTCGACCATGGTCTGCAACGATCTGGTGATGCCCTTGCTGCTGCGTCACCGGCGGGTGGTCCTGGAAGAGTCCAGCGACCTGACCGGCCTGTTGATCGGCATTCGGCGAACGGCCATCGTGGTCATCCTGCTGCTCGGCTACCTCTACTTCCGGCTGGCCGGCGAGGCGTACGCGCTGGTTGCCATCGGCCTGATCAGTTTCTCGGCGGTTGCCCAGTTCGCACCGGCGATGATTGGCGGCATGTACTGGCGCGGAGCGACCCGTGGTGGCGCCCTGGCGGGTCTTTCCGCGGGATTTCTGGTGTGGACCTATACCTTGTTGCTGCCGTCGTTTGCCAAATCCGGCTGGCTGGCCGACGACTTTCTTACGCAGGGCCTGTTCGGCTTCGAACTGTTGCGGCCACAGCAGCTGTTCGGCCTCGCCGGATTCGACGAAATTTCGCACTGTCTGTTCTGGAGCTTCCTGGCCAACATCGGTGCCTACGTCGGCGTTTCGCTGCTGCGTCCGCCGATCGCCGCCGAGGCGACGCAGGCGACGGTCTTCGTTGATGCGCTGAAGGATACCGGACCGGTCGGCGCCGCTCTCTGGCGCGGACGCGCGCAGGTCAGCGACCTGCAGGAACTGGTTGGCCGCTTTCTTGGGCAGACACGGGCGCAATCGCTGTTCGCCGCCTATGCCCGTCGCCGCGGTTTTGCCGATGGGGTGATGCGCGACGCCGACGCGCAACTGGTGCAGTTCGCCGAATCACTGCTGGCTGGTGCCATCGGTAGCGCGTCGGCACGCGTGATGGTCGCTTCGGTAGCCAAGGAGGAGCCGCTGAGCATCGAGGAAGTGATGCACATTCTCGACGAGGCATCGCAGTTGCGGACCTACAGTCGCGAACTCGAACGCAAGTCGCGCGAGTTGACGGCGGCCACGCACGAGCTGCAGGCCGCCAACGAGCGCCTGCAGGAGCTCGATCGCGTCAAGGATGACATCATGTCCTCGGTGACGCATGAACTGCGCACGCCACTGACCTCGATTCGCGCCTTCTCCGAACTGCTGCACGATGATCCCCGCATGCACCTGCCGGATCGCGTGCGTTTTCTCGGGCTGATCGTCAGCGAGGCCGAGCGACTGACCAGACTGGTCAACCAGACCCTCGACCTGGCGAAGATCGAGTCGGGCCGCGCCGACTGGAACGGTTGTGAACTCAACCTCAAGGAAGTGATCGAACAGTCGGTCGCCGCGACGAGTCAGCTCTTCTGCGAGAAAGAGGCGCAGGTCGACCTCGATCTGCCCGATAATCTGCCCCTGATCCTGGCCGACCGTGACCGCCTGATCCAGGTGATGCTGAATCTGCTGTCGAATGCGGCGAAGTTCCTGCCGGTGGGCAGCGGCCGGGTCCGCGTCGTGCTGCGGAAAGTGGAGGAGGGACTCGAAGTCGGCGTGGTCGATAACGGACCGGGAATCCGTCCGGAGGACCAGCAACTGATTTTCGAGAAATTCCGCCAGGTCGGCGACACGCTGACCGCCAAGCCGGCTGGCACCGGACTCGGGCTGCCGATCAGCCGCCGCATCATCGAGCATTTCGGCGGCCGCTTGTGGGTGGAGAGCGTGCCCGGAGAAGGAGCGGCTTTTCGTTTCACCGTGCCATTTGCGCCGGTGCACGAGGAGGCGCTTGTCTAGCCATTGCGAGCGAGGGCGAATTGGGCGTATGTTCAATCATGAGCGGAGGGTTGATGAGCAAGAAAATCCTGATTGCTGACGACGAGCAAAACATCGTCATCTCGATCGAGTTTCTGCTGCGCCGGGAAGGCTTCGAGGTGCTGGTCGCCGGTGATGGTGAAGAGGCCTTGGCCAAGGTCCGCGCCGAAAAGCCGGACCTCGTCCTGCTCGATGTGATGATGCCGAGGATGAATGGTTTCGATGTCTGCCAGGCACTGCGTTCCGACCCCGAGCAGAGCGCCACGCGCATTCTGATGCTGACGGCCAAGGGGCGCGACACGGAAGTGAGCAAGGGGCTTGGCCTGGGGGCGGATGGCTACATGACCAAACCTTTTTCAACCAAGGAGTTGCTCGCCGAAGTGCGCAGGCTCCTGGAAGCCTGACTCATGCGTTCCCGGCGCAAGCTGCTGTTGACGGCGGCGGCCGCTTCCCTGTTTCTGCTGCTCGTGGTGGTCGCCACTGCGTCCCTGATGCTGGCCAGCGAGGCCGACGCCAGCGGCGGAGGGCGGACGCAGGAGGAGCGAATCGTGGCTCTGCTGGTGCTGACGCTCGCCGCCTGCGCGCTGAGCTGTTGGGTCGTCTATCAGTTGCACGAGCGCTATGTCGGCGCGCCGTTGCGTATGGCCGAGGAACTTGCGGCGGCGCTGGCGCACAGCGGTCTGCGGCTGGGCGAGGGCGAGTACGGCGCCGAAGAACTGCGCGTATTGGCGCATGCTGCCAATCAGTTGCTGGCGCTGCGCGAGGCGCGTGAGAACGATGTCGCGCAGCGTGTCAGCGAAGCGCGTGCTTCGCTCGAGGAGGAACGCAGCCGCCTGGCAGCGCTGATGGCCGATCTCAGCCAGAGCGTCGTGGTTTGCAACCTCGATGGCCGGGTGCTGCTCTACAACCAGCGGGCGCGACAGGAGCTGTCGACCGGCGCCGACGGAAGCAATGTGGAGTTGCTTGGCCTCGGGCGTTCGATTTACACGGTTTTTGATCGCGCGCTGATCGAGCACGCACTCGAACGTCTGCAGCAGGCGAGTCGCGAAGGCGGCGAAGCGGACAGCAGAAAGCTCATCGGTTCGGCGCAGTTCGTCACGGCAACGCATTCCGGACGTTTGCTGCGCGCGCACATGTCACCGGTCCTGGGGGCGCATGGGCCGCACCATGCACGCGTCGGAACGCTGTCGATCACGGGCTTCGTGCTCGTTCTCGAAGACGTGACGAGTACCAACGAGCGGCACGCGCGTCGAGACGCGCTGATCCAGTCGCTGGTCGAGGGTGGCCGTGGCCCGCTCGGCAGCATTCGGGCGGCAGGCGAAATGCTCTCCGATTTTTCCGACATGCCGCAGCAACAGCGCGATCGCTTTCTGCGCGTCATCCGCGACGAGGCGGCGGCCCTGTCGGCGCAGTTCGAGAAAGCGGCTGCGGCTTTCTCGAACGACCTGCGTGAGCGCTGGCTGCTCGAGGAAATTCTCGGCGTCGAACTGCTGGCGGTCGCCGCGCGCCGCATTGGCGAGCGGCGCAGCACGGAACGCCGGGCACTGGCGGTCAAGTGCGAGAACGTCGATGACGAGCTATGGCTGCGTGTAGACACCTTCGGACTGCTGCAGGCCCTGCGCTACCTGGCTTTGCGCCTGCAGGACGAATACGCGGTGCGTGAGGTGCGCCTGTCGCTGACGCGCAGCGGGCAGCTTGCGCAATTCGACCTGTCCTGGCTCGGCACCTTCATGAACAACGAGACGGCGATGAGCTGGTTGCAGGATCCGATGGCCAGCGGTGGCGAAGTGTCGCCGCTCAGCGTCGTCGATGTCATCGAGCGCTGCAACGGCGACATCTGGTTCCAGCGCGAAAGGGTTTCGCATCGCGCCTTCTTCCGAACCATGCTGCCGGCGGCCGAAGCGCCCAGGGATCTGCCGCGCGCCATCGTCGCGGCGCCGGAGGGCGAACGCCCCGAATTCTACGATTTCGACATATTCCTCTGGTCGGCGGTCAATCCCGAACTCGACGACCGGCCACTTGCGGAACTGTCGTATACGGTATTCGATACCGAGACCACGGGCTTGCAGCCGTCCGAGGGCGACGAGATCATCCAGATCGGCGCGACGCGAATCGTCAATCGCAGGCTGCTTCGCCACGAGTGTTTCGATCAACTGGTCGATCCGCGGCGTTCGCTGTCCGAGCAGTCGATCGCGGTGCACGGCATCACTCCCGAATTGCTGGTCGGGCAACCGGCGATCGATGTCGTTCTGCCGAAGTTTCATGCCTTCTGCGCGGACACCGTCCTGGTCGGGCACAACGCCGCTTTCGACATGCGTTTCCTGCAGTTGAAGGAGAGACCCACCGGTGTTCGTTTCGACCAGCCGGTGCTCGACACCCTGCTGCTCTCGGCGGTGCTGCATCCCAATCAGACGACGCATCGCCTGGAAGCGATTGCCGAGCGTCTCGGGGTTTCGGTATTTGGCCGCCACACCGCGCTCGGGGATGCGATGGTGACCGGCGAAGTCTTCCTGAGGATGTTGCCCTTGCTCGCCGAAATCGGCATCACGACGCTGCGGCAGGCGCGCGAAGCGAGTCAGAAGACTTTCCATGCCCGTCTCAAGTACTGAACCTCGGGCAGCACCCTTTACCCCGTACGTCGCGCTGCGTCATCTGGTCCGCGCGCAGCCGCTGACGGTCGAACCGGCGGCCAGCGTGCGCGAGATTCTGCTGCTGCTCGACCGGACGCGAGCGGATGCTGTCGTCGTCGTCGATGGCGGCAGCCGCGTGCCCTTGGGCATCGTCACCCTGCAGGACGTGCTGCGGCGAATCGCGATCGAGACCTGCGACCTGCAGGCGCCAGTCGCCACGGTGATGACCGCCGGTCTGATCACCATGCCGGTGGACAGCACTGCGCACCAGGCGAGCGTGGTCATGGTGCGTCGTGGCGTACGTCACCTGGTGCTGACCGAAGCCGACGGCAGTTACTTCAACCTCGTCTCGCAGACCGACCTGTACACCCTGCCGGGTGCGCAGAACGCCGACCTGGTGCGATCGATCCTGGCGGCACGCGAGCTCGCCACACTGGTTGCCCTGGCTGCGGAAATTCGCGCCTTCGTCGCTCGCCTGGTGGCCGAACGGGTGAGTGCCGACGCGCTCTGTCATCGCATTTCGTCGCTCAACGATCTCCTGTCCCTGCAGGTGATCGAGCTGGTTGCCGGTCAGTTCGATCTGCCCTACGTGCCCTGGTGCTGGCTGGTATTCGGTTCGGAAGGGCGGCTCGAGCAGACGCTGGCCACTGATCAGGACAACGGTCTGATCTTCGTCGCCGAGTCCGACGAAGAGGCGGCCACCCTGCGCGAGGCTTTTCTGCCCTTTGCGCGGGCGGTCAACGAAGCGCTCGATGCCTGCGGCTTCCCGCTCTGCAAGGGTAACATCATGGCCGGCAACCCGCGCTGGTGTCTGTCCGCTGCCGAGTGGCGAAGGGCGTTTTCCACCTGGCTCGAATCTCCCGAGCCGGAAGCCCTGCTCAATTCGAGCATCTTCTTCGATTTTCGCGCATTGTACGGGCAGGAGTCGCTGGTCAATGATCTGCGCAGCTGGCTGTTGGCGCGTACCCCCTCGTACCCGATCTTTCTGCGCGCCATGGTCGAAAACACGGTGAATTGGACGTCGCCGCTGAGCTGGTGGAACGGTTTCCGCTATGAACGCGACACGGAGTTCCCGCACACCATCGATCTGAAGAAGCACGGTTCGCGGCCTTTCGTCGACGCCGCCCGGATCTACGCACTGGTCCGGCAGATTCCCGATACCAACACCGTCGAGCGGCTGCGCGTCACCGGCGAGCAGGGTGGTATCGTAGCTTCCGAACTGGCCGCGCTGATCGACGCCTTTCACCACATCCAGCGTCTCCGGCTCGAACATCAGGTGATTCGCGTCGCCGGTACCGTATCCAACCGTGTCGATCCCGACGATCTGCATGAACTCGACCGCTTGATCCTGAAGGAAGCCTTCAAGCAGGTGCAGAGCCTGCAAAAGCGGCTGATTCGGGAGTACCTTTCGGCGTAGGCGGCGAGGAAGGCGGCAGGCAGCGCCGGCCGCAGGCGAAGCCCGTTGTGTGCCTATTCGCCGGAAGCCGACGCGCGCAGGCGGAACTTCTCCGGTACCCGTGCCACCTTGCGTGCCGCGTAATCGAAGAAGACGATTCCCGTCTTGCCGCGCGCGACCTCTCGGCCGCTCGCCTTGTCCAGCATGCACCACGGCAGGTCACAGCCCTTGCTGCCAAAGTCGCTGGCCGACATGCGCACGACCATCACCTCGCCGTGGAATGCCTCCGACCGGTACTGGAGGGCCGCATCTGCGACGATGATGCCGAGTCCCTCGACATCCAGTTCGCGGTAGCCGAGAGTCTGGAAAAAACGCGCCCGTGCTTCCGATACCACTGCCAGTACGGCAGCGTTGTCGAGGTGGCCACCGTAATTGATGTGGCTGAGGTAGAGGGGGATTTCGGTGGAGAAGACGAAACTCTCGGGCAGATCGATCTGGATTCTGGGCATGGCGTGGCCGGCATCGGATGGGGGCAGAAGGGCGCGGGACTCATCATTCTAGCTGCCTTTCGCCGGCTTGCGCGAAACGCGTCGTGCTCCTCGCGCCCTCGCTCAGGTGACTGAGGCAGAATGCGCAGCCACGGAAGGGTAAGCCAACGGCCTGCCCGTGGCTTCGCGAGTTACGGTGTGCTGGCCAGGGGCGCCCTGCGCAGCTTGCGCAAACGTCGCGATTTCGTCCTTGCCGCGAGCGGGTTTGCACCGACGGAAACGACAACGGCGGCCGAGGCCGCCGTAGCTGTCGTCATCCGGTCGATTGCTCAGCTTGCGCTCGCGCGACGTCGTGCCGTCGCCAGACCGGCCAGACCGATCCCGAGCAGGGCCAGGGAAACGGGCTCCGGAACCGCGGTGCTGAAGCCGGTGACCAGGCCGTAACCGCTGTTCACGACGCTGCCGTCGTAGACGCGACCCATGATCGTGTTGCCATTGAAGTTGCCGCTGTTGTAGCCATTGGTGTCAAAGTAGAGAAGCCCACCGGGCGAGCTCGCACCCGACACCACGACGTCCATCAGCAGGTTGCCGTCAGCGGGGTTGTAAGCGAAGGGCGTGGTCAGATTGATATGCAGCGTGTCGCCAAAAGCCCACGGCTGGGACAGATTGCCGCTGAACACCACGGTGTTGTTGCCACCGATATTCGAGGCAAAAGTCCCGGACAGCGTGTTCCAGTCGGCGGCGGTGGTCGACAGCGAAATCGTCCAAGTACCCGAGTTCATGGCGGTGGCGCCCGTGTTGAACTCCGTGTTGAAAAACTCCAGGTCCTTGATGATGATTGGACCGGCGAACAGGCTCTTCGTGTACACCTGCTGGTACTCGCCCGAGTAGGAGCATCCGAACGGGAAGCAGTTCCCCGTTCCGCCATCGGCGGGAAGCCCGACGGTCTGGTCGGCGAACGCAGGGGCCGCGCAAAGCAGCGGGGCGATCAATGCCAACGGCTTGAGTGATTTGATCAGGGTCATTTTGTTTTCCTAACCTGTAAGAGTCAAAAAAATTTTGATTTTCAATGGCATGAATGCCTGCTTCGGCTGCCTTCTCAGGCTTTCCTGGAGACGCTCAGGAATGCCGTGGTCGTCATGAAGCACATTCCATGCCGACTTTCGCTAATATTTCATAAGTAAGTGTTATAATAAGATAACTGAATTCACCTTGCGGCCGTTGGCAATTCGCCAAGCACGCTGCCGACGAGCACTGTAAATTAATTCGACACCTCGATCGGCGCCTGGCAGCGGCGATTGGCGGCGCGCAGTTCGTCGGCGCGGTCGGCGCGGTCGGCGCGGTCGGCGCGGTCGGCGCGCCGGCAGACTGCCGGGGTGAGAGCGCCGGCGTTTGCCACGCGGTTTGCCCATCGTTCGGCGGTTCGCCCGCGCCGGATTGCTGCAATGCCACGGGCAATGCCTGTTCACGCCTGTGGTGACGGGTGGAGAAGCGATTTGCTTTTCGGCGACCAATGTCGCGACCAGAGTGACAGACCGCGATTGCCCATGCCGGCTGCCCCAGTCCGGGTGGGACGACGCGGGTCGGGAAGAGATTCTGTTCTGCAAGCCAGGTCGCAGTCACTGCGACCGTTGCCACATGGCGGCAGGCCACGGCCTGACCAGTTGCCCTTCGATTCTCGTGCTCGGGTTTCGGGGCTTCTGATCAGAGTGGCGGGCGGACGCGCCGCCGCGTCGGCGCCGATCCGGTCGGTGGGTATCGTCGCTTGCTCGCGACGACTTCTTTACGTGTTTTCAGCGGGGCCGGCTGGGCGACATCAACAGCACGTGCAGGAACTTGTCGAGGACTCGCGCCAGCCGGCGCAACGTCCGACGGATAGCGGTCGCATACAGCTCGCCGGTAGCCAGGCTGCGCCGATGACGGGCGCGCTCGACGACAATCATCATCTGTTCACGGGTGAGGTCGGTTTTCATTCGCTTCTTTCTCCGGCAGTTCTCGCGCTGAGCGAGTAGCGATACTGTATGGCTTCGCGGCTTCGTCGACAAACGATCCCATATCAGCCGATGCGTGAGAAAATCTCATTCATATGACCTACCGACTGCCTCCCCTCAATGCCCTGCGCGCTTTCGAAGCGGCTGCCCGCCACCTGAGTTTCAAGGATGCCGGGGAAGAGCTGTCGGTGACGCCCACTGCTATCAGCCACCAGATCAAGGGTCTCGAAGAATACCTCGGCTTTCCGCTCTTCCACCGCTTGACGCGCGCTCTGGAACTGACGCGCGAAGGGAGGGCGATGCTGCCGAAGGTCCGCGAAGGGCTGGAGTGCTTTGCCGCGGCGATCGAAAACACGCGCCTGCACGAAGCCGGTGGGCGCCTGTTGGTGACCTCGCCGCCTGCTTTCCTGACACGTTGGCTGATGCGTCATCTGCCCAAATTCACCGCCGCTCACCCCGAGATCCAGCTGCACATGGCGGCATCGCTGGAGACGATCGACGCGCGTGATGCGTCCGGCGCTTCCGGTCTGGCAGGAATCGACGTGCGCGACGACGAGACCGAAGTCTTCATACGCTTCGGCCGCGGCCATTACGACGGTTGCCGCAGCGATCGCCTGTTCGCGCCGGCCTACGTGGTGGTGTGCAGTCCTCGCCTGCTGTTCGGCATGCGGCCGCTGCATACGCCGGGCGATTTGCGGCGACACAATCTCCTGCACGACGAATCGATCCTCGAGCTGATGGATCGTCCGACCTGGGCGGAATGGCTGCAGGTTGCCGAAGTCAGTGGCATCGACGCGAATGCCGGGACGCATTTCAGCGATCCCGGGCTGGTTCTCTCGGCAGCGATCGACGGCGTCGGCGTCGCTCTTGCCTCGAAGCCTCTGGTCGAAGCAGAGGTCGCTGCCGGACGCCTGGTGGTGCCCTTCGACATCGTCATCCGGCGTACGCAGGCGTACTACCTGGTCGTTCCCGAAGCCGTCGCCGACCGCCCGATCGTCAGCGCCTTTCGTCACTGGCTGCGTGGCGAGTCGGCGAAGGTCGCCGAGGACTAGTCTCGCCGCCGGTGTCTATGCCGGCGGCCGTCGGGCAACGACTTACGCTGCGTTGGCCAGCAGCGGCGGATCCTGTGGTTCTTCGGCCGCCGCCGGTTCGGCCGCCGCCTTCGCCTTGCCGGTCGCCAGCCGGTGTACCTCGTCGCTAAGCTCGATCACGCGCAGCGAGAGCTGTTCGATGTCGCGCCTGGTCGCCAGCAGCAGGAAGTCGAGCGGCCGGAAGAAGCGTTCGCGGACCAGTTGCTCGCCGCGCTGGATCGTCGCGTTGGCAACGTCGATCAGCTCGGTCGATTTCTCTTCGAATTGCTGGCGAGCTTTCGGCTGCATCGCCTTGCCCTCGCGGACCAGTTTCTCGACGGTCCTGGCGCTGCTCTTGGTGGCCAGCGAATAGGCACCGAGGCTGCACAGCCAGAGGTTGCCGGCTGCCTTGCGCGCTTTCGTGACGAATTGCTGATTGCTCGCCTGCTCCAGCAAGGTGGTGAATTGCATGCTCATGGACTTCTCCTTTGTCGAACCGGGATGGGAAACTTTCGCGGTTGCCTTTGCAACCACTGGGAAGAAGTCTAACGGGAAGCTCTAGAGGACACACACTAATGAACTCTTCGCTCGATCCCTTAGAATGCGCATGGCTGGATAAGCTATGCTTGGCGCTGTCTGGCAGAGCGCTGCGTTTGCGGGTTTCGCCGGTGACTGGCTGCCGGCGGTCCGGCACAGGGCGGTACGAAGGGAGCTGCAATGAACAAACTCTCCTTGCTGGACGTGGGCTTCTTCATCGCCGAATCGGAGGCGAGCCCGAAGCACGTCGCCGGATTGATGATTTTCAAGCGGCCGCCGCGAGCGACGGCTGCGTTTGCCGCCGATCTGTACCGGGACTTCCTCACCTTTACCCAGGTCGAATCGCCCTTCAATCGGGTCATCCATTTTTCGCTGACGGGAATGCCGACCTGGGAGGAAGCAGAATCGATCGATCTCGCGCAGCACGTCTTCTATCACAAGCTGGTGCGCGGCAGGAATGGCCGCGACGAACTGTATCGGCTCGTTGCCGACCTCCATCAGCCGACGCTCGATCGCGCGCGGCCGTTGTGGGAGGTGCATGTCATCGATGGGGTCAGCGAAGGTCGCTTCGGCGTCTATGTCAAGGTTCATCACGCGACCGCGGACGGCGTGACACTGATGCGCTTCGCGGCAAACTCGCTGTCGATGACGGCCGCCGAATGCGAACTCAAGCCGCTGTGGGCCACCCCGCATGCCACCGGTGACGGGAAAAAGCGGCTCCAGGACAAGTTGGCCAGGTCGCTGCTTGACGATCTGGCGGGCGTCGGCAGGCGCCTGTTCGGGATTGGTCGCCTGGCCGCGATGATGCTGCTGGAAAGCGTCAAGCTCACGAAGAATGCGATCTCGTTGCCCTTTGTCGCCGATGGCAACACCCCGCTGACCGGTCAGGTCACGGCCGGCCGGCAGTTCGCGTCGGCCAGCGTGAGCATGGAGCGGGTGAACAGGGTTCGCTCGCGAACCCGCTCGACGTTGAATCACGTTGCCCTGACCTGTCTCGATGGCGCTCTGCGTCACTATCTGGCCGACGAAGGCGTCGAGCTGAGCCGGCCGATCACCATCCAGATGCCGGTCAATCTGCGCAAGGAGGGCGACATCGGCGGCGGCAACAAGATCGGTATCGTTCAGGTCGAACTTTCCCCGCCGACCGACGACCCCTACGTGCGCTTGCGCAACATCGGATTTTCGCTGCGCAACGTGCGCCAGATGATCGATGGCGTGGTTCCCGAGGCGATCGAGTCCTACACCATCCTGACGGCCCTGGTCGGGCAGCTTGCCGAACTGCTCGGGCTCAGCGAAGCCCTGCCGCCGACCGGCAACGTACTGGTTTCCAACGTTCCCGGGCCCTCCGAATACCTCTATCTCAAGGGAGCGCGACTCGAAGAGCTGCATCCGATCAGCACGCTCCCGGCTGGCAACCTGCTCAACATCACCCTTTTCAGTTACGCCGGGCAGTTGTACTTCGGTCTGATCGCCAGCGACCAGCTGCCTCATCTCGATCGCCTCAGCGACTACGTCGCCGAAGCCTTCAGCGAGCTCGAGCAGGCGGTTCTCGAAGATGGCAAGCCGGTTTCCTGATCGTCATGCCGGTTGCTCCGCGAACTGGCGGTGGCGAGGATTGGTCGCCGGGGGAATGCGGACGGCTGCCGCCTTCGATGGCCAGGACCGTGGTGCCAGGCGCGGACAAAAAAATGACCGGGCATTGCACCCGGTCCAAGGCTCGGTCCATTTGTTTCCGGAGGGCTTGCCTGCACCCTGTTTCGACTCTGGCTACATGAGTCGCCTTGCGGCCACTGTGCGCCAGACCGAGCCGGACACTCGCGACGTGGTGTCGCTTATTTGCTGCGGGGGGGAGAAGAACAGTTTGCTGCCGCTTTGCCGAGAGCGGCGAGAAGAGACTGAAATTCTTCAAACGAAATGTCCGACACGTCAGTCAGCTCGGGGAGACGACGCTCCGGAATGCGGCGCCGTTCGGGGAGCTTGCCAGGCCGGCCGAGGTCGCGTTCGCGCCGATCGAAGCCGCTTCGAGTCTTGTATGTTTTCATGGAGCGTTGCCCTTGTTCGAGTGCTGCAAAGTAATGAGCGAACGATACCGGGGAGCGGCGTGATGCGACGTGCGCAATGTCACAGTGCTACGCATTTGGCGAAATCGATTCGCCACCGGCGTCGCGCGCTCCGCTGCACGGATTGCCGGCTCGCCGGCGGGCAGGCTTGCGGTGGCCGTCGCCCGGTTCGCGCGCGGCGGCCGGAAGAACTGCGACGATGCGCGTGCGCGGGTTCCCGGATCCCCGTCATGGACGGCCTCGCGGCATGACCGGGCAACCCGGCGAAGTGCCTGTGGATGCGCCGTTGGCCGAGCAGCTACGGCCACGGACGCTGGCCGAGGTGATCGGGCAGAGACACCTGCTCGGTCCGGGCAAGCCCTTGGCCCTGGCCTTTCAATCCGGGGAATTGCACAGCATGATTCTGTGGGGGCCGCCCGGAGTGGGCAAGACGACGCTGGCGCGCCTCATGGCAGACGCCTTTGCCGCCGACTTCATTGCCATATCGGCGGTTTTCGCCGGCGTCAGGGACATCCGCGAGGCGGTGGCTCGCGCCGAGGTGACGCGCGCGCGCAGCGGCAGGCGGACGATTCTTTTCGTCGACGAGGTACATCGCTTCAACAAGGCACAACAGGACGCGTTCCTGCCCTACGTCGAAGGCGGACTGCTGACTTTCGTCGGAGCAACCACCGAGAACCCGTCGTTCGAACTCAACTCGGCGCTGCTCTCGCGTTCGGCCGTATACGTGCTGCAGGCGCTGACGGCGGCAGAATTGGGCGAACTGCTCGCGCGGGCATGCCGGCTGGCCCTGCCTGGCCTGCATGTCGACGACGAAGCGCGCGCGCGTCTGATCGGCCTTGCCGATGGCGATGCGCGGCGGCTGCTCAATCAGCTCGAGCAGATCGGCACTGCGAGCAGGACGATGCACGTCGACAGCATCGACGGCGCTTTTGTCGAACGGGTCGTGGCGCAATGCCTGCGCCGCTTCGACAAGGGTGGCGACACCTTTTACGACCAGATTTCGGCCCTGCACAAGTCGGTGCGCGGCTCGTCTCCCGATGCCGCGCTGTACTGGTTCTGCCGGATGCTCGACGGTGGTGCCGATCCGCGCTATCTGGCGCGGCGCATCGTGCGCATGGCGTGGGAGGACGTCGGTCTCGCGGATCCGCGCGCGGCGCGCATCGCGCTCGATGCCGCCGAGACATTCGAGCGTCTGGGTTCTCCCGAGGGCGAGCTGGCGCTTGCCGAAGCAGTGCTGTACCTGGCGATGGCGGCCAAGTCGAACGCCGCCTACCTCGCGTATAATGCCGCGCGCAGCTTCGTCGGCAGCGATGGTTCGCGACCGGTGCCGATGCATCTGCGCAACGCGCCGACGCGCCTGATGAAGCACCTTGGGCATGGCAAGGATTACCGCTATGCGCACGACGAGGCGGATGCCTACGCGGCGGGTGAGACCTATATTCCCGACGGCATGCCGGAGGTCGAGTGGTATCGGCCGGTGGCGCGTGGCCTCGAAATCAAGATTGGCGAGAAGCTGGCGCACCTGCGAGAACTCGATCGCCAGGCAAGGAAGGACTAGGCCCGAAGGCACCCCGGTGCCGTTCCCGGGGAAGAGGGCGGATTCAGGAGTCGCCGCGCGACTGCCAACTCAGGGACCGATCATGCTCGACATCCAAATGCTGCGCAACAATCTCGATGGCGTTGCCGAAAGACTCGCGACGCGCGGTTTCGTGCTCGACAAGGCGACTTTCCAGACGCTCGAAAGCGAGCGCAAGGCCTTGCAGACGCGCACGCAGGAACTGCAGGCGAGCCGCAACAGCCTTTCGAAACAGGTCGGTGCGATCAAGGGCCGCGGCGGCGACGCGACGCCCGTCATGGCGCAGGTGGCGGCGCTGAAGGAACAGCTCGAGGCCAACGAGCTTCGTCTCGGAGATCTGCTCAGGCAACTCGACGCCTTTCTCGCGCTCGTTCCCAACCTGCCTCAGGAAGGGGTTCCGCTCGGAGCTTCCGACGCCGACAATGTCGAGGTGAAGCGTTGGGGCGAGCCTCGCCGCTTCGACTTTGCGGTGAGGGATCATGTCGATCTCGGCGAGGCACTCGCGCAGCTCGATTTCACCACCGCCGCCAAGATCGCCGGCACGCGCTTTGCATTGATCAGGGGACCGCTCGCCCGCCTGCATCGCGTTCTCGCCCAGTTCATGCTCGACACGCACACTGGCCGGCATGGTTACACGGAAGTCTACGCGCCGTACCTGGTCAATGCTGCGAGCCTCACCGGTACCGGCCAACTGCCCAAGTTCGAGGAGGACCTGTTCAAGATCCCGCGTGCCGAGGCCGATCCACTGTACCTGATCCCGACGGCCGAGGTGCCGGTCACCAACATCGTTCGCGGCGAGATTCTCGCCGCCGAGGATCTGCCGCTCAAGCTCGTCTGCCACACGCCGTGCTTTCGCTCGGAAGCCGGATCGTACGGGCGGGACACGCGCGGCATGATCCGCCAGCACCAGTTCGACAAGGTCGAACTGGTGCAGATCGTCGCGCCGGCCGATTCCCCGACCGCGCACGAGGAACTCACCGGGCACGCGGAACGGATCCTCGAGCTGCTCGATCTGCCCTATCGCCGGGTCACGCTGTGCACCGGCGACACCGGCTTCTCTTCCGCCAAGACCTACGATCTCGAAGTCTGGCTGCCGGCGCAACAGGCCTATCGCGAGATTTCGTCGTGCTCCAACTTCGAGGCATTTCAGGCACGGCGCATGCAGGCCCGTTACCGCGGCGAGCGCAACCGGCCGGAACTGGTGCATACGCTCAACGGTTCGGGCCTGGCTGTCGGGCGCACGCTGGTCGCAGTGATGGAGAACTACCAGAATGCCGACGGCACCATCAGCGTGCCCGAAGTGTTGCGTCCGTATCTCGACGGGCTGGCGACGATCGACGGCAGCTGAACGGTCGAAAGGCCGGATTGGAAGGGAAAATGCCGCAGCACCGGGCGGCGATCTTGTGCTACCATTCGCGCCCGACGGAGAGGTGGCAGAGTGGCCGAATGTACCTGACTCGAAATCAGGCGTAGGTGTGAGCCTACCGCGGGTTCGAATCCCGCCCTCTCCGCCAGAATCATAAATATATCAATCAGGTAAGAGCAACGCCTGATATGCATATAGCACGTCACTGACAATCATTTCCGAAAGTTTCGGAAATGATTTCCGAAACCCAGGGTAAGGCGCTCCGCAGGCGCTTGGTTGGCCGGGCAGTCATTTTGTCGGCTTCGCCTTCTCGCCGACGCGTCGATACACATCCTTGGTCAGTTCCTTGTCGGAATGACCGAGCAGTTTCGCGGCTTCGCCCGCGTCGTCAATCTCGCTGGCCGCCTTGGGGCGCGCGTCCCTGAACTGGAACTGCCCGATGCGCTGGACAAGGGCGGCGTTGCCCGCTTTTTCCGCATGCTGCGCCGCTGCCGTCCTGGCTGCGACGAAGCGCAAGCGCAGCATTCCGGCGGTCATCCGCCTTCCGTCGGACGTTGCGGCCAAATACAGGCTCGCTATCTGCCGGCGCTTGATGCGATCGATGAGCAGACCAAGCTCTGTTCTTGCCCCTGTCTCATCGGTCAGCATGATGCGAATCCGCTTCCGAGTCTTTCCCTGGCGGACCATCAGCGAATCATCAACCAGGTCGCGTACCTGCATGCGCAGAACATCGCCAGGGCGCTGACCACTGAGATAGGCGAGATCCATCGTATCCCGAAGGTCGTCGTCGGCGCAGTCTCGAACGGC